>JBARBP010000081.1:0-15089 GCA_049793195.1 Occallatibacter sp. | reverse complement strand
GATGGTCTGCTCGTCCTGTTTTGGAGCGCGGATGCCAACGACGGTGGTGCGGCCTACGTGGAGCTCCACTTTTACTTCTTCGACCGCGGTTGTATTCATTACGCCGGCGAATGGTTCGTTCGTGCCTGTGTCAAGAAGCATGAACCAGGGGCGCGCATCGCGAGTCAGGACGGCTTCGATGCGCTGGCGATAGAACCAGCGGGTGGCTTCGATGGTGGCCGTGTCGCCTATGGCCGCGACGTTCAGATTCGTGATGTGAGTGTCGATCGAGCCGTTAAGGCGATGCGCGACTCCGGCCGATACGCGGGCAAAACGCGAACTCGAGGGCGCGAGGACGATGGTGGCGGCTGCCGCGCGGCAGATTGCCTCGCAGGCGGCGGCGTCGGTTGCGTAGCGCGGCTGCGCGATGGCTTCGCCGCTGACGGCCAGCAGTCTTGCAGACGGCAGCCCTTTGGATAAGTGTGTCGCGTCAGACGAGACGATACCGATTGTGAGTTGCGCGGAGAGACCGGTGGCTAGTTGCTGACCGGCGGTGATGGCTTCAAGCGAGGCCTTTGTGAGGGTGGCGCCGGTTTCGTCTGCGTGCGTGAGTACCAGAATGGTTTCCATTATTCGGCTCCGATCCACTCGACGAGTTCGGCGGCAATCTGGTCGGGGGTCAGGTCTTTGACGACTCGAGTGGTGCGCTGCTGCTTGGGAAGGCTGACGGAGACGTAGCGCAGACCGTTGGCCGCGATCGTCGCCTGCTTGGCCTTTTGCAGCGCGGGCATAATCGTTCGCATATTGCTCATGCCGACTTGAGGATTGTTGCGCGGCTCGGCGAGGTTGCCGGTGGCCCAGCCCAAAACGGCCGGCGTCCCGGCGCAGACTGAAACCTGATGGCGACCTCCCTCGATGCGTTCCAATACCTCGAAGGAACCGCCGTCGCGGAGGTCAATCTGGTCGACGCCATAGAACTGGTCTGTAATGCCAAGGCGTTCGCCGACGATTTGCAACGTGACGCCCGCGCCGCGGGTGGCCGACTCCCATCCGCCAAAGAGCAAGAGTTTGGCGCGGTCAATGCCTGGGAGCGCGGCAATGGTTTCAGCAATTGCGGCGGCTGTCGAGTGCGCGTCGGGGAATCCGCCGATGGGGCCGTCGATGGGGACCAGTTCGAAGAGAACCTTTTGTGCGATTGTCATCATGACCTGCTGGAGCTTTGCCTTGGGGCCGAGCGAGACCAGCCAGAGTTTGCTGCCGGGGTTTTTGGCAGCGAGAGCGGCGGCTTCATAGAGCGCGCTCGCGGCCCACGGATCGAGAACGGCGGGAAGAACCATTTCGTTCTTGAGTCCGGGGCCGGTGGGGGTAGAGGTTGGCTCGAGAGTCTGCAATGGATCGGGAGAGATTCCGGCGCAGACTACGATGTTGAGTGCATTTGGCATTCTGCTTTCCTTTATGTTCGAACCAAGTTGCGAAAGAAGGACCTAATTCTCTACCGAGTGGAGGCCCCCGGCCCCGGCGCGGAACTCGATGTTCCCCTGCTCGCCGTCGGGGGATTGAGCGCAGTTCCAGAGGCATGCGCCGCAGTGAACGCACTTCTCCCGCTCGAAGGCGGGTTGGCCGTCGGGGCCTTCAGTAATGGCCTGGCCGGAACACATGGCGACGCAGGTCTTCTCTGCGCAGGTCATGCATAACTCGGGGTCACGGAAGACGACATGGTCGCCGAAGCCAGGCATTGCCTGCACTTTGCCACCGATCAGCAAAGCGTCCTGCTGCGTGACGAGGAGGCGGCCGTCGTAGGGAATTTCAGGCCAGCCGCGGACGGAGAGTAGAGTGTCGTGAAGTGTGCGACCCTCGGACCGAGCTAGCGCGGCTGCGTATTTTAGTTGGCCGGCCTCGGCGGAGTTTGGGGCGAAGGGACGAATCTGTCTGTATGGGGCAGGGATTTCGGCTTTCAGCGAGAGGCGGCCACGTGTGAAACCGGCGAGGGCCATGCCGATCATGCCTTTCACGATTCCGCCGTGAAATCCGTTGCGGGCATTCTCGGCTACGCGTGCCCCACGCTCAACCCAACTAGCCCGGCGGCGTTTCTCATAGGTGGCGGCAAGATTTTCATGCGTGAACGGCAATCCACCGTGGAGCAGTTCAAGTACGGACTCGCCGAGTTGCGTGCCGGTGGTCCAGGCTTCGTCAACCCCGGAGCCGGTGAGCATGTTGGTCGAGCCGGAGCCCTCGCCAATGCGCGCGTACCCGTCGCCGGTGAGGACCGGCTCGCCGCGGCGCCCGGATTCCTCCAGCGACTTTGCACCCCAGGAGCGGAGGGTTCCGTCTTTGAGCACCTTCCACAAGGCCGGATGCTGGATGTAGTGCTGTAAATATCGATACGCGGTGCGGCTGGGGTCGCTAAGCCACGACGGGACGAAGATGCCGACGGAAACAAGACGGTCCGGGTGAACATAGAGAAAGCCGAAGATCCCGGGCTCAGGATAGCCGAAGGTGTGCCAGACGGTGCCCGGAATGAGCGGCTCCGCAGTTGGATCCTCTGGGAGTTCGATGACGAACTTCATGCCGAGTGCCCAGTCGCCCTGCGGGCGGCTTTGGTTTTGGTTGAGTGCTTGGCCGACTGCTCCCACTGGCCCATCGCCGACTACGGTGAGTCGGGCGAGGATGTCCATGCCGGGCATGAAGCCGGCCAGATCTTCATCGAGTGGTGCGCCGGATTTGTCCACGCCTTGATCGGCGAGGCGAAGCCCCGTGACTGCTTGTCCATTCAACAGAGGGCCAGCGACCGGGGTTCCCGGCCAGATCTGGACGAGGCCGGAGGCCATAATTTGCGAGGCCACCCACTGGTTGAACTGGCCGATCGAGAGGACAAGGCCGCCGTGCTTGTTCAGGAAGACTGGGGTCCAGGGGAGCTGGAAGGCATGGTCTTTCACGAGCAGGCCGCGGCCGAGACGGAGGAAAAAATCGCCGATGCGCAGGATCGCGGAGCGCCGGCTGGCGCCAATCGGATCGAGCAGATAGAGCACGCGCTCGCTGGTGACATTGGCGGCCATGGGGATTTCAGCAGGGTTGAGCGCGGGGAAACTGGCGCCGATGCCACGGGCTTGCGTAACGACGCCGCTCACACCTGCTGCGAGGTCGTCGGCGCGTTCGTAGCAGAGAATCTGCAGCGGCATTCCGGGAGCGGCCTTGCTTTCGAAGGCGGGGTCGGCGGGGTTATGAGTCCAGGCTTGGGTGAGCGTGGTGAGAAAGCCACCGGTTGCAGGACCGAAGCCCACGCACGCGATATCGACTTCCATCGATTGACGTTCGATGTCGGTAGACGGGGCGGGTAGCGTTTCCAATGCCTCATCCGCCCCAGCGCACGAGACCAAGGCACCCAGAGTTGTTGCGTCCGCGTTCATGCGGGCCCCGCTGCGGGATAGTCCAGAGCTTCGGGAATCATGACCTTGCTGACTGTTTCGGCCGCGCGGTCTTTTGCAAGGCGGCAGCCGCTGAGGCATGTTGTCAATTTGCTCTGCAGGCGGAGGAATTCAGCGGAGCCGGCGCAAGCGGCACAGGGACCGGCCTTGAGCGGGTGGCTGCCATCGGCCGTCAGGACGTCCACGGCCATGGCGGTGATGCCGGGCATGGTCTCTTCGTAAGCATCGAGCTCACTCGCGAGGAAGCAAAGTTTGTGCCCTTCTTCGTCCCAGGCGGGATGGCGGTTGTAGCCGTAGACCAGCTCGGCGCAGATGCGGGAGACTTCGCCGGCGGCTTGCGCGGCCTGGATGTGGCAGAGGTCACTGAGGAACTGGACGCTGCCTTCAAGGCCTTCGGCGGCCACGGCGTCGCTTGCGCCCTTTGCTTCCAACTCGAGCACGTCGAGGATTTGCGCGCGCGAGGCGAGCAGCCAGCAGAGTGCATCGGCCAATGCAAAGGTCACGCCCTGGCGCTGCCCGTGATAGAGCTTGTTGCCTTCCGGATCAGTGGACTTTTGAAGGTAGCCGATGGTCCAGAGCCAGAGGTTCATGGCCGAGGCGAGAGTGCACGCGCCTGTTCCAGGCCAGTCTGAAGCGATGCGGCGCATGGCGGAGGTCCAGGTGCGGAACTCGGCAAGGAAGAGCTCGGAGGTCATGGTGACTGTGAGTTGGCGGCGCTGCACGGCCTCAGGTCCTTCGTAAGTTGCTTCCAACTGCGCGTCCATCCACTTGTTAGCTAGGAAGCCGGGGCAGTCCTCTGTGATCCCATAGCCGCCCATCAGGCTGACGGCTTCGCGCATCATATTGGCGCCGTGGCCGGTGTTCCAGAGCTTTGTGGCGGGGCAAAGCACGTTGGCTTCCGCGTCCATCAGGACGTACTGGACGAGCGGATCGGTTTCAAGCTCGGCACGGTCCTGATCGCTGGATTTGGCATCGCCTGCCCTGAGCGAGAGCAGCAGGATTGCGCGCCTTTCACTTTCCTTGAGGGCCTTGATCTCCGCACGGCCTCCCTGAATGCCTTGCTCCTTGAGGACGGCGGTCTTGTGTTTCTCAAGCGGGTCCAGTGCGTCGAAGAGGCGCGCAGCGGCGAAGCCGAGGGAGGCGGCGGCCTCGCCGGTAGCCCACACATCGACCAGGCGATGCAGGGCATCTTCGCGCTGCTGGATGCCTTGTTCGTAGCGGACGGAGCCGGGGCGGGAACCTTCGGCGCCGCGAAAACGTTCGCGCTGATAGCGAATGACGGGTTCGACGGCGGAGAGCAGCTTGGCCGCCGTCATCAGGCCAACGGGGACGCGGGTGCGGCGGAAGACGGCTTCAATAATTTCGCCGTGATTGTAGTTGGGGACGATGACGCCATCCTTGACGGTGTAGCCGCCGACGATGCGGCTGGCGGGGACCTTCATGTTGAAGATCGGATCGCCGGTGGAACTGAGTTGGTGAACCAGTTTCTTTGTCGGGGTTCCGCGATCGAATGTGCCTTCGTCGCCTTCCTCAAGGATGACGACGCAACTGCCCTTGATGCGCGGATCTTCTGACATGACGGCGGCGGTAACAAAGTTGGCGAAAGCGATGCCGGTGATGAAGCGGCCGCGTTTGTCGACTTGCAGAAAGGGTTCTTCGCCGGGTTTCCAATCGGCGATGCTGATGCGGCCGCTGAGCATCCCGGTGTCGACACCGACGTAGGGGATGGGCTCCGTCAAAGCAAAGGCGCCGCGCCAGGGCTTACGGTCCTCTCCAGCCTGCGGCGGGGCAGCGAGAGTCTTGTAGTGGGCGACCTGCTCTTTGGTGCCGCGCTCGTGGATGGGCGCGAGAGCGAGAAAGCTGGCCAGGCTGGCGGTGGCAGCGCCACCGTCGACCCAGGCGAGTTCAAAAGCAGCAAGGGAGAGGGCGAGATTTTTGGGGCCGGCGATGAAGCCACCTTCTTCCGGCTCCATGAAGGCGGCGGTAATCCCCGAGCGATCGAAGGCATCGAACATCCCGGCCTTTGCGGGTGTCCACTCATGAGTGTTGCGCTCCCCGGCGGCAACCAGGCGGGCGACGGTCGAGCGGGCGACAGTGCGGGCCGATTGGACCAGCATCTGGATGTCGAAACGGTCAGCAAAGCGCCACTGAATCTGGCGGACAGCGTCACCAGGGAGAGTGAGCATTGTTTTTGTCTCAGGTACCGCAACGGTAGCCATTTATGTGTCCTCAAGCTGCGCTCATATTGTGCTTTAGCGGACATGGGTTGGCATGTGACCCACATCACCATGAGCAGTAGATTGGGCGGCGTTCTGCCATGGAAAAGGGCAAGAAGTGCAGAGCCAGGTTTTGTGTGCGTTTGCACGCTGACCTTGCGCGTTAGAGGCCTGTGGCTGAGAGCGATCGGTGACGTGCGGCACCTGCCGGAAACAGAAGGCGCGGTTTCATGCTCATTGGAGTTGTGATTCCTATCACTGCGAGTTTTTTCACTAAGGCGTCACCTCAAAGGTGCGAACCCAGCATGAAGAGTTTTTGGCACGTTGATGCAGTTGCAAGGGGCGGAGTTCGTAACAAGCAAGCCGGGAGAGATGTTCGCAAACCCTCTTTCCAGGAGAAAGAAGACGGCACGATGGGCGAAGCCGGAGGGGCATCAGAAATCTTGAACGTGTCGTTAGCAAACCGGGCGAAGAGAGTTATGTGCCAGGGTTTCCTGGTTGCTGGATTGGCTGGGCTGGCCGTAATAGCATCTGGCAGACTGAATGCGCAATCGGAATGCCTGGCCTGCCATGGCGACGCGACGGTGCAGGATGCCAACGGGCACAGCATCGCCGTGGATGCGAAGACTTTTGGCGACAGCATTCATGGAGGCCTGAAATGCAACGACTGCCACGTGAACATCAAGGAATATCCGCATCCGGAGCAGGTGGCGAAGGTCGAGTGCAAAACCTGCCATGCGGACGAGGCGCAAGGTCTCTCAGGAAGCGTTCATGCGGATTCGAAAGAGCACCCGTGCACGAGCTGCCACGGCAATGCGCACACCATTTTTCCGAAAACTGACTCGCGCTCGGCTGTCTATCCGCTGAATGTTCCCAAGACCTGCGGCAACTGTCACGGCACCGAGGGCATGGCCAAGAAGCATGGGCTGGCGAGTGTGTACCCGCTGTATGTGGACTCAATTCACGGCTTCGCGCTCAGCAAGGAAGGGCTGCTGGTTGCGGCCAATTGCCAAAGCTGCCACGGCTCACACCACATCCTGAGTCACAGTAATCCAGAGAGCCCGACGTTCAAGGCAAACATTCCCAAGACGTGCGGAACTTGCCACGCCAAGATCAACGACGACTACATGGCAGGAGCGCATGGGAAGGCTGTGGCGGGTGGCAACATGAAGGCCCCGGTATGCACGGACTGCCACACGGCGCACGCGATTCTGCAGCCGACCGAATCGGCGTTTCGCATGCAATCGACGCCGATTTGCGGATCGTGTCACACGGACAAGCTTTCGACGTACAGGGACACATTCCACTCGCAACTGGGCTCGCTGGGCGGCTACGTCGAGACGGCGCGGTGCTGGGATTGCCACGGAGCGCACGAGATTCTGCCTGCCAGCGATCCGCGCTCGCCCATCAACAAGGCCAACCTGGTCAAGACCTGCGGCGCGTGCCATGCGGGCGCCAACCTGAGCTTTGTGCAGTATCAGCCTCATGCCAATGCGCACGATCGCAAGCTGAATCCGGCGCTCTACTTTGTGCGCCTGTTCATGAATATTCTGCTGGCCGGAACACTGACGTTCTTTCTGATTCACACACTACTGTGGCTGATTCGTTCGCGCTACAACCAGATCAAGAACAAGTCGACCGATGGAGGGAAAGATGCCTGATTTGGAGCAAGCGGCAGCGACGACGACAAAGGCCAGCGGGCGGTTCTTCACGCGCTTCACGCGCCAGCAGCGCTATATGCATGCGGTGTTGTTCACCACGTTTCTTGGGCTGGCAGGGACGGGTTTGCCGCTGCGGTTTAGCGAGAGCATCTGGGCGCGCGGACTGGCAAAAGGCGTGGGCGGATTCGGGGCGATTCTCTTCTTTCACAAGTTCTGCGCCGTGGTGCTGACCATTGCATTTCTGATTCACGTGAAGGAGGTCTTCACGCGCGGCATTCTGCATCGCGAGAAGGGCGTCTTCTGGGGATCGAACTCGATGGTGGCCAATTGGAAAGATGCGAAAGATCTGTTCGGACACCTGCGCTGGATGGTGGGTCTTGGCCCGAAGCCGCAGTTCGATCGCTACGCCTATTGGGAGAAGTTTGATTACTGGGCGGTGTTTTGGGGAATGATCGTGATCGGCTTCTCGGGATATGCCATGTGGTTTGCGCCGTTCTTTGCGCACTTTTTGCCGGGCTGGGCCTTGAACGCGGTGCTGGTGATCCACAGCGAAGAAGGGCTGCTGGCCATTCTGTTTATCTTCTCGATTCATTTTGTAAACACGCATCTGCGGCCCGACAGTTTCCCGATGGATATGGTGGTGTTTACGGGCGTGGAGAGCGAGGAAGAGTTCAAGCACAAGCGGCCGCTCGAGTATGAACGGCTGAAGCGCGAAGGCAAGCTGGAGGGACGGCTGGGCGACGCCCCGCAGACATGGCTTATCAACTTTTCGCGGGTGGCGGGGACGATTGCGATTGCGATTGGACTAACGCTGCTTGTGCTCACCTTGACGGCATATTTTAGCTAAAGCACGGCTATTTATTGTCCTAGTAGTTGTTGAACGTAGGGGGCTCCCAGGTCTCGGAAGATCGAGACCTGGGGCGCCTGGACCTCAAGAACATTCAGGGCCGAAAGGTGAAGCCGCCTGCAGGATGTTCTGGCGCCTGTGACTCCAATCACTGCTATATTTTGCGGCGAAGCATCTCCTCATAGGCGTGAACGTTGCACGAAGAGTCACTACATGTACGCTCGCTCTATGTCTGCTTGTTTGGGCCCAAACAGCACACGCAGCGCAAAAGCTTAAAGACGCGGATTGCCTGGCTTGCCACTCCGATTCAACGCTGACGACCGATGTGAACGGGAAGACGGTCAGCCTGTATGTGGACGAGGGGAAGCTCAAACACACGATCCACGGGCGGCTGTTTGCCTGCGTCGATTGCCACACCGATGTGAAGAGCCTGGCGCACGATACTGCGCCGAAGAAGATTACGTGCGGGCAGTGCCACGCAGATGCGCAGGCGGCCTACGCGCGCAGCGCTCATGCGATAGCGCGCAAGGAAGGTGCGCCCGCTGCCGGATGCCAGGATTGCCATGGCGGTGCGCACGAAGTGATGGCCGGCGGCGATCCAAAATCACCGGTGAATCACGAGAACATCCCATACACCTGCGGACGTTGCCACGGGCAAAAATTTCTAATGGAGTCGCGAGGCGAAAGCGCGCAGCCGTTCATCAGCTATCAGGAGAGCGTGCACGGGTGCGCCACGGAAAAAGGTTCGCAGCAGGCGGCGGTCTGCACCGATTGCCATGGTGCGCACGAAATTCTTCCGGCCAACGACGCGAAGTCGCCGATCTACAAGTTCAATGTGCCGGCCACCTGCGGCAAGTGCCACACGGACGTGAACAACACGTTCATGCAGAGCATTCATGGGCAGGCGCTGAAGCGCGGCAATGCGCAAGCGCCGGTCTGCACGGATTGCCACGGGATTCACTCGATCAAAGCGCATGCCGATCCGAACTCTCCGTCCGCGGAGCAGAACCTGTCGCGGGATACGTGCGCGCGGTGCCACGAGGGCGTGCGGCTTTCGCAGGAGTTCGGCATACCGGGGAACCGGGTTTCAAGCTACTTTGACAGCTATCACGGGCTGGCGGCGGAAGGCGGCTCGGTGGTTGCGGCCAACTGTTCGAGCTGCCACGGCGTGCACAATATTCTGCCCTCAAGCGATCCGCATTCGACGATCAACAAAGCCAATCTGGATGCGACCTGCGGCCAGTGCCACAAGGGCGTAACGCAGAAGTTTACGCAGACAAAAGTGCATCAGGAAGATGGCGTCAATCCGCACGATATCGGCTCGCTGGCGGTGAAGTGGGTGCGGTTGATCTACATTGTCCTGATACTGGCTGTGATTGGCGCCATGTTCCTGCACAACTTCATCATCTGGCGGCGGAAGGCGGTCGAGCGGCGCAGAATGCAGAATCCGTTCATGGTGCGGATGACGGCGAACCAGCGCTGGCAGCACCTGATTTTGTTGACCAGCTTCATCATCCTCGTGATTACGGGATTCGCGTTGAAGTTTCCTGACACGTGGTTTGCTCATGTCTTTGGAATGGGCGAGCATTGGCGCGGAATTATTCACCGCGTAGCCGGCGTAGTGCTCATCGGCGCGGGGATCTATCACGTGATTTATCTCGCCACGGTGCAGGAGGGCCGGCGGCTGATTCGCGACCTGACGCCGAGGCCGAAGGATGCATTCGACGCGATTTATACCATGATGTACTACCTCGGCTTGCGGAGCGAGAAGCCGAAGTTTGGGCGCTTCAACTACGCGGAGAAGGCGGAATACTGGGCACTCGTTTGGGGCACGGCTCTGATGGGACTCACCGGCGTGATGATCTGGGCCAAGGTCTGGGTGGGAGACACGCTGGCGCGCTGGTGGGTCGATATTGCGACGGCCGTGCACTTCTATGAGGCGATCCTAGCCATGCTGGCGATCGTAGTGTGGCACTTCTACCAGGTGTTTCTCGATCCCGATGTTTACCCGATGAACTGGGCCTGGTGGGACGGCAAAATGCCGGTGGAGCATTACCGGCATGAGCACGGGTTGGATTCCGAGTCCCTTGGGCATGGTGAAGTGGACGGCGAATCGGGAGCAGGCGGCTTGGGGCCAAAGGAGAAATAAGGCCCAAAGGGTTTGAGGGTATAAATAGGAAGCCTTCATATATAAAAAGTGAAAGAGAACGCCGCCTGCGGGCCTCTTTGATCGGAGTCCCGCAGACGGCTTTTTTTGAGCTTGTATCGTCAGGGAGGCTCAGACGCGCCAGTTGTCGGGGCGCCAGTCCTTGATGCGCTCTTTAATCTGCTTGCGGTTCAGGTTGTGCTCGAGGGCCTGCTTGGCCAGCTCGACAACTTCGTCGTCGGCGGCGAAGCGGAGACCGATCAGCTGGTCTTCCGAGAGACGGTAAATCTGCGTGTGCCACTCCGACGGCGCCAGGGCCTGCAAGCGGATGCGCTCCTCGAGGCGTATGACACGGTCCTGCACCTTAAGCGGGTAGAGCCGCACCTTGAAATACGGGACGAATACGATTACCGACAAAAACACCAGCCATGCCGAAAAGAAACTCAGGTGGTGGACCACGAAGAAGATGGAGACGACCAGGTTGGCGATCAAAACAAAGAACGGAACAATGTGGAACCAGGGATCGACGCGCCCATGGTTCTTGAGGGACTGTTTTTCTGACTCACTCATGGAAAGCCTTTGCAGTTGCCAGGCCTGGATTGGCTGTTTCGGTCGCCGGGGTTTCAGAGGAGACAGCTGCAGCGGCGCTGTGGGCCAGTTCACCGGCGCTTTCCGGATTTTGCGTTGCGCCGGTAGGGGCTGTCAATGCAGAAAGATTGTCGGGGCCAAGAACCTGTGGATCGCTGGGGATCACATGGAAGTGGCCGCGGACGATGTAATCAACGAAGAGCCCCCCGGCAAGATAAGGATTGAGCAGAGCGATGGGGACCGCATAACCGGTAGTAATGAGCGACTCCGAGATGCTTTTGTTTGAGTGGCTTTGGCGGCGGTAGCCAGGCACCTGCGGGATTTCAAAAACAGTCAACTGCAACTCCGGATTCCTGCGGGCGTATTTCATCAGCTTGTGGGAGATCTGCTTGGGCGTGGTCATGCCCGCGTCAGGGAAGATGCTCCGCCGGAAGGTGCTGGGGAAGTAGGTATTGAGAACTACCCGTCCAAAGTCCGCGCAGTTGTTAAAGAGCAAATCGAAGTGGGAACGATTGGGGCCGGCATTCAGCCGCTCGATGAGAGCTTCGTCTTGTGCCGGTGTGGTCGCAAAGCGGAACGCGAAGATGCGGCGCTCATAGGCGACGCCGACCAGCTGCGTCCAGCCGCCGTGAACAAAACTGCCACTCTGCAGATGGGGGCCGAGGGATAGCAGATGGGTTTCGCGATATCGATCGCGCAAACGCGTTACGGTTTCGCGGTCCACATGATCCGGAACCTCGGAAGCATCTTCAACGGAGTAAAGGTAGGGAATGAGAGGGATGGCGATCCAATCGTAACCGTCGATTCCCTGGTAACGGGCGATGACCGTGCCCATTTCTTCCGGCCGGCAGGGCCGAAGCTTCACTGGGGTCTCCGCGCAGACCCGCTGCAGGTAGACCGCGTTGTGGCCGGTGGGATTCAGGGTGCCGAAGAATCCATATGGCTCCTCCATAAGAAGAGCCGCCTGCGCGTGGCAAAGCGTGCCCGATAAATACGTGAAAATGATGAAAATAAAGAAAATAGCTTGTGATTTGCGTTCAAAGAGCATCAGACCCCCTTAGTCCGGATCCTGATCTTTTCCTCCAACTTGCCTCACGTGCGGCAGCGATTCGACTTTCTCTTCCTTCAGGAGGGATGCAGTCGAGAAACGGAGGGTTTACCCGGCTGAGTATTGCGCGCGCAGCCATACCTAGCAGGGCTCGCGAAGGTCTATCTGTTGCTTCGACACAGATTGGAGTGAAATGTTGCGCCAGATCCGGGCGCTGGGGTGGACGTTCTCACCGGTCTAGTGTGCGTCCTGTCCGGGAACGATTACGGTGGTTTCCTGAATCTCGATGAGACCGGAACCAGCGCGCATCTCCAATTCCGTCAGGATATCGTCTACTTTTTCTCGGGACTCGATGAATTCGATCTTGATAGGGAGATGGTCGGAGATCTCGAGAATATGCGCGGAGTGCATACGGTGAGCATGGCCGAAGCCGGCAATGCCCTTCACGACTGTGGCGCCGGCGATTCCACTGTGGAAGAGAAAGTCGAGGATGCTGGTATAGACCGGAACTCCATGGTGTTTGGCCCCATCGCTCAGGTAGAGGGTGACTTTAACGGCTTTTCCGGAGGTGAGCATGGGAGTCCCTTTCTTGAATGGTGCCTGAGCAAACCGGCGCAGGCGAAGCCCGACTGGTTGAGCATGGGGCCAACGATGGATTGAAGCACCTTTTGCCGCAGACTTGCAAATCGCTTGAAGGTAGCGAGGTCAGGGCGAGTGGATTAGAGCAGGTCGGCAAGGACGGCGCCGCCCCATACGGCAACGAGCCCGAGAAGCAAGCTGCCGAAGGCATAGAGGGCTGCAAGAAAAAATGCTCCTGAACGGAGAGTGGAAAGCGTCTCCCACTCGTAGGTGGAAAACGTGGAGTAAGCGCCAATGAAGCCGACAGGGATGAGATAGCGCCAGGCCGCGCTGAGATCGGCACGCTTGCCCAGAAACGTGAGCGCGAACCCGATGATGACGCAGGCTGTGATGTTGATGACGAATGTGCCATAAGGGAACCTGGCGCCGATACGGCCTGCGATGGTCGAACCGACCCAATAGCGGGCGATGGAACCAGCTGCGCCTCCCAAGGCAATGAGCAAGTACTTCTGCAATGCGTCTGTCTCCTTTCCTAGATTACAGGGTCTCCCGCACAGGCTGGCCTGCGGTGGCCTTGTGGGGCAGCAGATGGCGAGGCAGGAAGAAGGTGTTGGCAATGAGTGTGGGCAACACGGCACTGGCGATGACCGTGCCCACCAGGAATGAATACTGGGCCTGGGTGATGATCTGATGGTTAAGGCCAAAGAGCGCCGAGATGGTTCCGAATGTGAGGCCCGTCGACATCATCAGCGTGTAGTAGGTTCCAGCATGCCCGTTGTGATTGTGCGCGCGCACCGCTGGGAACACGAATGCCGTCTTCGAAGCCATCTTGGCCAGGAAAAGAATCAGCAGTGTGGCAGGCGCAGCAATGAGAGCGGGCACGGAGACAAAGGAACCGGCGCGAATGAAGTAGAAGGGCGTGAGCAATCCGAAAGTGAGTGTGCGCAGCCGCCGTACAAGGGCGTGGTCCTTCCCCACGGATCCGGCCAGCACCGCGCCGATCATGTACGCGGGAAGCACGGCCTCACTGCCTGCCCACGCTGCCAGTCCGCCAAGTGCGAAAAGAAGGAAAAGGATGTACTTGGTTTCGAGTTCGGAGACGCGTCCGCCGTATTTCTTGAAGAACCACCGTGTGAGAGCAGGCAGGAAGAAGAAAAGAACCGCGCAGGTACCCACAAAAATGAGTGTCCTTATGGTGAAGGGCGAAAAGATCAAGCCCAAGGCAATAACGGTGCCCAGGTCATTCACGAAGCAGGCGGCAAGGATCGACTTGCCATAGTCAGTGACGTTGAATCCGAGTTCGAGCATGACCGCATAGACAACGGCAACCGAGGTGGTGGAGAGCGCCACACCGCAAAGCCAGCTTGAGCGGATGCTCCAGCCGAGAACGTAATGGCCGACCAGCGTGCAGCCAAGGAACGGCCCAATGAAGCCTGCCATGCCGACCAACAGCGCTTCGCGCCACTTGGTTTGGAAGATCGCGGGCTCCAATTCAGCGCCGGCCAGAAAGGTGAGAACGATGGCGCCGGTTCCCGCCAGGTAGGTGACCCATTGTGTGCTGCTCAGCAGGCCGCCAGAGCCCAGAAAGGCGCCGATGACGAGTTGTGCCACGGTTCCGACGATAATTTCAGACAGCGCCGTTGCGACGCGAAACCAAATCGCGAGCAACGTTGCAATCAGTGCGAGACCGACCCAAAGGGCAGACAGAGCCCAGGCGTTTGCCATGACTCAAAGCTCCAAAAGATAGACTCGGGGATCGCGCCGGGATAAGACTCCGCAACAGGAACCCCTGTCAGGAGTCATCATCTGTCCGGCCTATTGGGAGGGACAGCGGTTAAGGGTGAACTCCTTCACCACAACCTACACTCACATTACACGATGCAATGCGGCCGGCTGTCAACCGCCCGCGGCTACCTGTCCGTGCAGGAGTAACACGGGTCGATGGAGGCCTGGATCAGCGGCGTGTCGGCAAGACGAGCACCCCTGACCATCCATCGGACTGCGGGCATATTGGCGTAGGTGGGCGTGCGCACATGGACGCGGTTCGGATTGCGGGAGCCTTCCTTCCAGGAAACGCTGTACATCACTTCGCCTCGCGGCGCCTCAACCCGGCTCGTTGCGGTGCCGGTGATGAACTTGAATTTTTCTTCGCCGGTGCTGATCTCGCCGGGAGGAAGCTTGGTGAGCGCCTGCTTGAGAATACGGCAGCTCTCAATGATTTCGAGTGCGCGGACAAAAAGGCGGGCGCGGACGTCTCCGGCCTTCTCGACCGGCACTTCGAAGTCGAACTCGGAGTAAGCAGCATAGGGCGCGGCGCGGCGCAGGTCCTGGCCAAGGCCCGACGCTCTCGCAGTGGGTCCGACGACGCCGCAGGAGATGGCTTTTTCTTCTGTAAGGATGCCGATACCTGCGCAGCGCGAGCGGGCGGTGGAACTGGTGGTGAAGATGGGGATCACGGTGCGCATCATCTCGCCCTCCAACTGCTCGATCATGGCAAGGATCGCGGCCGGATCGTCGATATCGCGATTGACCCCGCCAATGCGGTTCATCGAATAGTTGACGCGGTTGCCGGAGATGGCGGCGAGCACGTCCATGATCTT
>JBARBP010000080.1:0-30851 GCA_049793195.1 Occallatibacter sp. | reverse complement strand
GTTTTAAGATTGAGAATCTCACGTCCTAACCCCTAGACGATAGCGCCACACTCTTAGGGGCAGCCGTCGCCGGCCGCTCTCCTAATCTAACAAAATTTTGCTCCGCTGCCAAAGGCGAAAGGCCCCTCAGCTGCAAGCCTAACTCGCCCACCCAGGCCCCTTCAGATGCCCAGTTTGCGTACTTCATCGTTGTAATACTTGCGGTAGAGAATCTCCCACTCCTGGGAGCCCTCGAGGATGATCTTTCGCTGGTTGGCAATCTTCAATCGCGCCGCAGTGTCGATCCGGGCCTCATCCGTCAGCAGCGCCGTCAGCGCCTTGCGCGCTTCCTGGCGAATCGTGTTGCGGTCCTCAAAAAATCCAACCTGGTCGATCTCCGCCAGCGTGTCGGCCACTGTGTGCGCCAACTTGTTGAGCTTGTCGGGGCTGATCCTCATAGCACCGCCTTGTACTTCTTCGCCAGCTCGGTCTTCACCTTCTTGAACATCTCGGCATACTGCGCGCCCGATTTCCGCATCTCCTCGGAGTAGGCCTCAAGGATCACGCGGACCTCTTCGTTGATGCGGTCTTCAAGGGAAAGTTCGTCCAGCAGGCCCTCGTTGACGCGCGCCTCGGTCACCTTCAAGTCGCTGGTGGTGATCATCTTGGCGTCGATGAGGTGCTTGACCGTGCGGCGGGCCAGATACCCTATGTAATCTCGTGAAAAAATCATGGGTTAACGCTCAGGATACCGCATCGGGCCGCCGCCTGTACACCAACCTCCCATGCAACCGGCAATCAATCGAAACGCCCTTGTGAGCTTCGCCGCCGTGCTATTTGTCACGCAGTTCCACATCGATCAAGCTTGAGCGCTGCCCCGTGCTCTCCCGGGCGCGACTCGCCGACCCTCAATCAGCCACGCGATTCTCGCCCGAAGTCTATGCAAACTCCACCATTTCTATCGCGGAGCCGGCCCCTTCCCTCAAACCCAGCTCCATACATTGAAAACAAATGAAAAAGCGGGACTTAGCCACTCTCTTTGCGGTATATTGGCCTATCCGGAAAACCAGCGGCGAATCTACCGGATCAAAGACTCAACGACAAGGAGATCATCGTGGCTAGCTTCTGCACTAAATGTGGATCTGAATTGTCCCCTGGCGCTCAATCCTGCAACTCATGCGGCACACCCGTAGCCGCGGCAGCTGTTGTAGCGTCTGCGCAACCCGTCGCTGCTCCGGCAAGTTCCGGAAACAGCGCGCTCAAGATCGTCCTGATTGTGCTCGCAGTCTTCATTGGACTGGGAATCCTCGGCGCGGGGGCCTTCGGGTTCTTCGTGTGGCGCATTGCCCATGCCGTCCACGTTTCGGGCTCCGGCTCGGATGTCACTCTGCACACCCCCGGTGGCACGGTCACGGCAAACACGTCCGAAACATTCAGCGCCTCCGACCTCGGCACAGACATCTACCCCGGCGCATCAACCGGCAAGGGAAGCATGCGCATGAGCCTGCCCACCGGTTCAATGGTCTCGGCAGTCTATTTCACTGGCGATTCGAAAGACCAGGTTCTCAACTTCTACAAAACCAGATTTGGCAGCGATGCCTCTGTATTCGACTCCTCCGACGGCACAGTCCTCACGGTCAACAAGGGCCAACGGGAGTCCGTCGTAGTGACGATCACGAAAGGCTCATCGGAGTACGAGGGCAAGACGGAGATTCATATCGTCCATACCACATCCAGCAAGCCGTCCTGATGTCGTTGCCGTGGGGCGCGCGGCCATTGCAGTCTTAATCGACGCAAACACCGCGCCTCCCACGGCAAAGTCTCAGTGCTTCGCTGTCGTGACCGCAAAGTACGGCTGGTTTGAGAGTGTGGAATTGAACGCCGGATAGAGCCAGGCCTCGCCACCTTTCCCGCGCAGTTCAAAGTAATACTGCAGTGGGTATTCGGATTGCATGTACTCCGCAGGAACGGCAGCTTTGAAGACTCCATGTCCGAACGGCATCTCCACCTGCAGCCAACGTTCTCCCTGATCCACGTGGCGATAGTGGAGTTGAACCGAATCAATCGCCGAGTGCGATGCCCGCAGCGCGAGGCCGAGCGGAGCCCCTGTTTGCAATCCAGCGGGCGGAGTATGCTCGCACTTGACTGAAGTCCGAATGGGTCTGCCAATGACGGCCTGAATCGCCCTCGACACGGTTCCCGCCGACGCGCCACCCTTTGTGGCAGCCGGTGCAGTCTTCAGCTTGGCGGG
This sequence comes from Occallatibacter sp., assembly GCA_049793195.1. GTDB lineage: Bacteria > Acidobacteriota > Terriglobia > Terriglobales > Acidobacteriaceae > Telmatobacter. Next base: position 28,621 of record JBARBP010000080.1, on the reverse strand, counting down.
CTCCAGTTTTCTGGCCAGTGCCTCAATGTCGCTATCGATCGCCGGAAGCCTGTCGCTCCAGTGGCCTCGGCGCATGGGTACGCTCCCATAAGAAATGTCGGGACCATAGACGGCGTCGGCCCGGGCTGCCATCGTCGCCCAAGCCTGGCGGGCACGCTGGTATTGGGCAAATGCAAGGGTGCAGGCCCTCGTGTCGGCTGCCTGCTGAAAAATCTCAAACAGCGCAGCGCTCCGCACCTTGGCCGCAATAAAGTTGCCCAAACCTATCTGGATAAGAACGTCTTCTTCCATCCGTCGGAATTCCGGCGAGGTAGGAACGGTCGTTTTTTGTCGCGCCTCAGCCAGGGCGATGCTCGAGGCGGCCGCAAATTCTTCCATCCATTGCGCGACTTCAATGGGCGAGTACTTCGGGTTGTGATTGCCGGCCAGCAGGTCGCCCACGTGCTCCACAATGGTGGAGAAAATCTGCGGGTCGAGGGCGCTGACCGTCCCAAAGCACTTTGGTTCCGGCGTGTCGTTGTAAGGAGAGGGCTCGCTGCCGATCACGATCGGCATGTTGGTGTAGATCTCCGGCCAAAATGCGTGATTCGATGCCGAAGGCAGATGCGCCGACGTCATCAGCGCAAGAATTCGGCTGCTGTTCGCAACTGCGGTTTCCATTGGAACTGCCGCTGGCCCGAAGTCGGCACGAAGCGATCTGCGCCAAATCTCCGCATCCGCTTCGGGATCGTAGAGCTTTCGGCCCCAGACGCGATAGTAGTATTCAAACTTTTCCCAATCGTTCTTTGGCGTCAGCGTCTCGTCGGCATACGCACAGCGCCCGCCTGCGTGACCCGAGCCTTCGCGCCCTTTGAAGGTGAGCGGCTCCATCAGATCCAAGCCAGCCGCTCCGCAGAAATGAGATGTGCGTCCATATGCCGCGGCCATCTCCGGATCGGCGGACAGCAAATGCCGCTGCGTCCCAGGCCACAAACGGAAAAGAACCTTGTAGCCCGCGCCTTCATGCAGAAAGTCGGCATATCCGTATCGTGTGAACGACCGCGCGCCCGAACTCAGACTGAACGGGCCCTCGCCTTCCTGGCCGGGCTTGGGAATCTCCAGAGCCCGAATATCCGATTGCTGGTATCCCAGACTTTGGTGTTCTGCCGAGTACTTCACACCGAGCTTCACCGGCATACCCGTTGCCAGCGCCAGATCGATCATCGTGGTATCCACACCCTTGGCGTGCATGTCGATTTCGATCTTGCGCCCGCAGCCGGAGATGGCTTCAAACAGCGTCTTCCAGAATGGATAGCTGCCCTCTGGAATGCCGCTCTCGCCGTGGACGCGCATAGTGAGGCCTTCAATCTCCGGACACTCCTTCAAAATAATTGCCAATGCATCGCGGCAATAAGCCGCGTGGTTCTCCGCGGTGAGTCCTTCAATTTCGTGATATGCGTTTGGGCTGTCCGTCCATTCGTAAGCGTGCGTCCAGATACCCAACTGAAAATGCATCCCGCGCGCAGCCGTCTCTGCCGCGATGAAACGGAGCATCTCGAAGTTCTTTCCTTGCTCTTCCTTGCTCAAAGTGTCTTGCACGGACAGCAACTTCCCTTCGGGATCTCTGAGCTGAACCGCCTGCACCCCTTGATACCCAGGAACATCGACAAGATAGGGGTAGGGCAGGTGAAGATAATCGTCCGTCACGCCCCTTGGAAAGTCGTATTCCAGACCGAAACCAAGCGTGAATCGGTTGAACCGGCTGGCGACGAGCGCGTCCAGATAGTCTCCCCAGAATGCTTTGTCGTAATACCAGGCCTTGTCTTCAAGCTCGCTGCAGAAATACCGGCTCACGCTTCTGACTTCGTTCGCCGGACTTTCTTCAACCGCCTCGGACACATGCAGTCCCGTAACCGGCGTCAGGTTGAACTGAACGCGCTCGGCAAGTTCAAGCAGTCCGTAAATTAGTCCCCGTTGATCGATCCCGGACACCAGCGTGGCAGGAACGCCCTCCAAATGTCCTGATACCAGCCGCACGCTCTCCGCCGCGGTAATCTCCGTCTTCGCCGTCGGGAAGTTCTTGGTAAATGCGGAGCCGGCTGTCGCCACTACAACGCACGAATCGGTTCCCTTTACTGCTCCTGCGGATTGCACAAGAGCGCATGTTACGCTTTTGCCGGCGAGAGCTTTCTGCAGGCGCTCAACCGCGCGCTTCACTGTCGCGCCGGAAGCGACGGCATCGTTGGCGTCGATAAGTATGGAAACCTGTCCTCCCGCTTGAGCGAATGCCGTCGGCGCGAGGCTCAGCGCCGTCACCGCTCCAGCGGCCTTCAGAAACTCCCTGCGGTGAATAATTGAAAATGGATCGGCTGTCATCGACATTTGCTCCTTGCTGCCGTTGCCCGGACTCTAGTCGCGATGTGGGCAGGTCTTCGTATTCAGGCATTCCTCGGCTAGGCGCAGCCGTTCCACAGGACGGCCGCCCACCAGGTGTTCTTCAACAATCGCACTGGCGTCCTCCGGGCGAACGTTTCCATACCAGACTGCCTCAGGGTAGACCACAACCGTGGGTCCGTGCTCGCACTGGTCCAGGCATCCGGATTTGTTGATCCGAACCCTGCCGCTGAGACCGGCGTCTTTTGACAATTGTTGCAACCGCGCGTGCAGATCGCTCTTTCCATCCGTCGTGCACGACGGCCGCGGCGCATCGGCTGGTCTTGAGTTGTGGCAGACAAAAATGTGGCGTTCGAAGCGGGGCAAGCGATAGTCCTCCTGAATCCGGGTCATTCCAGAGTAAACCCCCATACTAGGGGCGCGCTTCTTTGCCGGCCTCCCCACCCTTGATTTGACTCTGTTTCAACTGTGAGAGTCGACGTCACCCACCGTACGAACCCGCCAACTCGCCAAATCCGCGGAGCGGGGCCAACCTGCCGCATTTGTTTCAAAACCATTTCCAAACTCCCCGTCCCCAGCCGGCTTTCCACATTCCCCACCTTGCCACCCGCCTGAATCTGAGAGAATAGGTGCTTGACTATGAGTTCAGACAACCTCCTCTCCCTGAAAGACGACATGGTGGCCTTTATCGAGGGCCACGGTCTGCACCGGCTTCCCGGTTACGTCACCGACGACATCCCCTCCATCGTGTGGGAAGGCCAGGGCAATCCCGATTCCTGGAAAGACTTTGTCGAGATGGCCAAGCATGTGGGCGCTCCCTTCGTCACTTTTAGCGAAATGGAGCTGGAACGCGAGGAGCTCGACGCCCTCATCGATGAAGCCGGCGAGATGAACTTCCCCGATGAAGAAGCCTCCGAACTTGTCGAAGCCAAGTGGCTCCGCAAATACGCCGGCATGTTGGGCTACATCCAGCTCGGCTTTGTCTATCAAGGGCTTGTCTTTCTCCACGAGACCACTACCGAGTGGTACGAGCGCTTCCAAACCCTTCTTGAAGACATCGAGGCCTTCCAGGACATCGTGATCGACGACGCGCATTCGCACAATGACGACGAGAACGAGTAACCCTCTGTGACTAGCCCAGCCGCCGCTGCCGGGGCCGCTCCAGACATTCCTGCACGCTCTTCTCCGCAACCAGTTCTTCCCCCGCGCAAACTTCCGCGCCAGCGCTGGACGATGACGCAAACGGATTATGCCGCGGCCGATGCCCTGGCAAAAGAAGCCCGCCTGCCCCACGTACTCGCTGAGATTCTCATCGCCCGCGGCATCACCCAGGTAAGCGAAGCCTACGCCTTCCTAAACCCCGAATTCTCCCAGCTCAACGATCCCTTCCGAATGCTGGGAATGCAAGTTGCCGTCGAGCGCCTGGAGCGCGCCATCGCAGCGCGCGAGCGCGTCCTGCTTTACGGCGATTACGACGTGGACGGCACCACTGCGGTTGTGCTCCTTAAAACCGCCATCGAAATGCTCGGCGGTGAGGCCCGCTTCCATGTCCCGCATCGCCTCCGCGAGGGGTACGGACTTCAATCCTGCGTGCTTGAGGCAGCCTATGCTGAGGGAGTTCGCCTGGTCATCACAGTCGACACCGGCATGCGCGCCTTTGCCGAAGCCGAAACCGCGCAGCGCCTGGGCCTCGACCTCATCATCACCGACCATCACCTCACGCAAGCCGACGATACCGTCCCCACTGCGCTTGCCATTCTCAATCCCAACCAGCCTGGCTGTTGTTATCCCGAGAAATCGCTCTGCGGCGCAGCCATTGCCCTCAAGCTGGCGCAGGCCGTGCTTGAGCGCCGCGATCCCGTGCGCACGCGCGAGAAGACCTTGCCCAGCTTCCTCAAGATGGCCGCGATCGCAACCATCGCCGATGCGGTGCCGCTGCAAGGCGAGAATCGCGTGATTGCGGCTCTCGGCCTGCGCGAATTGCGCCGCCCAGCAGGTGCAGGCCTCCGCGCGCTCTTCGCCGCTGCCGCCCTCGATCCCGCCGCCAAACAGATTACCGGCTTCGACGTCGCCTTCCGCCTCGCGCCGCGCATCAACGCCGCAGGACGCATGGACGTGGCCTCCGAAGTCATCGAGCTGTTCTCGACCCGCGACTCGCTTCGCGCCACTGAACTCGCGACCAAGCTTGAACGGCTGAATCGCGAGCGTCGCGATGCGGAGGCCTCGGCGCTCAGCGTGATTGAGAAACGTCTCGCAAGTGAGACCGAATTCTCATCCGACCGGCTCTTGGTAATCGATGGTGCCGGCTGGCATCGCGGCGTTATCGGCATCCTTGCCTCGCGCGTCGTCGAGCGCACTGCCAAACCGGCCATTGTGGTCAGCCTGGAAGACGGCCCCAACGGCAAAATTGCCCACGGCTCCGGCCGCTCAGTGGACGGCTTCCACTTGCTCAACGCCATCGAGAGCTGCGCCGATCTCTTTACCCGCTTCGGAGGCCATGCCTTTGCCATTGGCTTTGCCATGCCGGCCGAAGTACTCCCGGAACTGAAGCGTCGCCTGCGCCTCTATGCGGAAGAGCATCTCTCGGCGCGCGAGCCGGAACGCCTTCTTCGCATTCACGCCGAGCTTCCGCTAGACCGCATCACGCCTGTACTCGCCGGATGGTTGCGCAAGCTCGAACCGCTCGGCCACGGCAACCCCGAGCCGATGTTCGTCGCGCGCAATGCGCGCCTGGTGGCCGCGCCACGCATCATGAAAGTCCGCCACCTGCGTCTCGAGTTGGCGCAGGAATCGCCCACTTCCTCAACTCAACATGCTTCGAGCGGCGCCATCCGCGCCGTAGGGTGGGACCTCGCCGGCCGCTGCGCCGAACTGGCCCTCAACAAAGGCAGCATCATCGATCTTGTCTACCGCATCCGCGAAAACGATCATCCCGAATTCGGCGGCCTCGAAGTTGAAATCGCTGGCATTGAGCCCGCAGCAACCTCAGAGCCCTGACGTAGCAAAGCCCACGGCGAACCGTGGGCCTTGTCTCCGCTAAAGCCGGCGCACCAACTCAATGTTGGTGATCTTTTGAGTCGCCGTGCTGCGGCTGTCCGCCGTTCTGGTGCGGTGGTGGCGCGGAGTGTGGCTGACCCTGTGCCGCAGGCTTTGGCTGTTGTTGAGGCATTGTCCGTATTTGCGGTTGTTGCTGCGGCGCTTGCCTGAACTCGGGGGCCCTTTGAGGTTGGGGTGTCGGTTGCGCCGGGGCATTTCCCGTATTCGAGTGCGAAGCATTGTAGGTCCGTGTCTCGGCGTTTCCATTATTCCCTTGCGGGTTGCTGTAGTTCCGCGTGTCGGCGTTTCTATTGTTCGACGGGTTGTAATTGCCCCGTCCCTGGTTCCCACCGCCATTGCCCGGGCTTCCAACGGTCCTTGTCGGTGCGTTCCAGTCATCTTGAGCCGACTTGCTCCGCCCGACTGTCGGCGATCCCTGCGCCCCGCCGGTCAACGGCCTCTGCACCGCAAGGCTGCTCGGATGTCCGCCATTATTGCTCACGTACGATGTCCTGTCAGACATCGCAGCCGATACGTGAGATTGCTGGAACGAAGTTGCGCCCATGTGCTGATCGCGTTCGGCAAACCGCTCGTCTGGCGCCGCATCGTGCCGGATGCCGCCGGGGCCTCCACTGAACGCCACATGCCTGTCGTTAACAATCGTGTTCCGCTCCACGACCGTCCGGTCGATATAGACGTTGTGAATTCGCCTGTCGTCCACGCGCATCACCGCGGTGTTATAGACAAAATCGTGTCCGCGCCACATTCCGCCCACAAACCCGATGCCCATATAGCCGAAGCCGTAATTCACACCGCCGTAGTAGCCCACATGACGGCCCCAGTAGCCCGGATGGAACATGTAGAGGCCACCTTCCCAACCCCAGTATGGAGGCGTCCACAGCGCTCCTTCATAGGGAGCGGGCACCCACGTCCCAGGCACCCAGTAGTAGCCATCCTCACCGTATGCCCAGTAGCCGGGGGCCCACATCAGGCCGGGCTCCGGGCATGGTGGCTGGTCATAGACCGGCAAAATCGGCGGGGCAAAACCGACGCTGATAAAGACGCCCGCAAACGACGAAACGGGAATTAGAGAGACGAGCAGCGCGAATACCAATAGGCGCAACGAACGAAAACTTTTCATGGGAATTACCTCCAGAACTTTCATGCCAAATCCGTCAATCGTCGTTGAAAAGACAAATCGTCGATCTGATTCATCCATCTTGAGCTGAGAGACCCGGCGAGGTTATTACGGAATTTGGGAACCTCTTGTCCCCATCCGTGCTTGGTCAACTAAGAATCCGCCCAGATGCAAAGACCCTCCAAGGCAATCCGTCGCCGATGAAATTGCCGCGTATCCGGATGCGCCTGCGGTCAAAAACTGCAACGCACTTAGGCTACTCCAATTGGAACCCATCCGGGGTTCATAAGTTGTATCCTTTAGCTCATCGCTCCCCGACTATAACCTCTAAAAGCAACGCGCTGGCCCATTACTAAAGTGCTCCGGCAAGAAAACGGCTGGCATCGCTGCCAGCCGTTTATTCTCTCCATTCCTGCTCTGCATTTGTCTAGCGTTCGTGCCCGCCTTTCGGAGCACCCTTCGCCGTGTTGCCGTTGTGCTTTTCGTTGTAAATCTGCCGGCTGTCTCTGTTCTCCTGGCGATTAGCCTGTGCCTTCTGCTGCGCCGTCAGTGCGCCGCCGTTCGCCACACGTTCGTTGTGAACCTTCTGGTCCAGCGCCGCCTGGTTGGCGTTGCTGCGCGCCGCCTCGCCTGAAGTCATTTCCCCGCTGCGCAATCCCTGCGCGGTCCGCGCCTGTTGATTTGCTTCGCGATTGTTCACTTCGTTCGGAGTGATCGTGTTCCCATTATGCTTCTCGTTGTAGATTTGTCGGCTCGCCCCATTCTGCTCCTGGTTGATCTGCTGACGCTCCTGCCCAGTCAATTTTCCGCCATTCGCGACCCGATCGTTGTGCACCTGCTGATCGATCGCGGATTGCGTTCGATCGGCCCGCGCCGCCTCGCCTGAAGTCATTTGCCCCGTGCGCAATCCGTTGGCAATGCGCTGGTCCTGATTGGCTTCGCGGTTGTTCGGGTTGTAGTGGCTGCCCACCTGCCGGTCGTTTGCTGAAATAGGTTGCGAGCTTGCGTGCTGCACAGCCGTCTGATGATAGGCATTCACATTCGACGACGCCATCGTACCCGGCCGCCCTTGGTTCACCGATGCAAGTTGCGAGCGATCCTGCGCGGCAAAGCTCTCATGTTGCAACTGGTTCGATGTCGGCTGGAAATGGTTCTCATGTTCCGCCTGCGTCTCCATCGACGAGGGCCGAGCCGAGATGCCACCGCCGCCGTTGTAGCTCACGTGGTTATTGTTGACGATCGTGTTCTGCTGGATAACGGTGCGGTTCTCGTAGACATTGTTGACGTGGACTCCGCCAAAGTTCGCCACGGCGTGGTTGTATGCGAAAACGCCGCCCCGCCATTCGCCACCAAAGAAGCCGATGCCGCCATAGCCGAATCCGTAGTTAACTCCGCCGTAGAAGCCGACATGTGGGCCCCAATAGCCGGGATGCCAAGCATAAAGGCCGCCGCCAAATCCCCAGTAGCCGGGCGTCCACAAAACTCCTGCCATCGGCGGCCGCACCCAGACACCAGGAACCCAGTAGTATCCTGCGTCCCCATAGGCCCAATACCCAGGCGTCCACATATAGCCTTCAGCCGGAAGAGGGGGCTGCACATATACCGGCAGCACCGGGGGTGCAAACCCGACGGAAACAAAGACACCGGCGTGTGCCTGCGCAACAGGCAGGGTTAGCATCGGCGTCACGACTAAAACAGCAAGAATCAAACTGCGTACCTTCGAGGGAAGTGACATTGTATTTCTCCGTTTACCGGGGGAGGGGGAGGGCTAATGTCTCCCACGGCTACCCGGGCGTTTTGGGTCTGTCCAATGGAACACGGGTTCTTGAGGCTAGTTGCTCAAGAAATTCGTCCGGCAACAAGTTTGGACGAAGTTGAATAAAGTATGCAATCGAAATCTTGACGAAAAAGGTGAACCTGACCATCCGATTCGCCAATACAGCAACAGTTGCCGATCCTTGAGGTCGCATTTTGATCGGCATTTCAGCACAAGACAGGGAAAGGTGCGCGCAAGACAGGATGCAACGAAACAGCCTGGCATGACTGGGGAGCCAGGACGTCCAGTCACTCCCAGCACGCTTCAGCGGCCGATATAGGGTAGCCCCAGTCGCAAGACTGGGGTCACCGGAGCATCAAACCGCCCCCCCAAGTCCGCTTTAGCAGGTGAAAGAAGGTAGTCCCCGTCGCGAACTCCGGGCGTCAACGCCGTCTAGTACCTGTAGCTAAACCCGATACCCAAAATGGTGCGAGCCTGTAGATTCACCGGCGTCGTAACAACCGGAGGCCCAAACGCGGGGTTGGTTGGATTAAAAAATGGGTTCGGAACATAGATGGAACCGATGTTCCCCGCCACCTGGCCGATGCCAATGTCAAACGCGAAGTGAGGCTTATCCCTTTGCGTCACACGCACGGCGTAGTCCAGCGTTGTGGGTATATGTGCGCTCATAAGCGGGTACAACGCGGGATTGCAGGCGCCTAAGAGCTCGCACTGATAGAGCGCCGCGTTAAGCAGGGTGTTCAGATTCACTGAAGTCTTGGGCTCCTGCGTGAATCCCATCGAGGGTACAGCTACGATTCCATGGCCGAGGGGCAGCGGAATGCCCAAGCCGCCGAAGAACCGCCCGCCAAAGCGAGTACTCTGGCCGCCGATGCCGAAGATGGTGGCATTGGTGGCCTTCCAGCCCAGGTTCAGCAGGAACGGCACTGGAGGTTTAGCCCAGGTCTTGGTGACGGCAATGTACGCGTCGCCGTTGGTATACGATTTGTCCGTTCCCGTCAGCGTCTTGTTGGCCGCGCCCGAAACAAAGTGGTCGTTGGTGCGGATCACGCCGCCAATCGCAATACCCGGCATCCACGCGCCGAACTGCCCGTCCTTGAAAGCCACGACCTTGCCGTGGAAGACGTTCATGCCAGAGTAGTTCCACAGGTTGCTCAGACCGAGCGGCGTCGCCGTCGTGGCGGGCTGGTCTCCAAACTGATGAACACTGCGCGTGTAGCCGACCTCTGCCCGGTTGCGAAAGCCCTCTGTAACGCTCAAGGTTTCAATATTGCCGATGACCGTCCTCGCATCAATGAAATGGAAGCCAACGGCCGGGTGCGAGAAGGTTTGCCCCTTCTCGGCGTAGACCACATAAGCAGTCGGCGTCAGGAATCCGCCCGTCTGCCCTTCCAGGGTCAGGTTTTGGGCCTTGAGTTGACCGCAGGGCATCCAGGCGATCGCGAAAAAGATAAATGAAAACAGCGCAAATAGACGTGGCTTCACGTTGGACTCCAGTGGAGCGCCCACCTCAGCGGGTCCGGCTCCGAGAACATTTGGAAAATTACCCTCTTTTAACACAACTTAAGCAGGGACGTCTCCCTCATCCGTCACAGTGGTAGACTTGGCCCAATGCCGCGCGGTCTCTTCATCACTCTCGAAGGCCTTGACGGTTCGGGCAAGACCACCCAAATCAGGCGTTTGGCGGTTTGGCTGGAAAAGCGCGGCCTCCAGCCCGTCATCACCCGCCAGCCCGGCGGAACAGCCATCGGTGACCGCATCCGCGAGATCCTCCTCGACGCCCGCTCCACCGGCCTCGCGCCCATCACCGAGTTGGCCCTCATGTTCAGCGACCGCGCCCAGGCCATCGACGAGGTCATTCAGCCAGCCCTCGACGCCGGAAAAATCGTCCTGTGCGACCGCTTCACTGACTCCACCGAGGCCTACCAGGGCGGTGGCCGCGAACTCGGCTCCCCGATTGTGCTGGAACTGCACCGCCTTGTCTGTCGCAATCTGCAGCCCGATCTCACCCTGCTGCTGCTGCCCTCGTTCGACGCCTCGCTCGCCCGCGCCCGCCATCGCAATAACCGCGACGAAGCCCAGACCGGCAAGAACGAAAATCGATTCGAGCAGGAGCAGGACGCCTTCCACCGCCGTGTCTGGGACAAATACCGCGAGATAGCCGCCCGCGAACCCAGCCGCGTTGTTCTAATCCAGGGCGACCTCAGCATCGACGAAATCCACGAGCAGATCGTAGAAGCAGTGGCAGAGCGGTTGCTGCTGGCTGGACGAAAGGAATGACCGCCCGGCCGAGGATTTAATTCTGGGCCGGGACTTCATTCTCAATGATGAGCGGACGCCAATGACGCGACTCGATTGGATCGCATTGAAAAAATGGGATCCGCGTCGACGCCGCGTCTTCCTGGAAAATGCATTTGTGGCCTCGCTGGTTGCGGGCGCCTTCCTCGTGCGCATCTGGGGAATGTCGAGGATGCACTTCTGGGACGAGAATGTCTACCTTCTGAATGCCGGCTTCCTCGGCTGGGGCAAAGCCAACTACACCGAGATCGGGAGCCGGCCTCCTTTGTTGTCAATCCTCTTTGCAGGCGTCTTTCATCTTTGGCATAGCGACTATGCCGCCTGGATTGTGACTGCGTCTCTGAATGCGTTCGGCCCCGCATTCCTTTACCTCGCCGGACGCAGGATCGTCGGGGAAATCTCTGCTGCGCTTGCGGCGCTCTTGCTCGCCTTCTCCCCGTTCTTCGCTGGCGTCTTGCCTGACGGAAACGGCGGCTTCGTTCCCAACACCTCCGGTCACAGCCTGCTGACCGATTCTCCCGCTCTCACTTTGATCTTGCTCTCGCTCTGGCTTCTCCTCCGTGCTCTCGAGAAGCAAACTGATTTTCGCTTTGCGCTTGCCGGGCTGGGTTTTGCCCTGGCCGTGCTAATGCGTTTCGGCTCCTTGTCGAGCGTTGGTATGCTCTCTTTTCTGGTTTTGGCGGCAAACCGGCGCGTCCGTGCGGCTCTGGCCTGTGGTGCAGGCTTTGGTCTGGGCATGGTTCCCTATCTATGCTGGTCGCGCCTCCGGTACGGAGGGTTCCTGGCAACCTTCCGCGCCGGATGGAGCTATTTTACCGGCCCCTCGGAATCCTTTTTCTTCTACGTGAAATCATTTGTGGTCATTTTTTCCTGGCTTGCGCTTGCTGGGCTCGCCCTATGGTTCATCCGAAGGGTTTGGGAGTTGGTTGCGCCCAGAGAAAACATGAGCCTGATGATCAAACGCTGCCTGGGACAGAACCAGCGCCGATGGGAAGCTTTCCTTTTGTTTTGGGCGCTCGCAGTAATGCTATTTTTCAGTTCCTTGAGCCATAAAGAGCTGCGCTATTGCATGCCCGTCGCACCACCCTTGTTCCTGCTCGCCGGTGTCGGACTCAGCACGCTGCTTGAGGGCCGAAGGCCACTCACCCGGTTTGCCGGAAGCGCTCTTCTAGCGGCGGCGCTTTTGTCTTGCTTCTGGCCAACGCGTCACCGTTTCGATACGAGCTTCATCGACCACTCTGAATCTGAGGAAATGACCGTCTCGGATTTCCTCAAGCAAAATCTCCCTTCCACCACTGTGCTCTATACAAACCGGAACTATCCGGATTTTGAGTACTACGCGGAGATGCAAGTCAGGCCTTTGCCGGAAACTGGCCCGTCTTTGTACGAGAAGCTGAACCAATTGCCCAGTGATGGGATTCTGATCGCCTATCGCCCCGACGACCCCGATGACCCCAATCCAGCGATTGAGCCGCCTCTCGCGTGGCTTGACGCGAACCCGCACTTTCATCGCTTTCATGAGTTCCCGCCCATGGTTCTGTATCAGTACCACTCTGTCCTGCCAACCGTCGGACAACCCATTCGCTAGTGTGCCTCGGCATATACTCGCGCGCCGGCGTTGCGAGCGAAGATCGGCCAGGTCTGGGGCCCCGAAGGACGGGCCCTCGTCCCTGAGTTGGAAATCTCGCTTTTGAGATCTTGGATCTCAATCCACTAAACTCATTCCATGGGCTTCCAGGACTTCCTCGGCAACGCTGCGACCGTAACACACCTGCGCGAGTCCGTCCGCGCCGAGCGTTTTCCTCACTCCCTCATCCTGGCCGGACCCAGGGGCGCAGGCAAATACACCCTTGCCCTGATGCTCGCTAAGGCCGTCAACTGCCTGCAACCCACCGAGTCCAATGGCCTCCCTGATTTCTGCGGCGTCTGCCGCAACTGCGCCCGCATCGCCGACGCCGCGAACCTCGACGTGCTCGTAGATGAGGCCGTCGCCGCCCGGGACGACCTCCGCGAAACCGACAAAAAAGAAACCCGCATCCTGATCCAGACCCACCCAGACGTGCTCATCGTTCCCCCCGACCCCCCGCAGTTGCTCATCAAGGTGGGTCAGGTGCGCCAGGTCATTCACGTGGCCTACTACCGTCCGCCCGTCGAGTCAAAGCGTTCCTTTTCCATCTTCACCTCCTCAGCCTTCATGAAAGAGGCAGCCAACAGCCTGCTCAAGGTCCTCGAGGAGCCGCCCGAGCATACCTCGCTAATCCTGCTCACCGAGAACCCTCAGGAGCTGCTGCCCACCATCCGATCCCGCGCTGTCGTTCACCGCCTGGGAGCCATCCCCGCCGCCGATCTCGAGACCCTCCTCGCCGAACGCCGCCCGGAGCTCAAGTCGCAAGACCGCGCTCTGGCCGCCCGCCTGGCCGAGGGCGCTGTGGGCCGTGCGCTCACCATCGACCTCGCCGCCTACCTCGCCAGCCGACAGGACGCGCTGGTCCTCCTCCACACCGCGCTCCGGGAACCGGACTACTCCCAGCTCTTCCGCGCCACCGAAACCTACCGCGCCGGTGCAGACGGCCAGCAAAAGACCGTCAACCTCCTCCGCGCCCTGGGGAGTCTCATCGAGGATCTTTTGCTTGTCGTGGCCGGCTCGCCAGCACTGATCCGCAACCTCGATCTGGCTGCCGAGCTCGATCGCCTGGCCCAGGGCTTGTCACCCCTGGAAGACGCTATCGCCTGGATCGACGGCGCCGCCCGTTCCCTTGTCCAGGTGGAGCAGGGGATGCGCCGCAACCTGCTCAGATCGCTCGCCCTGGACTCAATGGCGGTCAGCCTCGAACGAGTCTAACCGCGTTTGACAGGGCATCAAAAGCGGTCAATTGATGAAAGAGCAACCTGCGCGGCTCCTCAGGCATCTCTTCGGTTAAATGCACTTCAAAACATTCCCTGAGCGTTGGGACTCGACAGGAATCGTTTGTCAGTGCATGCTTGTAGTTAAGCAACCTCTGGAGTGAGGCAGACTTTTCCCCTGAGCGATTCCCACCCGCTCGCATCCGGTGAGTTGTCGCTGGTTCCCTCGGCCCATTTAAGGCGTTCAAGACCAAAGGCTGGCACCAAATTCGTAATTGCTGAGAGAGGACCCTTCTCAATGAGCCTTTCACCGATTCTGCCCCCAACTCGCGGCGAAAGCGCCAACGGTGGCCGGTCAAAATTCGGCAACCGGCGCAATTCGCCCGCGCCGGCTCCCTACCAATTCTCGGCCAGAATGGCAGAGGTGGATGCTCCCCTGCGCCATGCCGAGCTCTTCTACCTGCAAAAGCAGATTCAGTCGCAAACCCCCATGGTCATCGTGCTCGAAGACGGTGAGCAGGTGGAAGGCTGCATCGAATGGTACGACCGCAACACCCTCAAGGTCCGCGGCAAAACCAGGACCCTCATTTACAAATCCGCAATCAAATACATGTACAAGCTCGGCGACATAGGACAGTAGAAGCAAAAAGAAGATTGGGGACAGCGAAGAAAGGCTCCCGTGCCCTATTCTTTCGCTTTTTTGGCGAAAGCGCGGGATACCACAAATCCCAATATGGGTGTCCCTCTAATCACTAACCGCCAATCACTATTCTTTTCCCACCGCCGCCTTCCGCAGACGGTCCCGAATGGCCACGCCGATTCCATCCGGTGGCGGCAAGGGGCAAAGAATCACGGTGCATTCTCGTTTGTCCAACTCGCGCAAGCCCGCGTATAAGTTGTGCGCAAGTTCCTCCGGTGCGGACCATCGGCCCCACGCATACAGTGTTGCCCTCTCTACTGATGAACGGACCTCCGTGGGCAGCATGATCCCCAGCCGATGACCGGGAAGGCTGCGCGCCTTCTGGTCCAGAACCTCACCAAGCCGCTCGAAGGGCGCTTCCACCAGTATCAAGCGCGCTTTGGGTGCATAGTGGCGCAGGACCACACCCGGCGAGGGCAACGCCTCCATCGGCTCCTCGGCCAACGCGCGCGGACTTCTGAAGACCTCAACCGCGCCACCGACCTCACGAATCTGCTCCGCGGTCACTGCGCCCGGCCTATAGATCACCATCGGACTCTGGCATGGATCAAGCACCGTCGATTCCACCCCGTGCACCGTCGGCCCCGCATCCACCACCGCATCGATGCGCCCTTCCAGATCATGCAGCACATGAGCGGCCGTGGTCGGACTGATGTGCCCAAACAGATTCGCGCTCGGCGCGGCAACAGGAATCCCGGCGCGCCGTATCAGTTCCAGCGCCACCGGATGCGCCGGCATACGTACGCCCACCAGTGGCCGGCCCGCCGTCACCGCATTCGGTACTGCGGCTGTGCGGGGCAGCAGCAGCGTAAGCGGCCCCGGCCAGAATGCCTTCATCAGCCTCCGGGCCCCCTCCGGAACGTCAACGACCAGATCTTCGAGCATCGCCTCGTCGGAAATATGAACGATGATCGGATCCCATGCCGGCCGTTGCTTTGCTTCGAAAATCCGCTCTACCGCCGCCGCATCCAGGGCATTCGCTCCCAGCCCGTACACTGTCTCGGTAGGCATCGCCACCAGGCCCCCATTACGAAGAATCTCCGCCGCGCAGTTCAGCGCCTCATCAGCCGTGGGAGATGTGGAGCCTTCGAGATGGCGTGGGACCACCGTCAGTCGCAACGTCTTCACATTCTTATTGTCGCCTGCCGCCGGCGGTGACAGCTCTCGCCATCCGCCGCATCCTGCGAATTCCCTTTCCGTCACTGTTTGTCAAAAGCGATTTGGCCCGGAATTGGCACTCTGCCGTATACTCGCTCTTTACGATGGCCATCGAGACCGAGATCAAGTTTCGCGCGCCAGACCTCCCCGGCCTCACCCGGCAGCTCGAGGTCGCGGGATTCACGCTGCTCACCCCTCGCAGCTTCGAGAGCAACGTTCTTTACGACACTCCGGACCGCCGAATGCGCGCCCGCACTGAGATTCTCCGCATTCGCAGCTATGCCGGCCGCTGGACGCTGACCCACAAGCGTCTCCCCGATGCTGGGCCAGGCGAAGACCGCCACAAGCACCGCATCGAAACAGAGACTGAGGTCGCCGACGGCAACGCCCTCGCCGAAGTCTTTTTCTCGCTCGGCCTGGTGGCGGCATTCCGTTATGAAAAATGGCGCACCGAGTGGCAGGATGGCGAGGGACATTGCGTGGTAGACGAAACACCCATCGGCAACTACGCCGAGCTCGAAGGCACGGCCGAATGGATCGACCGCATCGCCGAACGCCTCGGAATTCGCCCGGAAGACTACATCACCCTTAGCTACGGACGCCTGTTCGACCAGTGGCGCCAGCAGCACGCTTCCGCCGCAAATGATCTCACGTTTGACGCCGTGTCGAGTACCACATCAAGTCTCTAGCGCCGCCTTGCGCCGCTCTCCCAGAAGACGCACGGCCTGGAAGCTTGCCGCTGTCCTTCGTTCCTTTCGTAATTAAACCCTCAAAAAACACTAAATAAGTTTCCGCACACCGACGATAACCTCATTGTGTTTATTTAACTCGGTGGAGGATTGAAAGTTTATGAAATGCTCTCATTCTGGAATTCGTCCCGACGGTCTTCGCCGGGTTGCCATAACAATGTCTGGTGCTGCTGCACTAGCGATCACTCTTGCCACAGCTTTGCCGGCCATGGCATCCAATCAGCGCGTAGTGAATGTGCGCGTAGCGCCGGAATACCCCGTAATTGCCAAACATGACAGGCTCGCCGGCCCGGTGGAGATTGACGTCACCGTGAACCCGGATGGAAAAGTGACGGGGGTCAAGACGATCAGCGGAAACCCCTTGCTTGCCAAAGCAGCCAAGGATGCACTCCAGAAATGGCGGTTCGCTCCCTCGCCTGTCGCCTCAAGCGAAAACGTGAAGGTCAACTTCAGCTACCACAACGACTAGCCTCCAAATTCCGCGCATTGCGGGTGGGCTGAGAATCCGTGCTTGGCCCACCCTCTTTTTTGGTGTTCGCCGCTCCAGGAGCACTCGTTGTTGTTATCTGCTCTACTCGTTCGTAATCAGACTTGCAATCTTCTAATAAAGATCAAGTTGACGATTGTCGATAACCTCATTGTGTTTTTCAAATCTTCAGGAGGGTCGGAGTCCTATGAATCATATTCGCGTAGAGAATCATCGCCTGGGTTCGGGGTCAGTGGGATTAAGAATTCTTCAGGGCGCTGCACTCGCTCTCATTCTTGCAATTGCCTTGCCTGTCCGAGCGGCAGACGAACGGGCCGTCAAGTCGCGTGTATCGCCGGTCTACCCTGAAATCGCAAAGCGCATGAAGATCGGTGGGGCCGTGAAGCTGGAGGCCACGGTCGATGCCCAGGGAAAGGTGACGGAGGTTAAGACGATCACCGGAAACCGTATGCTGGCTGCGGCAGCCGAGGATGCGGTGCGGCAATGGAAGTTCGTTGCCGGATCCACTGACGCGAATGTGAGCGTCGAGGTAAACTTCGCACCTCCCCAATAGCGTCCAACCCGGGGACTGCGCGGAAGACGGGCGAACCTGCCGGTCGCCGCGCAGCCCGCGTCGGACCACGCTTCATCTTCATCCCATGCCGCGATCGCATTGGCCAGGGATATATGGGTAGGCTTAGGCCCGCCTTCCCAGAATGCTTTGATTGCGCTTGTCTTAGACAGACGCAAACCTCCCGCTATGGCGCCAGTACCACCTTTTTCCCAATCCACAAAGCCACTTCCCGGCGGTGCCCCAATGTCCGCCCCGGCACCCACGAAAGGGGGAGTAACAAGCAGCCGGACGTAGGGTAGGATTGGTAGAGATGACGGAATCTGGGAACAGCAAGAGTAACGAGCAGGACCCTCGCCAGGCTCCGGACACCCCCCTCAAAAGTGCCCTATCCATCGCCCTTATTGGCCCGGATGACGACCGCCGCAAGGCCCTGATGAGCGTTATTTCCCAGTGCCCAGGCACAAAGACCAGCGAGTTTTCTTCCTTTCCACCCGATCTGGACGAACTGCCGCGGACAGTTGGCGAACAATACGATATCGTGATCCTCGACGTGGACAGCGATCCCGACTACGTCTTCGATCTTGTCGAGCGAATCTGCACCAGCAGCCCCGCGTGTGTGATGGTTTACTCGGCAGAGGCCGATGTAAAGCAGGCCGTCCGGTTCATGCGCGTGGGCGCTCGCGAGTACTTTACCCTGCCTGTGGTTGCTGCCGAAGTAATAAGCGCCATCGAACGCGCCGCAGCCCACCCGCAGGCAGCTCCGTCGGCCACCCCGGCAGCCAAGATCACAGGCACTGTCTTCGTCTTTCTTGGCGCTAAAGGAGGCTGCGGCGTCACATCAATCGCCGCCAATTTTGCCATGCTCGTGGCCCAGGAATCCGGTCAGGGCACGCTCTTGATCGACTTCGGATTGCCCCTCGGAGACGCCGGAATTAACCTCGGCATGGTCTCGGCAAATTACTCTACCGCCAATGCCCTTCAGGACCCCAGCCGCCTCGATGCGCGTTTCCTTTCTTCGCTGGTCGAAAAACATGCCTCGGGATTATCTGTGTTGGCAGCTCCAGGCGATTTCCCATCAAGCCAACCAACTCTCGAGGGAATCGATAGACTCTTGGAAATCGCGCGCCAGACCTTCAGTTACGTCGTCGTCGATGCTGGGTCCAGAATTGACCTCATGGAATCGACGCTCTTTGATGAAACTTCAACCGTCTACCTGGTTACCCAGGTCGGCATTTCGGAGCTGCGCAATTCCAACCGCTTGATCAACCGGTACTTCTCGCTTCGTATGCGAAGTCTCCAAATCGTGATCAACCGTTACACGCCCAAAACTCTTCTCTTCGACGACGCCCAGATCGCCAAGGCGCTCACCCGGCCTGCCAATTGGAAGATTCCAGACGACTACGCGACCGCCCGAAGAACTGAGAACTCGGGTACCCCAATTGCGCTTGATAACTCGCCGATCTCACTTGCGATTCGGCAGATGGCCAAAGCAGCCTGCGGCATCAGCGATGAGAAGAAGAAGAAGAGCTTCAGCTTCTTCAAGAAATAGATCCCAGCCCAATTTGCAGCGGCAAAACCGCTCTGAACGGTAGAATCGCAGGCCGCAACTCCTTGCGATCATCTTCCCGCACTCCCTTGGCGCCTACTTCTCCGCTCCGTGACATTTCTTGTACTTCTTTCCACTGCCACAGGGACAAGGGTCGTTCCGCCCCACCTTTTCGCCGGTGCGCCGCTGCGCCGGCTGGCTTGCATCGCCGCCCCCCGATCGGCTGGCAGCCTCCAGTTCGCGCTGCTTCTTGCGGTGAAATTCCTTCTCCAGGGCATCAATCGTCGTAGATGGCTGCCGCGTGTGAATTCCGATTTCGCGCGGCTCGGCTTCCAACGTGACAGGCCTGGCGGCAGAGGCCACCGGCGGAGCTTTGGGCACCGGCCGGTTTGGCCGCGGCGCCGCATCCACCGGCTGTCCATCGGGTCCAAGAATCTGCATTCGGAACAGGAACCGGACCGTGTCCTCCTGGAACTTGGCCATCATCGCTTCGAACATATCGTATGACTCTCTCTTGTAGGCCACCAGCGGGTCCTGTTGCGCATAACCGCGCAATCCAATTCCCTCCTTCAGGTGATCCATCGAGAGCAGATGTTCCTTCCATAGCCCGTCAATCACGCTCAGCATCACCATCCGCTCGTGGTAGCGCATGGTCGCCGCGCCCAGAATCTTCTCCTTGGACTCGTATTGCTCCTTCAGTTTCTCGAAGATTTCGTCGCCCAGTTCGTGCCGGCTCATCTCCTCCGCTTTCAAATCCGTTCCGGTCAGATTCAGTCCAAACTGGTCGGCAAGTTTCTCCATCAACCCCTTGATGTTCCATTGATCGGGCCGGACACGCTCGCCCGCAAACTCGTCTAGAAAACCGCTCAGAATTCCGCCGACGTAGTCTTCCAGAATCAGCTCGCGCTGATCGACGCCCTCCAGCAACTGGCGGCGCAAGCCGTAAACAGCCTCGCGCTGCTTGTTCATCACGTCGTCGTATTCCAGCAGGTGTTTGCGCGATTCAAAATTCTGCGCTTCCACGGCCTTCTGCGCGCCCTCGATGCGTTTTGAAATCATCTTCGACTCGATCGGCACGCCCTCTTCCATGCCCAGCCGCTCCAGCAGCGTGCTCACCCATTGCTTGGCGAAGATGCGCATTAAGTCGTCTTCAAGCGAAAGATAAAAGCGCGACTCACCCGGATCGCCTTGCCGGCCCGCGCGCCCGCGAAGCTGGTTGTCGATGCGCCGCGACTCATGCCGTTCGGTACCGAGGATAAAGAGCCCACCGGCCTCGATCACCTGTTCGTGATCGACGAGCGCAGCCTCCGCATGTCCCTTGTTGCTCTCCGCCCAGTCCGCGTCGTTGACTTCGAACTCCTGCCCCTGGTAGTAGAAGCGCAAAAAGCCCGCCGGCGCCATCGGATTGATCGCACCCTCGGCCACACTGATGGCGCGTGCCTTGTTCTTCTTCACCAGCTCCTGACGGGTCATGAAATCGGGATTGCCGCCCAGCAGAATATCGGTACCGCGCCCGGCCATGTTGGTCGCGATAGTCACCATACCCAGCCGCCCCGCCTGCGCCACAATCTCTGCTTCGCGCTCGTGGAACTTGGCATTCAACACCACGTGCCGCACGCCCTTGCGCTGCAAAATCCCCGATAGCCGCTCCGACTTCTCGATCGATGTCGTCCCAACCAGCACCGGCTGCTTCTTCTCATGAAGAATAGCTATGTCGTCAGCAACCGCCTTGTATTTTTCCTTCTCGGTGCGATAGACCACGTCCGGATTTTCGAGCCGGCGCATCGGCATGTTCGTGGGAATGACGACGATTTCAAGTTTGTAAATCTTCTCGAATTCGGCCGCTTCCGTCTCCGCCGTTCCTGTCATGCCGCTCAGTTTCTTGTAGAGGCGGAAGTAATTCTGGAAGGTAATCGTGGCCAGCGTCTGGTCTTCCTTGCGAATTGTGACGCCTTCCTTCGCTTCAATCGACTGGTGCAGCCCGTCTGACCAGCGGCGTCCCGGCATCAGGCGGCCCGTGAAGGTGTCCACGATGATCACTTCGCCGTCCTTGACCACATACTCCACATCGCGCTTGTAGAGCGCGTGCGCCTTGATGGCGGTCTCGACGTAATGCTTGAGCTCCCAGTTCTCCGCGTCGGCTATGTTGTCGATGCCCAGCAGTTTCTCGATCGTCACCCAGCCGTCGTCGGTCACGCCGATCGTCCGCTGCTTTTCGTCCACGATGTAGTCGCCGCTGAAGAATTTTTCGCCCTCGGCCAACTGAATGCCCAGCTCCGCCTGGCGTTTGTGATCGTGGTATTCAACCTCTTCGCCCAGCACCAGTTGCGGAATGATCTTGCGCGCACGCGCGTACTTGTCCGTAGTCTGGTCCGTCGGGCCGGCGATGATCAGCGGCGTCCTCGCCTCATCGATCAAAATCGAGTCTACTTCATCGACGATCGCGTAATAGTGTCCGCGCTGCACGCACTCCTTGATCTCGAACTTCATGTTGTCGCGCAGGTAGTCGAAGCCGAATTCGTTATTCGTTCCGTACGTAATGTCGGATGCGTAGGCGGCCCGCCGCTCGTTGTCGTCCAGGTCGTGGACGATCACGCCCACAGTCAGCCCCAGGAACTCGTAGATCTTGCCCATCCACTCCGCATCGCGCTTGGCCAGGTAGTCATTCACCGTGACAACGTGCACGCCATGTCCCGCCAGCGCATTCAGATAGCAACTGAGCGTCGCAACCAGCGTTTTTCCTTCGCCCGTTCGCATCTCGGCGATCTTGCCCTGGTGCAGCACCATGGCGCCGATCAACTGCACGTCAAAGTGCCGCATCTGCACCGCGCGCCAGCCGGCTTCGCGCACCACTGCAAATGCCTCGGGAAGCAGCTCATCGAGTGCTGCCTTCTCGGCCTCCTTGATCGCCTCCTCGTCCGCAGTTCCTTCCAGCTTCTTGGCGATCCGTGCCCTGAACTCAACTGTCTTTTCGCGTAGCTGCTCGTCCGTAAGTTGCTTGATCTCCGGCTCGAAAGAGTTGATTTGCCCCACAAAGGGCGTCAACCGCTTGATGGCACGTTCATTCGATGTGCCGAAAATCTTGGTTAGAATCTTGTCGAAAAACACAGTCTTCTCCGTTTAAAGGTTTGATTGGATTTCGATAATGCAGGCGGCATCCCGCTGCTGCGATGGCCTGATGCACGGAGACATTGTGAAAAGATTCCGCGCGCCTGCTGAAAAGAAGCGCTCTACGCGAGTGAGAGAGGGGGCGGACGCTGGAAGAGTGCGGAGAAGGAAAGCGCGGCAGGCATCCGCCCGAGAGATAGGCCATCAGCCGTAGACTCAAGCTTCAGCGGCGTAACGAGTCCGACAAACACCGCCAGTAGATTGAGATTGATGCCGTAACTACAGGTGCGCGACAGCGACTTCGCGTGATGCGCACGCACCGTCGCATCAAGATCTGTCTGGTTGCTCGCGGCAAGAAACTTGATGACTGGATGGGCGTAGGCCCGTGCGTTTTCAACGCCAGACTGGACCCGCGCAAGAGACGCAAAACTGATGGCGGCCATCGCCACCCAAATCCACGCGCCTTTTGACCGATTCCCCGTCATTGAAGCCTCATCTCACATTGTGCCACATTTCGGCCCCGAAGACTCGGAGTCTGCGCCACCTTCTAAGCACAGTTTGCGCCCTAGATCCTCTTTCTTGAGAGCTCCCATCTCGCAATTCTCGGTTCACAATCTCCATACGAGCGTTTCCACGGGCTCGCCCCGTCGAATCCGCCTGAGTTGACGGTTCAAGTGCTTCTCCGGCGTCTCAGGATCGCCCTCGTCGTCTTCTTCAACTTTCTCCTGCTCGCTCGCTTCAATCGCAAACTCCATCCGCGGTCGATAAAAACTCGTGAACAACAGGAACGCACCACCCAAAGCGGCCGAAGACGGACAAAAGCCCAAAGCTCTCTTCCCCTTTCGTCTCTCACGCTTCCACGCGCTCCGCTGTATTTGGGAGTAAGCAAGAATCCCAACAATCGCCAGAAAAGGACTGGCAGATAAGAGAGAACAGAAGAAATAGACACCAGCGCTCATAAGCACCCTCAGAGATAGCAGTCAAGATGTCGGCAAGGAACAAGCCAAGCGCAAAGCTGCTGAAGGCAGTGCGCAAAGCAAAGAGTTTCCTGAGGTCTAGACGAGTCTCAAGGGAGGTGGGCGCTGGAAAGAGGCTGGAAGAGCAGGAGTGTCCGGCTTACGGCCCAGGTATATAAAGGCCAACGGCGACAGCAGGCTGAGGGGCGAGATGACCCCGACGAACAAAAGCGGCAGAATAGCCAGCCATGCCCCGCCGTCCCGGGAGTGACCGTGTGGAACAAGCAGCAACAGAATGGCCGCAAGAATCGCGATAACTGCAATCAGGGCCCATCCCCGGCGATGCAGAATTCCATTCATTACCTATCGAGTTTCAGAGGGTTCGACGACATTTGTCAAGCAGAGGAATTAGAACAAAGCCTCGCGTCGGGCACTCCGCGTGGACTCCTGCTTCAGAAACGAAACAGATAAGAAGCCTTGAGGAAAATTTGTTTGCCGTCGTTCAACATTGAATCGCCCCGTGGCAACGTAGTGTTATCCGGGTCGCAGATGCCAGTCGAGAGTCGGTTGCACAGGCTGCGGTCAATGTTTTGGAGATCGTTCGTGTAGCCGAAATAGACTGCGGTTCCGGGATGCGGCAGCCAGGTGAACAACGCCTGTGTAGACACCTGCTTGCTGTGCAGCAATGAGGTTTCGGTAGAGTTTGCTAATGTCGGGTCAAACTCCACGGTCACACGCGCTGAGAGAGCGCGTGTGAACTGATAGTTCACCTTGCTGCGCATCGCCTGGCTTTCGAACGCAAATGCGCCGTCTGCCACTTCAAAATTGCGGTCGAGAAGATAGGTATTATCGATCGTCAGCTGGTGAACCGGCTGCAAGGTAAAGAGTAACGAAACCATCTGACTGTCAAGCAGCGAAGGCGCCGTATCAGCAGCCGGATTGTAATTCACGTTACCGCCGCGCACGATCTGCAGGTTGAAGTTAAATTGCGACCATGGCGCTCCGTGCATCGAGACTCCGCCAAAATTCTCCGTAAAGTTCTTGTATCCGGTAAGGGCCGTGTACGAGGTTGGGCTTACCGTGTCGGAGTTTTGACCGAAAAACGGAGCGATCACAATCCTGCGCGGAAGTTCCCAGTACGGATCAAGGCTCGAGTAACTCAAAACGCGATTGCCTTGATGATCGAACGCAGTTTCCTGGTTTACCTCGATCCCGAAGCTCTGATAGAACCTGTCCTTAGGAAACCATTGGTAAGTGGTGTGTAGGAAATTGTGCCGGATATTGGACGACTGAATAAAGCCTAGCTGCGTCTGAAAGCCCGTGCTGAAATCTGAGTAGCCGTCGAATAATTCAAAAGAGTGACCAGCGCGTTTAATATGGAATTCGCCCGCGGGACCGGCCGAATAGGCGGCTGGCGTATCGCCGTCCTCGTTGCTCATGGTCGAACTCGCTAGGATTTGTCCCTTCGCCGTCCAGTGCTCATCCATGCGGGCCGTAAAGTCCGCGCCCCCGATACGGTTCCAGCCTTGCCCAAACTCCCGATCAGTGTAGATCACCCCCAGGTTCGATCCAGTACCCAGGTCCTGGGAGACTCGGCCCACGACGACTGTGGTTCGCCTCTTATAGAGTGGATCGCCGGGCGCTACACTGTCTCCCGGCTGTCGGTCGTCGGTGGCAAAAATCCCCACATTCGTGTCGTCGCTTTTGCCTGTGAAACGAACGCCCCAGGATGGGTGCGCGATATTGCGCGTGTAAACAAGATCGATTGGTGTCGAAAAGTATTCCGAATTCTCTAGAAAAAATTGCCGCAGTTCGGGGAAGAAAATCGAATACCGTTGATCGACTGTGAACTGGGGTTGATCCGACTCCACATCGCTGAAGTCGGGATTTACGGTCGTGTCCAGAACGAAGCTGTCCTTAAAGATCAGCTTGGTCTCGCCTCCAGTTGTGCTCTGAAGGTGACGCGAACTGAAGTATGGGTTGGCTGGGTCATCCACGTCCAGGCGGCGCTCATTTTGCGCCAGCGTGTAAGGGTTGAACTGCAGATTGTGCGAGCCGGAGACTCCTTCAATGCCGTGCAGCGTTCCTTCCTGGCTCAGCGTACCGCTAACATTGGCGGCTACCCGTGGCCAAAAATCTCTCTCCGAGTTGCGCGGAAAATTGCGCGCAAAGACCACTCCCCAGTCCGATAGATTAGGGCTGAAGCGGACGCTGCGGAATGGAATGGCCACAAGTGCCATCCATCCATCCTTCGTCATCCGGCCTTCCGAATCCCAAACCGTGTCATAGCTGAACTTGGGGAAAGACCCTTCGCTCCAGGAGGCGTCGGCCTGCACCCCGGAAGGATTTACCGAAAAGTAGACGCCGGTCCGCCTGTCGTGAAAAGGATCGAGCAGCACACTCACGTTGTCGTCGAAGAAGATGTTCTCGCGCCGCGCAAGGTGGTTACGGATAAGGTTTGGATGGTTGTCGTGGCAAACAAAAACGAAGTAAACCGTGGTCTTTGTATAGGCCATCCAAACTTCGGTCTGCTCGCTCGCGAGGCTTCCGTCGTCGGGAGTACCTTGGATGAAATCGGCAACCGAACTGAGCTTGCCGCGGAGATCGTCGCGCGGTGCCATATTCGGAAAATCGGATAAATGCAACGCCCGGTCGATCAAGGGGATTACGGAATCGGTACGCTGCGGGGTTCCCTGCGCCGTTATCAGGTCAGGCTGCCTGGAATTTTTCGCTGCGAGTGCGATCTGGCTAAAGCAAGCCAGGCAGAGACACAGTGCGCTCGCCCAAATCCTCATATCGTTCAGGGTCAAATTTTCATTTCAGTTGTCTGTGTAGTTAATTCTACCCCCTCGACAGGATGAGTTGGCCGAATCCGACCGCCTCATTCATTCCCCGATCCGGAAAGAGGACGCCCCGGAACTGACTGACGATTCCTGCAAAGCCAAATCCGTAGAACTTGGGCGCCGACACTCCACGTAATCGGTGGCGCCAAGCAAAAGCCCCCGGCCTCTTGGCCGGGGGCTAAGTTTCTCGTTGCAGATGGGCTTACGCGCTGAACAGCAGAACCCCAGCCGCCTTTTCCTCACTCCCGCTCTCGTCCGCGCTTACCGGCCGATAGAAGAGTTGGTTGTTCTCCAGATAAACCTCCAGGAACGCCGGCCGGTCGGTGATCTGTCCAGCAATGAGGGCTTCCGACAACGGATCCTCGACATACCGCTGCAGGGCGCGGCGCAACGGGCGCGCACCGTAACTGCGGTCGACCAGAGTCTTGTCGAGAATCCACTTCTTCGCCTCTTCGGTTACCGAAATCGTGATGCTCTTCTGCGCCAGGTTCGCATTCAACTGCTGAACCATTAACTCAACAATCTGAATCAGGTCGGCATCCGACAGCGATTGGAAGAGAATCACCTCGTCGAGACGGTTCAGGAACTCGGGATTGAAGGTCTTCTTGACCTCCTGCTTCACCAGTTCCTCTACCTTGTCGGAGACGATATCTTCGCGGTCGCTCTGGAAGCCCAGCCCCTGCTTCTTCATCAGGTGCCGCGCGCCGATGTTTGAAGTCATGATCAGGATCACGTTCTTGAAGTCAACGGTGTTGCCGAGCCCATCCGTCAACTGCCCATCTTCAAACACCTGCAACAGGATGTTGAACACATCCGGGTGCGCCTTCTCGATTTCGTCCAGCAGGACCACCGAGTAAGGCGAACGCTTGACGCGTTCCGTCAGTTGGCCGCCCTCCTCGTAGCCCACGTATCCCGGAGGCGAACCGATCAGCTTCGACACCGAATGCTTCTCCATGAACTCCGACATATCGAACCGAATCAGCGCCTTGTCTGATCCAAACAGGAATTGCGCCAGCGTCCGCGCCATCTCGGTTTTTCCCACACCCGTCGGTCCAAGAAACAGAAACGAACCAATCGGCCGATGCGGACTCTTCAATCCGGCGCGCGACCTGCGAATGGCCCGTGCCAGCGCGCTGATCGCCTTTTCCTGCGAAATCACGCGCCTGTGCAGCTCTTCTTCCACCCGCAACAGCTTTTGCGTCTCTTCTTCCTTGATGCTGGTCACCGGCACACCCGTCCAGCGGCTCACTACATCTTCAATGTCCTCACGGCCCACAATGCCCGCCGCCGAATCGTCGAGGTGATACTTGTCGCGCAGCGCGCGCAGGTTTTCGCGCTCCTTGCGCTCCTCGTCGGAGTAGAACCGCGCCTTCTCGAACTCGTGGTTGGCAATCGCCGAATCCATCCGGTGCACGATGAACTTGATCCGCTTCTGAACTTCGGTGATTTCCTCCGGCAGCGATGTCTGCCGCAACTTCACGCGCGCCCCTGCCTCATCGATCAAATCGATCGCCTTGTCCGGCAGGAACCTGTCAGGAATGTACCGATTCGAATGCGACACCGCAAACTCAACCGCCGCATCGGTATAACTCACCGCATGGAACTTCTCATAGCGGTCCTTGATGCCGTGAATGATCTTGATCGCATCGGCCTCGTTCGGCGGCGGAACCTTCACCGCCTGGAACCGCCGTTCCAGCGAACGATCCTTCTCGATCGATTTGCGATACTCGCCCGGTGTCGTCGCCCCAATGCACTGGATCTCACCACGCGACAGCGCCGGCTTCAGAATGTTCGCCGCATCGAGCGACCCCTCCGCCGAACCCGCGCCCACCAGCGTATGCAGCTCATCAATGAAGACGATGGAGTTCTGATTCTCCATCAGCTCTTTCATAATGGTCTTCAACCGCTCTTCAAACTGTCCGCGATACTTCGTGCCGGCCACAATCAGCGAAAGGTCCAGCCCCAGCACCCGCTTGTCCGCCAGGAACGAAGGCACCTCGCCGTCCGCAATCCTTTGCGCAAGCCCTTCCACAATGGCCGTCTTACCCACGCCGGGCTCGCCAATCAGCACCGGATTGTTCTTAGTGCGTCGGCACAAAATCTGCACCACGCGCTCCAACTCTCCATCGCGCCCAACCAGCGGATCGAGCTGTCCATCCATCGCGGCCTGCGTCAAGTCGCGGCTAAACTCGGCCAGCAAACTCGACTCCCTCTGTCGTTGCTGTGGCGGAGCTTTCTCCTGCGTCACCCGCGCCAACTCCTCGCGAATCTGCGCCAGCTTCAAGCCGCGCTCTTGCAAAATCTCAGACGCAAAGCACTTCTCTTCCCGCAGCAAACCCAACAACAAATGTTCAGTCCCTATGTGCTTGTGGCCCAGCCGTTCGGCTTCTTCCGCCGCATAGGCCAGTACCCGCTTGCACTCGTTCGAAAGCGGCAGGTCTACGGATGTCGAGACCTTCTCGCGAATGGTTGTATGTGCCTCGATCTGCTTGCGGATCGACTCAACCGAGGCATGGGAGCGCAGAAAGCGGTTGGTTAACGCCTTGTCCTCGCGCAGCAGGCCCAGCAGCAAGTGCTCGGTCTCGATATAGGGCGAGCCAAATTGGCTGGCCTCATACCGCGCGAAGAAGATCACACGCCGTGCCTTCTCCGTATAGCGTTCGAACATTTGTGTACTCCCCCCCTGTTCGGGGTTCCCCAGGCTCTCGGCTGGAGTAACCGTCCGGTTGGCTCTGCACCCCACCGACCAAAAACTTGTCGTTGGGGGCTTCGCTTCCGGCCTCGGCCCAACCTGCGCGCGCCCTTCCTTTGAATTCGCCGCCGGGGGCCCCATGGAAAATTCCAGCCATGCCCTCGAACAGCTAATTTGGATGGCTCCGAACGACCTCCGCTTGAAGCGGTCTATCCTCGTTGAGCCCTCGGCGCTCGTGCTGCCTGAAGACTCCCATCCTTCCCTCTTCAACCCGGAAGAGCCGAAAACTATTCTTTTCCAGGTTGCTTACTATTAAGACTCAAAAACCACCCTTTAGGGTGCTTTTCCTTCAAATGCTTACGG
>JBARBP010000079.1:0-23570 GCA_049793195.1 Occallatibacter sp. | reverse complement strand
ACGTCCGCTCACAGCCCATAGGCGAAGCCGTGGAAGACGGCAGCTTAGTTAATTAAGCTGCAAGTGCCAGATTATCGTTGGCAACTTTTGTTTTGCAGGCGATTACAGGTGCCCACACCCTGACATGTCTCCTAAGCCGCAATCGATCCCGTCGAAACCGTGACGCCCCCATCTCGTAACCCCGGCGCTGAGGAATATCCGCCAGGAACCTGTAGGTGCGAGCCGGGTTAACTGGCTCGTGCTGCTCCTTCTATTCTACGCTTTTTCCGATTCCTTAGGGTCGCCAGGGATGATAGGGTGGCGAAGTACCTTTCAATTGAAAACTGAAGACGGAGGATGCCTTGGTTGAGAAAATAGTTCGGCTCACGGTGAGCTTCAAGGTGGATGAAGCGCAAATGAACGCCTTCAAAAGTATTGCAGCGGAAATGACGGATGGCGCCCGGTCCGAGCCAGGCACGCTAGGGTATGAGTGGTTTGTCAGTCGCGATGGCAAACAGTTCCGGCTGGTTGAGACCTACGTGGATGCGCATGCGGTCGAGGCACATTTCATGGGACCGGTGGTGCAGCAACTGGTCCCGAAGCTTGCTGCGGTTTGCACGGTGGAAGGTTTTGAAGTGTATGGGGACCCGGGGCCAAAGGTAGCGGAGATGGCGGCAGGTTTTGGGGCGGTCCTCTACCAGTATTGGATTGGAATCAACCGCTGAATTGCGTGTCGGCACGCAGACGCCAGCCACGTGGATGAACCTCGCCGCCTATAGACTGCCTGTCGAGATCTCTACAACCGGTCCAAATCGCTACTGCTTGTCCAGGTCGATCTTCTCGTATTCATGCCTGGCGATCGCGGCCCGAATCTGAGCTGGAGTCTTTCCGAGCTTTGTCTGCGCGTAGGCAAAAAACCCTTCCTGGGCGCAGGTCGAGCACTCGGTACCGTGCAATCCCTCAAAGCAGCTTCGCAGGCTGGTATGCCCCAATGCGCGATCGCAACGGCAGTTGCACGGCAACTGGTAAACCACGCTGCTTATCTTTGCCACCTGCTGGTAAACGTGCACCTGCCATGGGTAGCGAAAGTTCTCCCCGGTCAGCTTGGCGCCGGCCATAATCGGCGGTAGCGCGCTTACTCTCAGTGGGGCAGAGGGGTGATAGGCGGCGACATCGTCGGCCGGGTTCGACCACTGCGCATAGCTGGCTGCCGTCAGCGCGAAAACTCCCAATCCAAGGACAAAGCGGCTCTTCAGCGGGTGCTTCATTCGACCTCTCAAGCTTCAATTCTATCCGCAACCAGCATAAACCCGGACCGGCGCTGTCCGCGATTGGCCTCCTGTGTCCAAATTGTCCGGTACAAAAAAAAGGCGGCACGAACGGTCTAGCTGTTCGTGCCGGGAGGCCAGTGACGCAAACTACTTCCTATTGGAAGAGGTGGTTTCAACCGCCTCTCACAACGGAATAAATACACGATAGCATAGATTTAGAAGAAAGCAAATACAAAAATCGAAATGTTTTGCGCCAAGGCGAAAACCGCCCGTAGTTCTACTGCCAGGCATCTAATTGGAATGGATTTCTCTCGGTCACCAGCGCCGATCTTATTCGCAGAGGAGCATTCAAAAAATATGACAACCTATTCTGAATCAGAGACTTTCAAGTTGCCGCAAACGTCATCGACTCGATCCTCAAGTTGGCTCAAAGCGGGCATAATCGCCGCCGCATCGGTGCTGGCCGGTGGGCTTGCCGCCGCATGGTGGAACCGAAAAACCCTCAAAATCCTTCGACAAACCGGCGAAATGAACCAAAATCCACAATATGGGATACAAATGGACGACCTCGCCAACAGGTAGTGTTCCCATAACGCTTTGCCGGATCAAACACGCTCACGGAAGCCCCGGCTATCTAAGACTGCTGTTTGGCTGACAGGACATGTGAGGCAGGCTATATATCCAAGGTAAGGGGCATCTTCGTCTATAAGTTCTTTGCACTGACAGAGGTGCACATCGTGTAGACCGCAAGCCGGAGGATCTGAATCGGGTCTCTTGAAGCAATGTTCTGGCATGAGGCTGACCAAGTCGAACATTACCCGAGAATCACTCCAAGGGCCAGATTATTTACTCCACAGTGAAAAAGTCGAACCATACCCGCTACTGGGAAGCAACTGTTGGCTGATTTTCGGCCAGTACTCTTTTTCAGGCAATAACTGCCGCAGGGGGGCTTGCCCTGCCGACCCGAATGCCTTGCTCGCAATCTGAAAGCAATCACGCCGAGCAGCTCTTCAGAGCAGTTTTTCCACGCGGCCAGCCAGGTCGAAGTCTTTCGCCGTGATTCCACCGGCGTCATGGGTCACCAAGCCAAGCCGCACGCGGTTATAGCGGATGTCGATATCCGGATGGTGGCCGGCCTCTTCTGCCAGCTCTCCTACGCGATTCGCAAAGCCAAGCGCCGCGCGAAAATCCTTGAATTGAAAGGTTCTTGTAAGTTCGCCGGAGACGATCTTCCAGTCGGGCAGGGCGGCCAAATGGCGTTTGGCGTCTTCTTCAGACAATGCAGGCATGAATTGTGCTCCTGATTTTCAATCGAGATTTCCGATCTGGCTTGCCGATTCCTGAATCGTACTCCAGAAAATCAGCCCAGCGAACGGACGATCAGCCCGCCAAATCCTTCGGCCCAGAGGACGCATTGATCTCGAAGGTAGAGAAGCGCCTGTTCTGGCCGCTGATCTCCGAGCGCAGTTCCTGCCACAGCTCATTCGGAATCTTCAGGAAAGCCTCCACCACGTTCGGGTCAAACTGCGTTCCCGAGCAGCGAAGAACTTCCTCGCGCGCCGAGTCGAAGCTGCGGGCCTTCCGGTAGGGCCGGTCGCTGGTAATGGCGTCCAGCGTGTCAGCCACCGCGAATATCCGCGCCCCAACAGGAATCTGCTGCCCCGCCAGGCCGCTGGGATAACCGCTTCCATCGAAATGCTCCTGGTGACAGAAGACGATCTCCGCCGCTCCGGCAAGAAATGGAATCTTTCGCAGCATGTGGTAACCGCGCGTGCAGTGCTCGCGCATCACCTCTTGCTCTTCCGGTGTCAGTGCGCCCGGCTTGCGCAGAATCTCGTCGGGAATCGCCATCTTCCCAATGTCGTGCAGAAAAGCGCCGCGCGCGATCACCTTGATCTCCGCCGGCGCTAATCCCATCGCCCGCGCCAGCGCAATTGTGTAAGCGGTTACACGTTTCGAATGCCCTTCCGTCTCCGAGTCCTTTAGATCAAGCGCGTCGCCCAGAGCTTCAAGGGTCACATCGTAGGAGTGTTCCAGATCCTCCATCGCGTGCCGAAGCATCTCGGTCCTGGCCCGCACCATCTGCTCCAGGCTCTGCTGATAGTTGTGACTCTCTTCCAACAGTTGGCGGTGCTTCAAAGCCCGCTCCACCGTTCCCATCAGGTGGTCGCGTTCGAATGGCTTGAGCAGATAGTCGTACGCACCGCGTCGCATGGAATCGATGGCCACGCTAATGTCGTGAATCGCGGTCACCATCACGACGGGAAGGTTCGGCTGCTGCGCATGCACGCGCTCCAGAAGCGCAATGCCGTTCAGATCCTGCATGACGATGTCGGTGAGTACCAGGTCGTAGGAGTTGAGCGCAAGTGCTTCCAGCGCTTCCCGACCGCTCGAGGCTAGTTGCACTTCGTAGCCATTCCGTTCAAGGGTCGAGCCCATCATGGACCGCACGTGGGCTTCGTCGTCCACCACAAGCACGCGCGCTGGTCGCGTCGCTTCCGCGAATACCCGTGGTTCTGCGCCAGTGGGTAGTCCCTCTGCGGCGTTCGACATGCCCGGTGATGCCAGGTTCAATCCCAAGAAATTCCCTCCAGGCTCCTGAGTTGCGCCCTGGGGGTTACCATTGTTTGCCAAAAGGCCCCCGAGGTCTGCACTGCGAGTACCCGGTCCTCTTACTAGTAAACAGGCGATTTAGTGGACTGACCATCACTAAAAGGTGTCATAGGGCGGCATCGCACCTTCCAAGTAACCGACTGAAGGTAACCGGCAGTTGTTACTATAAGGTCTATACAGCTCTACAATGCGAATTACAGAAATCGCTCGAGCGCCCACCGGCCCGGCTGTGAAATCGCCTCAAACCTTTCAGGCGCTATAACGCAATTGGACGAGGTGAGTCGGCATTCCGGTTGCTTCACAAAGTGCGGAACCCAGCCCATTAGAGGCGAACCGGTGAAATGCCCGGAAGAAAGTTCTGTGACGTCGTATCCGCTTTAGATCGTTTATTTTAAATTGAATATTTAGAGAACGCCGCGGCCCCCTTTGCCCAACAAGCTTTCAGCTCAGGGCCTGCATTACTCTCTTTTTTTCTGTCTGGTTCGTTTGGCTTCCACCCAGCCCTCTTTGGTGACCTGCGGGCTCCGGCTCATCGCCAAAGACCCTGCCGGCACGTCCTCGGTGATGCACGACCCTGCCCCGATGTATGCGCCCTCCCCCACACTTACCGGAGCTACCAAAGTGGAATCGCTGCCCACAAACGCCCTTTTGCCAATCTGTGTCCGGTGCTTGTTGACACCGTCGTAATTGCAGGTAATCACTCCGGCCCCAATGTTGCTGCCTTCGCCCACATCCGCGTCGCCCAGGTAGGTCAGGTGGTTGGCCTTGGCTCCTTTTCCCAGCTTCATCTTCTTGGTCTCGACAAAGTTGCCTACGTGCGCTCCTTCGCCGATCTCGCTCTCTGGCCGCAGATGCGCGAACGGACCGATCCTTGCATCGTCGCCCACGGTGCTGTCGGTCAGCACGCAGCTCTGCCGTACCAGTACGTTATTGCCCAGAGTGCAGTTTTCAATTACTGTGAACGACCGGATCAGGCATTTTCCGCCCACGCGCGTCCTCCCCAGCAACTGCACAAACGGTTCAATCACCGTGTCGGCTGCAATCTCGACTTCGGCATCGATCACGCACGTCTCCGGCCTGTAAACCGTCACTCCGGCCGCCATCAAGCGCGCCGCTGCTTCGGTCCGCACCTTTGCGTCCTCCGCGACCAGCTCTTCAATCGTCTTCACGCCGCGCACTCTCCCATTGCTATCCATCTATCGGCTCCGCCGCAGTCACCTTCCCGCAGCGCCGGCCTCGCCCGCCGGTCGCGCCGGCATGGGTATCGTAATGTCCACCGGATGCACCGTACCCAGATCGAGCGCGTCCAGTCCAGGCTTGATCTCCGGCCCATTGCCCACCACCAGCACGGCCAGTTTGTCCGGGTGAATGTACTTCTTTGCCACGGCCGTCACATCCGCCAGCGTCACCTTTTCAAGCGCCGCCTTATACGTCTCCAGGTAATCCGCGGGATAGCCGTAGAACTCCAGCCGTTCGCGCTCATCCAGAACCTTATCTTTGGTGTCGTACCGGAAGAGAAACGAGTTCAAGATATTGTCCTTTGCCCGCTTCAGTTCCTCTTCGGTAAATGGCCTTGTGTTCAGTCCTGCAATCTCGGCCAGCGCCGCCTTGGTCGCATCCACGGTCGACGGGCTCTTGGTCAGCACCTCCGCCCGGAACAGGGCCGGATGGTCGTACTGCATTCCAAAGCCGCCGCCAACTGCGTAAGCCAGACCCAACTCCGTTCGAACCTTCTGGAACAGCCGGCTCCCGAACCCGCCGCCAAGAACCTCGTTCATCACCGCCAGCGCAGGCACGTCTGGATTGCGTCGGTCCGTTCCGAGCCCAACAATTTCCACGTTCGACTGATTCACGTCTTCCTTGTCGATGAAGTAAACCCCCGGCTTCGGGTCGGCAAACTCGTCATGCCGCGCCGGAAGCGCCTCGACCGGCGGCAGCCCTTCGAATGCCGCTCGCACCTTGGCCTCCATCGCCACCGGGTCAAAGTCACCGCTGACGCCAACAATCAACTTTCCCTTAAGCGTGCGGTCATGCCAGGCCTGCAAGTCCGCCAGCGTGACTGCGCCGATCGTCGCCAGTTCCGGCTGCCGCGAATATGGGCCGTTTGCGCCGTACACCAGCTTCGCAGCCTCACGCTCCGCAATTTCTGCTTCTTCGTCATTGCGGCGCACAATCCCCGTGGCCATTTGCTGCTTGGCAAGCTCCAGCTTCTCCTCGCTGAACTTGGGATGGAAGAGCAGATCCATCGCCAAAGCAAAAACCTGGTCCGAGTCCCCCTTCAGCGAATCCCACGACACCGCCGTCGAATCCACATCTCCGGCCGTTTCAATATGCGCGGCCTTGGCCTCAAGAAAATCGTCCATGGCGTCGCCATCCATCTTCTCGGTGCCGCTGGTTCGCCACGCCTCCCCATACAGGTCTAAAAGCCCAGTCTTTGCAGGTTCAGTCTCTTCGCGCGATCCGCCGGGAATCATCACCGACCCCGAAATAAACGGCAGCTCGTGGTCCTCCTGCAGGAACACCACGATCCCGTTCTTCAGCTCGATTCGCTTCGGCTGCTGCGGCTTGAACTCATGCAGCTTGGGGATAGGAATCTTCTCCCATGGCTTGCTCTGCTGCGCGCTCAGAATCGCAGGTGCGAGAAATGCAAAGCAAAGAGCGCCAACAACTACGATTGGGTGCCCCAGAGCCTGCCCTGAGCCTGTCGAAGGGTCTCGCTTTTGAGACCTGGGATTCATTGCCAACTGACTTATCTCCAGATCCCTCATTCCGCGCCTCCATTGTTCTTTGCGGCAGCCGCCGGAGCCTCGGTATCGATCTCCGCGCTGGTCCTATTCGAAGCCACAAATATCTGGTTTGCCACCCGGCGTATGTCCGCCTTCGTCACCTTGTCCACTTTATCCAGCTGCAGGAAAAGCTCTCGCCAGTCTCCGTACCGCGTCTGGTACTCCGTCAGCGCATTCGCGAGCCCCTGGTTGTCCGCGAGACCGCGCAGCAAATCAGCGCGTGCACGCGTCTTGTACATTTGCAGTTCCGCGTCCGTCACATCGGTGGTCCTGAGTTTTTCTATCTCCTTGTGAATCGCCTCCCGCATCTGCGCCGGCGTGTGTCCCGGCAGAGGAACCGCGTAAAACGCGAACAGGCTCGGGTATTTGTCGCCAGGTAAGGGACTGATCCCCGCCGCTTCGGCTGCAATCTGTTGCTGCTCCACCAGGCTCCTGTACATGCGCGAAACCCGCCCATTCGACAGGATGTCTGAGATTGCGTCGAACACCGCATTGTCCGGGTCGTGATAGCTGGGCCGGTGGTAGCCCTCGATGTAGAACGGCTGCGTCTGCTCGCGGATGATGACCGACTTCTCTGCAAACTGCTTTGGTTCCACCGTTGTCATGTCTTCCGGTTTGGGCCCGCCCGGAACTTTGCTGAAGTATTTCTCCAGCATCGGCATCACATCCGCGGCTTTCACATCGCCTACAACTGCCACCACAATGTCGCCGCCCACGTAGTATTTCTTGTGGAACGCCATGGCCTCGGTCGCCGTAATCTGGCTGAGTTCGCTCGGCCATCCTACTCCGCTGCGTCCGTAGTTGTGCGCGACATACGCCGTGGCCTGAAACTGCTCGATCATTCTCCCAATCGGATTCGAGTCGGTCCGCATGCGGCGCTCTTCGAAAACCACATCCCGCTCTTTGTAGAACTCGCGCGGAACCGTGTCTGAAAGCCGCCCGCTCTCCAGCCACGCCCAAAGCTCGAGCCGATTCTCCGGCATCGACCAGTAGAACTGTGTCTCGTCCATCCCCGTGCCGGCGTTCAAATCATTGGCCCCGTTTGCCTCTGCCACTTCGGTGAACTGGTTGGGAATGACGTTCTTTTCAGCCTCCGCCTGCGCCGCGAGAAAAGCCTTGTGCAACTCCTCCACCTTTTTCTCGTCGCGGCCCACCTGCTTCAGGTATTCGGCCTCGTAGGCATCGTTTGCCGCCTCCACCTTGGCCAGCGCCACCTTTTCTGTCGCGTAGTCCTTGGTGCCAATCTCGCTTGTGCCCTTGAAAGCAAGATGTTCGAACATGTGAGCCAGGCCACTCTGCCCCGAGGGATCGTTCACGTCTCCCGCATCAATGAACGTTGAGAAGCTGAAGACTGGCGCTTCCGGACGTTCGCAGACGATCAGCGTCAGCCCGTTGGGCAGCACTTTGGTCGTAATTCTCTGTTCGAAGCTCTTCAAGTCCTGTCCCTGCGCCACCGCAAACGACATGGCCGCCAGCATCAGGACCAGAAAACTCTTCATCTGCCAACTCTTCCAAATTTGGGGAAAGCCTCTGCTCTGCATCCAGTCTCCTTGTTCAAAAACCTCGGGGAGCCGCAGCAACCGGTCGCCGCGCACTCTTCCAAACTATTGGTCTAGCCTTGGCAGGGTCAAACGGAAATAAGGTTCGAATAAGCGAAAACAAGCTTACTGCACAGAAAATGTCATTCATCCCCGTCTTTTGTGACGAATGGTAATTGACATCCCCAAAGTCAATTTCCACCCAACGCCTTGGCGAACGAATAAAAGAAATCCAGAGACTTGAAATATGAATCTACTGGCAACCGCTCATCGCGCCCATGTGCACGGTCGTCGTCCCGCTCCAGCGCAATCCCCGAAAAGCCATAGCAGGGAATGCCCGCCTGCGCAAAATAGATCGAGTCGCTGGCCCCGTTCTCCATCACCGCCGTCACCGGAATGCCAGGCCAAATCTCATGCGTCAGGCGGGTAAGCGGCTCAAACACTTCGGCAATCGGAGCCGGCGGCACAATCGGCTTCCTGTTTGGAGCCGTATCGGAAACATCCCCTGAATCGGAGACATACTTCACGGTCAGTTTGCTGTCTCCGAAAATCCCAATCAGCTTCTGCCGTATCTCTTCCGGCGAATGGCCCGGAAAAATCCGGCAGTTCACGATCGCCTGCGCCGTCTGCGGCAGAGCATTATTCGCAACACCGGCGTTGAGCCTTGTCGCCACGCACGTGGTCCTGAAGTTCGAGTTGAAGCTTGGTTCGGCGCTCAGCCGTGCAGCCGCGGCTAGATCCGGCGGCGTGGCTAGGACCTCCCGCATATCGGTAGCCGTCTCTCCCGTCTCCTGCCCGGCGAGTTCGCCGAAGTATGCGCGTGTTACTTCATTCAGCTCGAAGGGAAACGTGTACGCCTCCAGCTTGTTCAGCGCAGCCGTCAACTCGTAGATCGCATTATCGGGCCGGGGAAGAGAACTGTGGCCGCCGCGATTCACCGCCGTCACCTGGTAGTCCGAATAAACCTTTTCGGTAGCTTCCACCGCCGCTACCATCGCCCGCCCGTGAACCAGTTCCACGCCGCCTGCATCCGGATTGATCACAAATGCCGCGTCCACCAGGTCTCGATGCTGTTCCACCAGCCACGAGGCGCCATCGAATTTTCCGCCTTCCTCGTCGGCGGTGAGAGCTAGGATCAGGTCGCGCTTCGGCTTGTAGCCCTCGCGGTGCAGACGTAGAAACGTCGTTACCAGCGCCGCATCGCCGTCCTTCATGTCCTGCGTTCCGCGCCCATAGTAGAACCCGTCCTTTTCGACAAGCTCAAATGGGTCCGTTGTCCAGTCCGACTGGAGCGCCTCAACCACGTCCATGTGACACAAAAACAGAATCGGCTTTTCGGTAGGCGTGCCGGCCGCCCTCATCCTCACCACAAGATTCTGCTTGCGCGGGTCTGGCCCCAGCAGCAGCACATCCTGCGGCGCGAAACCCGCTTCCAGCAGGCGTTTCCGCATCGCCTCCGTTGCCGTAGTCACATTTCCCCGAGGCGTGTCGGTGGTGTTGATCTCGATCAGCTCTTTCAAGATCGAGCGGCCCAGCGCGCGATCCTCAGCCGAAGTCTTCGGCAACGTTTCCTGGGCAAGCAGAGACGTTGAAACACAGAACGCCAGAGCTCCGGCGGCAATCAGGATCGGAGACAAGCTACGTGGCATGAACCCATTGTACGGTTGCTTCCCGTTTGCCGCCGGGTTGTCCGAGCCTTACCTCGCCAACCGTGCTCCAGGGTCAACCGCAAGCCAGGCCGCCGCACCTAGTGCCGCCAGCAAGGTCGCCGTCAGGAACGACGCCTCCCATCCAAACTGTGCAGCAATCAGCGGCGTCAAAGAAGCCGTCACCGCGGCCCCAGTCTGGCCACTCATGTTCACAGTACTTGAAACCACTCCCGCAAATTGGCCTGCAAAGTCCGCGGCCACTGACCAGAAGCAACTCTGGGAAACGTAGAGCGCGCCGGCTCCGCAAGCAAGCACCGCGGTGGCCGTCGCCGCATCCCGCGCCCTGGATCCCACCAGAAGAAGGACCCCCGTCATCACCAGCGCAAATGCGGGCAGAAAACAGCGTCCCGCGCGCGCGCTCACATGGTGCGCGAGCCAGTCGCTCGCCACTCCGCCCGCCAGCGAGCCCACCGTCATCGCAATAAACGGAAAGATCGAGTACACCGCGCTCGTCTTCAGGCTCAATCCGCGCACCTGCGCAAGATAGATATAGAACCAGCTGAAGAAGATCCACGATATGTAGCCGTAAGTGAAATAGCTTCCCATCAGCGCCAGCACCTCTTTGCTGCTGAAGATCGCCTTCCAGGGCACACCCGCCTTTCGTTCCTCTTGCGCAGTCTCCGCGCCTTTCTTCATATCCCCGCGGCCTGCGCAAATCATTGCCAACTCCCTGCTTCTCACCCAGGGATGTTTCTCCGGTGTATCGCGCGCCACCGCGAACCAGACTGCACCCGCCAGCAAACTTATGATTGCGCAGAACCAGAACGCGTCGCGCCAGCCGTAAAGCAGAATGATCGAAGTCAGCAGGGGTGGCGTAATTGCCGATCCCAGCCCTACACCGCCAAACACGATGCCGTTTGCCTTGCCTCGCTCGTGCATAGGAAACCAGCGCTCTACAAACTGGGTTCCCGAGGGATACATCACTGAGCTGCTCGCCCCCAGCGCAACCCGCACCAGGAACAGAACCCACACCGCGCCCCGCATATGGGGAGGCACAAGCGTGGTGAGGACTGTGAAGACGGCCCACAAAACCATGCAGAACGACAGCACGCGGCGCTGGCCAAAGCGCCGTAACAGCACGCCCCCTGGAATCTGAAATGAGGCATAGCCGATGAGAAATGCGCTAAATATCCATCCAAGGCGAGAGTTATCGATGTTGAACTCTTTGCCGATTTCAACGCCCGCAATTGAGATGTTAGTCCGGTCGATAAAGGCGATGGTACTTACGACCAACATCCAAAGCACCAATACATACCGTATGGGCAGCCCCCGCCCGACTCCGTGTCCTTGCTCTTGATTCATCCGCCTTCCGTTCCCCTTCCCCGGTTCGTGCTTGCCGCCCTTCGCCTGATTCCGGCAAGCATCCATTCTCTCTGCTCGACCCATCAATGGGATATCAAAATCGGGGAAATATGAAATCCCGGCAGAGCTTCAGCGCCGAGAGTAATCTACGGTGTCAACATGTCCCTCCTCGCCAAGTCCCCTCCAAGTCCAAGCGCCGAAGCCCGCATCAGGCCTATCGAATCAATAGTCCTTCAATGCCGCGGCGCCTCACTAACACGCGGTTGGAGCTCAATCATTCACAAAGACTTGTCGCCGCGAAGCCGGGCAATGCTCTACTCTTGCCTGTGAGTGCATGAGACATATCCCAAGGAAAATCCGGAAGGCAATCCTCTTGGCCCTCGAGCACGACGTCATCAACACTGCCAAGGCAGCGGCCTATTCAGGGATGCTGATGCTTTTTCCAGCTCTGCTGGTGTTGACCACGCTGTTGGCCCAGGTGCAGGCGGGAACAACTCTGGTCGGCGAGATGCGATCCGTCTTCGAACAGTTTCTGCCCGCGGACACCATGGATCTTCTCCAGTCCTACATCCTCACCCGTCGTATCTACTCCGCCCAGTTGCTCCTTTCCGCCACAGGCCTTAGCATCTTCGCCGGCCTCGGCACCATGCTGTCGTTGATGGAGGGCTTTCGCAGGGCCTACCAGATTCCTCGTGAGGACTGGGGATTTGGCGAACGGCGGCTGCGGGCGCTACTGCTGGTGCCCATCGCACTCGTCCCGCTTTCAGTCGCCACTTTGGTCATCGTCTTCGGACATCAAATCGAAACGTGGATGGTCGATAACGCCGGTCAC
The DNA here is from genome assembly GCA_049793195.1 of Occallatibacter sp. Taxonomy (GTDB): domain Bacteria; phylum Acidobacteriota; class Terriglobia; order Terriglobales; family Acidobacteriaceae; genus Telmatobacter. Next base: position 11,540 of record JBARBP010000079.1, on the reverse strand, counting down.
GAGTTGCGCCACATCGTGCTGTTCTTCTGGCGCATGGTGCGATGGTCGATCGCATTGCTTACCAGCATTACTGTGCTTACCTGCGTCTATCACTTCGGTACAAAGAGGACGGAACATTGGTTGCGGGTTGGGCCGGGCGCCGTTGCCGGCACGCTCATTTGGTTTCCTACTACGCTGGCCTTCGGCTGGTATGTAACCCGCATCGCCGACTACTCCATGTTCTACGGCTCTTTCGGCGCCGGCATTGCCACCCTGGTCTGGCTTTACATCACCGCGTTTAGCGTTCTCGTCGGAGCGGAGCTGAATGGTGTTCTTTATCGAGATCGCCAGGACCAGACGGCCGCGCAAATGTTCTCCGAAGCGGAAACGAAATAGGATTCTTTCGATCAGTCGCCGACCTCACTCGGCATCGCATGATGCGCGACAAATCAGCGCAAATGGGCCATCTACGAACCCTCCATGTACAATAAAGAAGGTCATTCCCCGAAGCATCTTCTGCCCGTCTAACAATTCTTAACTCAAGCTGAAGCCTTATCTGGAGCTATCCCCATGTCTTTTGCTGAATTCAGCCAGACCGAGTCCCCGTCTCAACGCCGCGCAAAAATTGTTGCCACTCTCGGACCCGCCTCGAACACAGAGCCCGTGGTCCGCGATCTGGTGCGTGCCGGCGTCGACGTCATGCGGCTGAATTTTTCTCACGGCTCCCACGAGCGCAAGCTTCACGTCATGAAGCTCATCCGCAAGGTTAGTCGCGAAGAGCACAAGCCGCTCTGTATCCTCGGTGACTTGCAGGGGCCGAAGATTCGCACCGGCCTCCTGAAAGATCACCAGTCAGTGTTGCTCAAAGCCGGCGGGCGCCTCACCATCACTCCGCGCGACGTTCCGGGTACCGCTTCGCTGGTCGGCACCACCTTCAAGACCCTTGCCGAAAATGTAGAGCAGGGCTCGCGCATCCTGCTCTCCGACGGCCTGATCGAGTTGCGCGTGCATGAAGTGCTCGGCGACGATGTCTCCTGCGACATTGTCAACGGCGGCATGCTCGGCGAAAACAAGGGCATCAACCTCCCCGGCATTCTGGTGCGTGTCCCCTCGCTCACCGACAAGGACACTGAGGATCTTGAATTCGCGCTGAAGAACGGCGTCGATGCCATTGCCGTTTCGTTTGTCCGCACCGCCGAGGACGTTCGCCTGGTCCGCAATCGCGTTGCCGCTCTCGGCTTTGAAACCTGGATCATCGCCAAGCTTGAAAAGCCTCAGGCCATCGAACACCTCGACGCCATTCTCCAGGTCTCCGACGGCATCATGGTGGCCCGCGGCGATCTCGGCGTCGAAGTGCCGCCGGAGATGGTGCCCGCCATTCAGAAGCACATCATCCGCCGCGCCTCCGAGTACTCGAAGCCGGTGATCACTGCCACCCAGATGCTGGAATCGATGATCGAGAATCCGCGCCCCACGCGCGCCGAAGTCTCCGACGTGGCCAACGCCGTCTACGACGGCACAGATGCGGTGATGCTCTCCGGCGAATCGGCCGTTGGCAAGTTCCCGGTTCAAGCCGTCGCCATGATGGCGCGCATTGTCTCAGAGGCCGAGCGCGACATGAAAGAGACCTACCAGAACGAGCCGCGCCAAAGGCAGTCGCGCCTCTCCATTGCCGAGACCATCTGCGAAGCCACTGCCCACGCCGCCGACGACCTTGACCTGCGCGGCGTCGCGCTGTTTACCGAGTCCGGCCAGACCGCGCGCCAGCTTTCGAAGTATCATCCGACTGCGCCCATCTTCGCGCTCAGCCCGGTTGAAATCACCATCAACCGTCTCAGCATGTTGTGGGGCACCACGCCCATTCTTTGTCCCAAGATCAACAGCACTGAAGCCCTGGTGGATTGCGCTGAAAACCTCCTTGAGCAGAATGGTTTTGTCCGTTCCCGCGAAGTGATCGCGATCGTGGCTGGCACGCGCACCAAATCCGGTTCCACGAACTTTATGCGACTCCACGTCATGGGCGACAGCCGCCTTGAAGGTGCGCGCTTCCACATGACCCGCGACCAGGAACCGGCACTGGGCGCAGCCAAAGCAAAACAGTCCCCAGTCCGCAAGCCCAGGGTGAAGACATACCAGAGATTCCCCTCGCCGAATCCACCCAAGATTTCAAATCCGTAGTGCGGGCGTCAGCCTGAAAGAACCGCGACCTGAGCCATCGCACAAATCCGCTGACTTGCTGAATTGCTATCTCCGCGAAGCGGAAGCTAACTGCTGAAGTTTTCAAGAACCCGCGCCAGATGTATGGGTTGAACCAAAGATTCACCACCCTAGCGCTCCTTCACCTCATAGCGTCCTACCATTCCGGCCAGCATGTGATCGCTGATGTGACAGTGGTAGAGCCAGATCCCAGGCGCATCAGGCACCATGTCGGCGGTCACCATCTGCGCGGATGTGACAGGCAGAACGTCGGTGCGCTGTCCCCCAACCATTACCGTGTTTCCATGCCAATGCGGCGTGTGCCCGTTGTTGAAGTCGCCAAGCGTAGCGACGTACCAGCGCACATGATCGCCCACCTTCATGGTCATCAGTGGCATATTGCCGTAGATGTATCCGTTGATAGACCACTTGACGTTGGTGCTCGCAAAACCCTTACCCGCGATGGTTCCAAAAATTCCGGTGACTGTCAGGGGGCTGAACTCGGCACGGTTCACGCCTTTTGGGTCGGTCGTATGGTCGCGTATGTTGTCGTCCAGATACCAGCTCTCGTTCTCATTGATGGCGATATACATGCTGACGAACTCGTGATCCACGTCCTTTGGCTGGCCATCGGGAAGCGCCATTCCACGCTTGGTTACGATAATCCCTCCGAACAACCCAGAGGCTACGTCGCGCAGTTCATCACAATGCGAGTGGTATAGCCAGAAGAGCGAACTGGGATCATTCGGCCCGGGACCTGCCCGCTCCGGAATATCCCATGTGTAGACATGAGTAGCTCCAGGCGCTACGCAGCCGTCTTCCTTGTCGGCGCCGCTGGTGGCGTCGTTGTAGTCCGCGCCTTCCGAGTCTTTCTTGTAGAGCACTCCGTGCGGATGCATGCTGTAAGGATGCGTTGCGTTGTTCTTGAAGACCACCTTGATGGTGTCACCGACTTCTCCACGCAGAATCGGTCCCACCAGCCCCAGATACGCTTCCTCAGGAGCGCGTGTCTTGAGCGTCGAAAACGTTGCATCCGTGTACTCGCGATAAATCGCCTTTTTGTTAACGCGGCCAATCTGATGGGGGCCTGATTCCGCAAAGGTTTTCGCGATCTCATCGAACTCCATCCCCATCGCTTCATCGCGGCCTGAGGGCGCGTAATCCCACTGCAACTCGTCGGCTGCAACGTAGTACGTGCGCGTCTTGCCCGTGGGCTTGTCGGCTGCATGAACGCGTGCCGCGAAAGCGCTGAGCAGCAGGCACGCCATGCCGATGGCGCCAATCGTGGCGCAGGAAGCATTCCGTTGGCCCATCTTTCCTCCGAGGGGAATTGGGGAATAAAGCTCTGCTGATTAAGGGGAATTTGAAACGAAGGAGATCGGCCTGTCAACGCAAAAATGAATCAGCGAGCCGAATATCCTCCTGCCGAGAAGAATTCAACTCGCTGATGATGGAGGTTAGTAGGTCGTTGGGATCTACTTCGCTGCCAACTGCCGCAGCACGTACTGCAAAATACCGCCGTGTTCGAAGTACCCGATCTCCTGCGGCGTATCGATACGAACCACAGCGTTGAAGTTCTTAACATTGCCATCGGCGTCCGTGGCCTTCACCGCAATCGTGCGGCCGTTGGCGAATTTATCTTTCAAGAGCAACGTCAATCCCGGGAAGTCGTAAATCTCTTCGCCCGTCAGTCCCAGCGATCCCACATTCTCTCCCGCTTCAAACTGCAGCGGCAGAATCCCCATGCCTACCAGGTTCGAGCGGTGAATGCGCTCGAAGCTTTCAGCAATCACCGCGCGCACGCCCAGCAGTTTCGGCCCCTTCGCCGCCCAGTCCCGCGAAGAGCCGGAGCCGTATTCCTTCCCCGCCAGAATAATCAGTGGCACGCCGCGCTCCTCATACTTCGCGCTGGCGTCAAAGATCGACATCCCCTCACCCTCTGGCAGTAGCCTCGTTACGCCGCCTTCGGTGCCCGGCGCGAGCTTGTTGCGCAACCGCACATTCGCAAACGTCCCGCGCACCATCACTTCATGATTGCCGCGCCGCGAGCCGTAGCTGTTGAAGTCCACCGGCCTGACACCATGAGCAGATAGATATTGGCCCGCCGGCCCGTTGGCCTTGATGTTGCCCGCCGGCGAAATGTGATCGGTGGTCACCGAGTCGCCCAGCACCGCCAGCACGCGCGCACCCGCAATGTCAGTCACCGGCGCGGGCTTGCTTGTAATGCCGTCAAAGTACGGCGCCTGGCGAATGTAGGTCGAGTCTGGCTCCCACTGGTAAACGTCGCCGGTCGGGAAACTCAGTCCCTGCCAACTCGCATCGCCATCCGCCACCGTCGCATACTCTTTGCGGAAGCTCTCGCTGCTCAGCCCTTTTTCGATCGCCGCGGCCACCTCCGCCTGCGTCGGCCAAATGTCCCTGAGATACACGGGCTTGCCTGCCTGGTCCGTGCCTAGCGAGTCGGTGTCGAAGTTATGTCCAATCTTGCCGGCGAGCGCATACGCGACCACCAGCGGCGGGCTCATAAGGTAATTGGCGCGCACATCCACATTCACGCGTCCCTCAAAGTTTCGATTGCCCGAGAGCACACTCACTGCAACCAGACCGTGCTCGTCGATGCTTTTTGAAACATCCAAAGGCAGCGGTCCGGAGTTGCCAATGCACGTCGTGCATCCATAGCCCACCACGTTGAAGCGTAGCTTTTCAAGATATGGCAGCAGCCCCGACTTTTCGTAGTAGTCCGTCACCACGCGCGACCCCGGCGCGAGAGAAGTTTTCACCCACGGCGGAACAGTGAGGCCTTTCTCGACCGCCTTCTTCGCCAGAATGCCCGCCGCCACCATCACCGATGGATTCGAAGTATTGGTGCAACTCGTAATGGCCGCAATCACCACCGAACCGTGATCGAGATACTTGTCGGGATCGACGTTGAATCGCTCCTTGACGGTTGTGGTCATATGCACCGGAACCTTCACCGCAACCGCAGTGTCGGCCACGGCCTTGCGCTCCCATGCCGCTGCGGTCCGCGTCCCTAGCGGCTTGGCCGTCGGCGCCAGCAGCGAAGGCAGTTGTTGTGCAAAGCTCGCCGCCGCATCCTTTAGCAGTACGCGATCCTGCGGTCTCTTCGGTCCCGCCACACTCGGCTCAACGGCGCCGAGATCCAGTTCCAGTGTCTGCGTGTACTCGGCCTCCGGCGAATCCGCCGTGTGGAACAGCCCTTGCTCTTTGTAGTAGGCCTCGACCAGCGCAATCTGCTCTTCGCTGCGTCCGGTCAGCCGCAGATAGCGCAGTGTCTCGGCGTCGACAGGGAAGATGCCGCATGTGGCGCCGTACTCAGGCGCCATGTTGCTGATGGTCGCGCGGTCGGCCAGCGGCAGCGCAGCAATGCCCGGTCCGTAGAACTCCACGAACTTGCCCACCACGCCGAGCTTGCGCAGAGCCTGCGTCACGGTCAGCACCAGGTCGGTGGCCGTCGCACCCTCGCGCAGCTTCCCGGTTAGCTTGTAACCAACAACCTGCGGCACCAGCATGGAGACGGGCTGTCCCAGCATCGCCGCCTCGGCCTCGATGCCGCCCACACCCCATCCGAGCACGCCGAGTCCGTTGATCATGGTAGTGTGCGAGTCAGTGCCGACCACTGTGTCTGGATAAGCCACGAAGTCGCCGCCAATCTCCGTCGCAAAGACTACGCGCGCCAGGTACTCCAGATTCACCTGGTGACAGATGCCCATTCCCGGCGGCACCGCGGAAAAATTGCGGAACGCCGTCTGTCCCCACTTGAGGAATGCATACCGTTCGCGGTTGCGCTGGAATTCGAGCAGCGAGTTCGCGCCATACGCGCCAGCAGTCCCGTACTCGTCCACCTGCACCGAGTGATCGATCACCAACTCGGCAGGCACCAGCGGATTCACGCGCTCTGGGTCGCCGCCCAGAGTCTTGATGGCGTCGCGCATGGCGGCGAGATCGACCACCGCGGGCACGCCGGTAAAGTCCTGCATCAGCACCCGCGCCGGCATGTATGCAATCTCGCGGCTAGGCTCGGCCTTTGCATCCCACTTGGCCAGAAACTCAATGTCGCCTGCCGTCACCGTCACGCCATCTTCGCGGCGCAGCAGATTCTCAAGCAAAATCTTCAAGCTGAAGGGAAGCCGGCTCAAATTGAAGCCGCGCGCGGTGAGCGCGGGCAGCCGGTAAATTGAATACTTGCTCTTTCCGGAGGTAAGCGTAGCCTTGCTCGCAAAACTATTCATTGGGGAGAGACCTTTCTATCCGCATCCCATGCGGATGGATATCGAAGCTCGAAAGCGCTCAAGGTCGGAATGATTTTCACAAGACGATTCCGCCTGACGCGGGTGCCCCAGGTCTCGCTGTTGAGACCCGGGATTCACACTACAAGTGCGTCGATCGCTCAGAGGGATGAACGCCGTCCACGGTCGGGGTGTCCACGGCGAAACCGCTTGAGGACAGGCGTCGAGGAGATTCGAACTGCGGAGCGGCTAAACATGGCTGACGCTTAAATTCTAGCGCGGAAACTGGCGGCACGGAAACGGCAATTCCCGAGCAGTCGATCGATTCATCTGGATCATGCGGCTTCTGCGTCTTGACCCAATCCGCGCTCTTTCACTTCTCTGGCACCTTCACTGCTTCCTTAGCAAGTCAGGTTGTAGATCAGTCCAAAGGGATCCTTGACGTAGGTTCGCGGAAACTCCGGTTCATCCTTGACCACCACGCAGCCCTTTTCGACAAGGCGTCGCGCGGCTTCCCCTACATCGTCGACAGTGACCTCAAGTACCGGCCCCAATGTCGGGCCCGGTTCAATAAAGAGGCTGATGTTCGGACCATGCAGTCCGATCATGCCAGGGTTAGGGTCCGTGATTTCGAAGCCGAGATTCTCGATATAGAACCGAGCCGCTGCCTGCGGATCGGGCGCCTGAATCAGAATGTCAGTACCAAAGCTGTTCGCCATGCGGGCTCCTTGATACAGGTCAGCCTATCACTCGCGAATTGCAGCCCGATCAAATTCTGAATGAATCCAAATTCAGCTCAGCCGCGCCTCTTGTTCCCGGGTCGTGATCCGCTTCGCTTTGCTCCGCCAGGTTTTCCCTTGAAGCCCGCACCTTTTGGCCCTGATTTCGAAAACCCGCCAGGCCGCGGCTTCGCCGATCCACCGGGCTTGAAAGGCTTGCTCGCCGGCCGCGCGCCGCCAGCCCTGGGTTTACCGCTGCTGGTGGTGAAAGGCCGTGCCAATCCGCTTTCGCTGCGAGGTGGGCGCCCACTGCCAGAGCCTAGGCCGCCGCGCCCAGGACCGTCCGAACGCCCAGAACCCGCGCGATCGAAACGGGATTTTTCGAAACGCGGCTTCTCAAAACGAGTTTCCGCCGTTCGCGGCCTTTCGAAGCGAGCCCCTCCGGACCGGGGATTTTCGAATCCAGGTTTACCAAAACTTGACTTACCTGTCCCCGAACGATCGAAGCTTGGCCGCCCTACGCCGGACTGGACCGGAGGTTTGCTGAAAGTCTTGGGGCCGCGCGCCTCGTAGCGATCCGGTCCCACCGGATCAATCCGCAAACCGCCAGGCTTGATGGGAGCGAAATCATCCGTCTGTGCGGGCGCATCACGCCGCGGCGAGCTTGGCTTCTTGAACGGCGGACGATTGCTCGGCCCCCGATCACTCCCGCCAGTCTTTGCCCACGCCGGCTTGCCAAAAGGCGGTCTACCAGCACCAGATTTTCCCTCAAACGGTTTTCCTGCAAATGGTCTTCCCGCCGGCTTGCTTCCAAAGCCGCGGCCTGCTGCTGGCACGGCAGGTTGTGCCCCATAGACACGCCCCGCCGGCCTGTCCCCGAACGGCTTTCCCGCCGGTGGCCGACGCTCTCCAGTCGCGCCCGGACCAAACCGCGCCTGTGGCCGCGGTGCGCGATCGTCTTTCTTCCAGGCTGGCCGCACAGCACCCGATCCCACGGAATCAAACTTCTTCGCCCCAAACTTGCCGCGCTCGGCACCGCCTCGTCCTTCTGCCGGCCGAAATCCCCCACCCGCTGGACGAGCCGGTCGGAACGTCTTCTCTGCCCCAAAGTCTCGCCGGGGCTTGAATCCGCTTGAACGCTCGCCAGTTTCTGGACGAGTCTCAATTTCTCCAGGTTCGCTCGGCTTCCTTGCCGCGAACGACTTCTGCGCTTCAAACGGTGGGCGCGCCGCGAACGGCTTGCCTGGGTTGGGACGGCTCGGCTTCGGCTTGACGGTGGGCAACTGCGCATCAGCCAAATTGCGGCGCCGTACTTCCTTTGCCTTCGGCGTTCGTAGCTTGCCCTCGGCCGCCAGCCGCAGCGCCGCCAGCTCTTCCGCCTCCAGCTCGCGCATGTTGCCCGGCTCCTGGTCCAGAACCAGCGGGCCATAACCCACGCGGCGAATCTTCTCCACAAAATGTCCCACCGCCACAAACATCTTGCGCAGTTCGCGGTTGCGGCCTTCGATGAGCACAACTTCGTACCACGGATTATCGCCCTGCCGCACCTGGCGAATCCGCGCCGGCGACGTCCGCACCTGTGGCGATCCCGGCTTGCCCCGTTCAATATTCACGCCGCCGCGCAGCAGCTCGAGTTCCGACTCTGTCGGTTGACCAGCCACCTTCACCAGGTAAACCTTCTCCACACCCGACCCAGCCTTGGTGAGCTTGTTGGCCAGGTCGCCGTCGTTGGTCACCAGCAGCAGCCCCTCGCTCATGTAGTCCAGCCGGCCCACCGGGTAAAGCCGCTCGCGCATCTTGTCAAAGAACTGCATCACCGTCGGTCGCCCCTCGGGGTCCTTGACCGTCGTGACAAAGCCCTTCGGCTTGTTCAGCACAAAATAGCGCAGCCGCTCCGCGCCGTGCAGCAGCTTGCCATCCACGCGGATGTGATCGCGATTGGCGTCGGCCTTGGTCCCCAGCGCGGTCACCACTGCACCATTCACCTGCACGCGCCCCTGCTCGATCATCTCCTCGGCTTTACGGCGGCTCGCCACGCCGGCCTGCGACAAAATCTTCTGCAACCGCTCAAGCTTCGCAGGAGGCCGCTCTGCAGAAGTGAACTCCTCTTCACCCTCTTCCTCTTCCGAGGCTTCTCCAGTACCCGCTTTTTCCGCGAAACTCTCCTCAGCAGCGACCTCAGGCGCAGGCTCATCCGCCAGCAAGGTTCTCGCCTCGCCATCGCTCGTGTCGCCAATCGGGTCACCAATCGTGACACTTACTGTGTCATCAGCCGAGCCGAAAACCGGATCGCCAATTCCGCCGGCCTGCGTGGCCTCCGGAATTTCAGCTTCCGGCGTAGCCTTTGCTTTCCGCGGTGCGACCTTCGCTTTCTGTTTGATCGGCTTGGTTTTCGGTTCGCCCGTTTTGGCGGACTTCGCGGCCTTCTTCGTTGCCATGGGGAATGCCTCTGTTTCTGCCTACTCTGTGAGAGGAGGCGCAGCAGGCGCGGCCTCGATGGTTGCTTCGTCTTCAAGGCCAGCGGCCGGCTCATCCAAAGGTTCGTCGCTCCGCGCCGCATCGAATTCCAGGTTCGGATCTTCCCGTACCGCAGGCGAGGTCTCTGGCTGTCCTTCCATCTCCGGTTCGTCCAACTCGATGGCCGCCATCTTCTCGAACTCTTCCATCGACGGCAGCTCGGTCACATCCTTCAGGCCAAAGCGCATCAAAAACTCTTTGGTCGTCTTGTAGAGAATCGGCCGTCCAATCACCGGCTTGCGTCCTGCGGTCGCGATCAGCTTGCGCGCCAGCAGCGACCCAAACACACCCGACGAATCCACGCCACGAATCTCATTCACCTCGGGCGCCGTCACAGGCTGCTTGTAGGCGATAACCGCCAGCGTTTCAAGCGCCGGGAGCGACAGCTTCAGCGCCGGCTTCAGGCTCTTCACAAAGGAGCGGACCGCGTCGTGGCACTCTGGCTTGGTGGCCATCCGGTAACCGCCGGCAATCTCCCGAATCTCCACGCCGCGATTATCAGACGCGTATTCGGCAATCAACTCATCGAGCAATTGCCGCAGAATCTCTTTCACCTGACGATCGCGCATGCGAGCTTCGCGCTTCAAGGAGGCTTCAGCCGCGGCCTCTTCGGACTGCGCAGTCTCAGCTTCCGCATCGGAGACCGGCTCGGCGCTCTTATCGGCCTCCTGGTCCAGTTCGGAGTCTTCACTCTCAGCGACTACCGAGCCAGTTTCGGCAGCCTCCGTCTCACTGCCGGCTTCCGAAACAGCCTCGACGGCAGGCTCTTCAGCCGTGGCCGCAGCCACCTCTTGCCCAGCCTCTTCAGTCGGTTCAAGCTCCGCAGGTTCGGCTTCCCCCGCCAGCAAATGGTCAAATTCGGCGTTTTCCGCGGTTGCGGGTGCGGTGACTTCGGCAGCCAGGGCCACAGCGGCCTCCTGCTCCGCCTTCCACTCCAGTGCGTCGGCAGTGAAAAGCAGGGCGAGTTGGGTCAACGTGACCGGTTCTTCGGCGGCGTAGATTACGGCTTCCAGCTTTGCTTTAAGGCTCATTCGACAATAGGTACCTCAAGTATGGTACCGGATGTGGAGCGGCCCTGCGCGCGTGACAAACTCCCTGCCTGTTGAAGACAAGGAAAAAGGCGTCCAGCGAGCGCCGGACGCCTTCAAATGCAGCCAAAAAGCAGCCTAGTGAGTAACTTGCCGGAACGCCCAGAAAAGAGTTCCTGAGAGCAAAGCAGCCGCCGGCAGGGTAAAGACCCAGGCTGCAGCGATGTTGCGGAGCGTGGCGACCTGGAGGCCGCTGCGATTGGCGGCCATTGTACCCGCCACGCCCGAACTCAAGACGTGCGTCGTACTTACCGGCAAGCCGAAGTTGTCAGCGGCCATAATGGTGGCCATGGCGACCAGTTCGGCGCAGGCTCCCTGGGCGTAGGTCAAATGCTCCTTGCCGATCTTCTCGCCCACCGTGATTACGATGCGCTTCCAGCCCACCATTGTTCCCATGCCCAGAGCCAACGCCACGGCAACCTTCACCCAACCAGGGATAAACTTGGTAGCCTTGTCCACCTTGCCCTGATAGTTGGCCAGCACGGCGGTCTCTTGGGCGGTGAAGGCCGGATTCTTGGCCTTCCGCATCAACCGGATGGCGTCGTTAGCCACATACATGTCGTTGCGAACGTTGCTCTGGTCCTGCGCGGGAACCGCCTTGAACTCCTTGTAGAGAGCCACTTCGTGCCCCAGGTCCTGCACCAGTTCGCGGAGAGCGAGCATGGTGTCCGGCTGCAGTTCTTTAGTGCGAATGTAATCGGTGACTTCGCTGCGTGGATCGGCGCCCAGAGTACCGCTCTTGTCCACGTGGTGGTCGATGACTTGGCCGGCCTGTTCTGAAGCGGCGACAAAAG
>JBARBP010000078.1:0-10439 GCA_049793195.1 Occallatibacter sp. | reverse complement strand
GGCCTGGCTGCAGTTCGCGTCGCCATCGATATGGTTCGCGAAGGCCTGATCACGCAGGAAGAAGCGATTCACCGCGTAGAGCCCAACCAGCTTTATGACTTCCTTGTTCCGCGCCTGGTTGAAAAGGGCGAGAAGATTGAAGTGCTGGCCACCGGCCTGCCTGCCTCTCCCGGCGCGGCAGTCGGACAGATCGTCTTCACCGCAGAGGAAGCGGTCAAGCGTCACGCCGATGGTTCCTACAAAGTCATCGTTTTGGTCCGCGGCGAGACCACGCCTGAAGATATCGCGGGCATGGAAGTTGCCGACGGCATTCTCACCTCACGCGGCGGCATGACCTCGCACGCTGCTGTCGTCACCCGCGGCATGGGCAAGTGCTGCGTGGCTGGCGCCGGCGAATGCGTAGTCGACGAAGCTAAGAAGGAACTCCGCGTCAAGGGACACACCTACAGGCAAGGTGACTGGATCTCGCTGGATGGCACCACCGGCCGCGTGATTGCGGGCCGGCTCAAGACCCTCGACGCACAGCCCGACGACCCCGACCTGGTCAAGTTCATGAGCTGGGTCGACCCGGTCCGCAAGCTCAAGATCCGCGCCAACGCCGACATTCCTCGCGACGCCAAACAGGCTCGCATGTTCGGGGCTGAAGGCATTGGTCTCTGCCGCACCGAGCACATGTTCTTTGCAGAGGACCGCATCGAGCATATGCGCACCATGATTCTGGCAGACAACGAAAAGGACCGCCGCACCGCGCTGAAAAAGCTGCTGCCCATGCAGCGCGCTGACTTCACCGGCCTGCTCAAGGCCATGGAGTCGCTGCCGGTCACGATCCGCCTGCTCGATCCTCCGCTGCACGAGTTCCTCCCCAAGCGCGAAGACCTGCTCGTTCAGATCGCCCGCCTGGAAGAGACCAAGCCCCGCTCGCAGAAGCTGAAAGATCTGCGCTCGCTTCTGGCTCGCGTTGAAGAACTCCACGAGCAGAACCCCATGCTCGGGTTGCGTGGATGCCGTCTCGGCATCACCTTCCCCGAGATCACCGAAATGCAGGTGCGCGCCATCATCGAAGCCGCGGTCGCTACCAAGGCCAAGGGCGGCGATCCGCATGTCGAGATCATGATTCCGCTCGTCGGCTCCATCGAAGAAATGCGCAACCAAGCCACTATCGTTCGCCGCGTTGCCGCCGAAGTCTTTGAGGAGAAGAAGGCCAAGGTCGATTACATGGTGGGCACCATGATCGAGCTGCCGCGCGCGGCCCTCACCGCCGACCAGATCGCGGAAGAGGCTGAGTTCTTCAGCTTCGGCACCAACGATCTCACGCAGACCACCTACGGCATCTCGCGTGACGACATCAACAACTTCCTTCCGGCCTACATGCGGCTCGGCATCTTCAAGCAGGACCCCTTCGCCACTCTTGATCAGGCCGGCGTTGGGCAACTGGTGAAGATGGCCACCGCCAAGGGCCGCAACACCCGCGCCAACCTCAAGGTCGGCATCTGCGGTGAGCATGGCGGAGATCCCGAGTCCGTCAAGTTCTGCCACAAGATCGGCCTAAACTACGTCTCCTGCTCGCCCTTCCGTCTGCTGACGGCAAGGCTCGCAGCGGCGCAGGCGGCCCTCGAAGAGAAAGGCACGGAGTTCCACGGAATCAAGTAATCGCCGCATAGCTCAAACCACAAAGGGCGCAGCCAACTGGCTGCGCCCTTTGTGCATCGCACGAGTCTGGATTTCCTCCAGCCCCGCGTCACACCTTCGCAAGCAACAGCACGCGCCCCAACCCCATCCAACTACCATGAACGAACCTGGCGAGAGCAGTATCCATTTGCAGGGGAGTCAAGAAAGGTTCACAAATCCTCAATCGCAAGGCTGCTGCAAGCTGGGTTCGATGATGAGGTAACCTGATGAATTTTGAACATATTAATCCTGCAATGATCGTTGGCGCGGTCGCTGTTGTTCTGCTTGTCCTCTCGTTGGTTGTTGTGATCGTTGAGCGAAAACGCAACGAGAAGACCCGGAACTTGCGGTTGCGGTTCGGGCCTGAATACGATTTGCTGCTTCGGCAATCGGACTCAAGGAAAAACGCCGAGGACAGGCTTCTGGCTCGCGAAAAACGCATTGAGTTGCTGAAGATTCGCGATCTGAAGTCTATGGAGCGCACACAGTTTCTAGCCGCGTGGGAACTGGTGCAGTCGCGCTTTGTCGATCATCCCCGAGGTGCCGTGATTGAGGCCGATGAGCTGATCAATGCCATTCTCAGAACTCGCGGTTTTCCCTCTGAGCGCTTTGAACAGCGCGCTGCCGATCTTTCAGTCGATCACGCTGATCTTGTAGAGTCCTACCGCGCAGCGAACGAAATTACCACGCGGGCGGCCAGGAATTTGGCAACCACGGAAGAACTGCGATTGGCGATGCTCAATTACCATGCGCTCTTCGACGACTTGCTCCAGGTTGAGACGCGCTTTGAGCAATCTGCAGTGGCCTAGAGTCGCTGCAGTCAGGGCCAGGGACTTGGTGGAATGCTGCGGCGGCTGCTCCACGGCAACCGTCGCAGCTATTTATCTGCGGAGTAGTACCCCTCCCGCGTCGTCACCGTCAGATCCGCATTCTTTGCCTTGAGCGCGATCTTGTGGAACTCCTCATCGTTGTTCGCCTTGTCGGGCGTGTACGAGAGCAGGTACTGCCCGCGCAGCTCTTCGGCAATCGAGTTGTAAATTTCTTCCAGGTTATCCTTCTTCTTGGCCTCGAAGTAGCGCCCTCCGGTCCGTGTCGCAATCTCTTCCATGATTTTCTTGCCATCGACCGTCGGTTTGGTTTCCCCGCCGCCGCGACGCCCGCCACCGCCACCGGGATAACCGCCGCCACTTCCTGGATAGCCCCCACCGGGATAGCCGCCGCCACCGCCCGGCCAGCCACCACCGCGCCGCCCGCCGCCGGGATAGCTATCGCTCGACTGGCGTTCCTGTTCGCCTTTGAAGTAGACCGTATAAATGGCCAAATTAGCGTGATCCGCCGAATCAATCGCGTCGTTCAGGTTCTCCTTGCTTCCCCGGTCCTCGCCGTCGGAAAACACCACCAGCGCCTTGCGCCCATCCTTGGGCTTCATCAACTCGTCCGCCGCCAGAAAAATCGCGTCGTAAAGCTGCGTCCCGCCTCCGCGGGTGCTACGTTGGCTGCCCCGGTCATCGCCGCTCGTCTCCGGGCCGTTGGAAGTAGAGTTCCGCTCCGTCGATGTCGGTCCCATTCCATCGATCTCGTGGTGCAACTTGTCGCGCGAGTTGGTAAAGTCCTCCAGCAGCTCGACCTCGCGATCGAAGTGGATCAGGAATGCCTGATCGCCTGCCTTCGCTGCCTTGGGGTCCTCTGGCAGCATCAGGTCCACAAACTTCGTTCCCGCCTTGCGCTCGTCTTCCATGGCCGAGGAAACGCTGCGGCTCGTATCCACAAGCAGGCCCACCAGAAACGGTAGATTGCTCTCCCGCGAGAAGCTCTTGATAACCTGCGGCCGACCATCCTCGGTCAGCGTGAAGTCGCCAACCGCAAGGTTGGGAACGAGCTCACCTTTCTTGTCGCGCACCGTAACCGGCATCAGAACCTCTCGAGCCTGCACCTTGAGGGTAGTCATGGGTTGGTCGCCGGCTGGCTGCGCTGGCTGCTGCGCAAGCGCCGCGAACGGCAGGCACAACAAGGCCAGGGCGAACAGTGCAAAAAAAAGAACGGGTCGATTTCGCATAGTGTTCAGGGGAATACACCTTCGTCCCTTTAGACGAGGTTAACTCAGGATAGTTGACTCCCCAGCGTGGATTCCAGCCCGCCCGCCTTCAATCAGCTTTGAAAATCCATCCCCATCGCTCCAGGATCTCCATTCTGGATTTCAGCGCAATTCCGCTCCGCGCACATTTCCAGCGACAAAGCGAGCTCCATTCCCTAAACTGATCGCACCATGGCCCCAGACACTCCCCTGACAATTGACCGCCTTCCCGGCATCGGACCCGGAACCGTGATTCTGCGGCTAACCGGACCGCTCACTCTCGCCACCGTCCTTCCCCTTCGAGCACAATTCCGCGATTTCGAGCCGCCCCGTCTCACAATCCTCGACTTTACCGGAGTTTCCTTCCTGGATTCGGCAGGTATGAGCGAGCTCATTAACCACGAGGTCTATTGCCGAGGCAGGCGAGTGCAGCTCGTGATCGCCGGTGTGAATCCCCGCGTCCTCAGCGTGCTGCAAATCACACGCCTTGACAAGGTTCTCTCCCTGGCAGCCACCGTTCAAGAGGCCGAAGCCTCGGCCAAGTTCCCTGGAGTATGAATGCCCGGGATTGGGCTAAATGCACCATGGCCAAACCGCGCCGAATGCCTCGGATTCAAATTGAGTGATCTAAATCACATAATCGGCTCCAGTTTTCGCTTAATCTGATCGGGCAAAGGCAGGCAATTTAAAGTGAGGGCCCCTGATGAGCATGGAGACAAGGACCAATCGACAGGTTTTTGGCATTCAAGGCATCGTCACGGGTTCCAATGGCCTGCAGGTTGCTGTCCGGTTCGATTTGATCGAGTTTGAGGACTTGATCGACGGCCTGCCGGGGCCAAGATTCAGCTACGGAGTGCTCCATTTCCAGGAACCCCTTGAACCTTCAATCGAGTCGCGTTTGCTGTCAGCCACCCACTTGTCACTTGCCGGCGGCGGCATCCAGGCCGCCCTCTGTCTGTACAAGCTGAATTCATTCACGCTCATCGAGACCATTAAGAACTTCGCCGTTCAACCCCACCTCGCTGCTGCTTAGATTCACCGCCGATCCTCCCCCTCCCGCCGAAACATCGAATTGATCAAACACTTCACGCCCTCAAGCTCATGCCTCAAACAGGCGCCAGGAGCCGCATGCCGCCCCGCCATCGTCGCGTTTGCCGCAGAGAATTTCGGCAAAGAATCCCAGGAATTCATTGATGATCCCGGCAGTTTCGCGATATCGTTAGGTTACTCAGCAGGTCGCCCTTCCCCCGGTCACCAAGGCCCGCACGAGAGGAGAGTCCCCAAAGGTCCGTTTGAGGTCACACCTGAATTACTGAGCCAAGTTGCGGTGCAGTCCGAGCGTCGTTCCCAGCCGCTTGTGCCCCATCAGTCTTCATCCGTCGCCGGGAACTCCCAGACCGGGACTCCCAGTGTGGTTGTAATCGATTGCGCGGCGTCAAGCCGGAACAAGCCTGAGATGGCATTGCATTGGCCTGCTCGGCTGCCCCAGGGATTGGAATCGCCAGTGAATCAGCCATATCTTTTTCGTTCGTCCCGCGCAAGGCCACACGGATTCGCTTGCGCCAACATTTGGAGGTACTCAATGCGCATAAGAGCAACCACCGGGCTGCTCATCGGCCTGTTTTCCGCACTGCCGGCTGTGGCGGCCACTTGCCCCGGAACCGTGGTCCTGCAGGATTCGTTCAACTCCGTGAATCCTGTATTGAATATGACTGAGAATGACACAGCCACGATTGCCATTCAGAGCGGCAAAGCGGAGCTCGTCATTCAGAAGCCCGGACAGGCGCGCGTGGAACTTT
The DNA here is from genome assembly GCA_049793195.1 of Occallatibacter sp. Lineage (GTDB taxonomy): Bacteria > Acidobacteriota > Terriglobia > Terriglobales > Acidobacteriaceae > Telmatobacter. The sequence continues at coordinate 4,898 of JBARBP010000078.1, read as the reverse complement.
ACTCAGGCTTCCGCTATGGAGATGCAAACGTCTGCGTGACTTTCGTGACCCCGGCAACCGATAAGTCAGAGAAGCAGGATGCCGGAATCGTGTTCTGGGCCGACGGTTTCGCCAGTTACTACACCTTCGAAATCAATCCCGACGGCCTCTTCTCCGTTGCTCAACTTTCCTCTGGCAAATGGAGCTACCCGGTCCACTTGACCGCCAGCCCCGCAATCCTTCAAGGCACGGGCAAGACGAACACATTGCGCGTGCTCACGAAGGGAAATACAGCAACCTTGTTCGTCAACGATCAGCAGGTGGGAACGTTGAGCGGCACACCACCCGCAGGCGGGGGGTCCTTTGGCTTCATTGGCGACACTGGAGATCAAATGTCCAGCCCCGATACCTTCGACTTCACCAATTTCACAGTTGCCATCCCGTAGTCCGCCAGGGAGGAGAGACTCCATGCGTATCGCAGTCACAACAGGCCTTCTGGCCAGTTTGTTTTCCCTACTTCCCGCCGCGGCAGCCACCTGCCCTGGAACCGTGGTCGCGCAGGACGCGTTCACTTCCCCACTCCCTGCCTGGGACACGACTCCGACTCCCCAATCCAAAATCGTAATCCAGGGCGGCAAAGCCGAGACTTCCCTCTTGCAACCGGGATTTGTTCGCCTTGAAGAATACTGGGGCGCCCGCTATGGAGATGCAAATGCGTGTATTACCGTCAGCTCTCTCGCAACCGACAAAGCCGAAGGGCAAGTTGAGGGCTTGGTCTTCTGGGCAGCGGATTACAACCTTTATGACGTATTCCTCATTAACCCCGCAAACGGCCAGTTTGAGGTTGGTCAAAAGCTCACGACCGGCCAATGGAGTTTTCCCGTTGCTTGGACTGCTAGCCCGGCGCTGGCTCAGGGCATGGGGAAGGCAAACGCGCTACGCGTGCAAACCAAGGGGAATACGGCCACACTGTTTATCAACGATCAGCAGGTCGGTTCTTTCACGGGTACTCCGCCGGCTGGTGGAGGCCAAGTCGGTTTCTATAGTGAATCGGTCAATACGGCCACATCAACCGAAACATTTGACTTCACAAACTTTGCCGTGGCGGCAACGCAGTCTGCAACTCCCCTCCCCGCATCGGCCGCCTGCCCCGGAAACGTTATCTTCCAGGATCAGTTCCCGAACGGAGACACCTTCCTCAACATCCAAACGGGCACCCAGGCGCAGGTCATGGCTCAGGACGGCAAAGGCGAAATCATCCTTTCGCAGGGCGGCTATGGACAAGCGGTTCAATATGGCGGCAACCAGTTTGGAGACGCGAATATCTGTGCCACCTTCAACACGCTGGCGGCCGACAAGTCGGAAAACCAGATGGCGGGACTTGAGTTCTGGGCAACGGACTACAACAACCACTACATGTTCCTGATCAATCCGACGACTGGCGTGTTTCAATTTGCTCAAAAGACCGCCGGAAATTGGGTCTTCGTCGTGAACTCGACGCCCAGCACAGCCATGCTTCAGGGCATGGGAAAAACAAACACCTTGCGGGTACAAACCAAGGGCAACTCGGCGTGGCTCTATATCAACAATCAACTTGTCGATACTCTCACGGGGAGTGCACCTGCCGGAGGAGGAGTCGTAGGGATCTATGCCCAATCGGATAGCTCCCTCAGCGCGAAGGAGACGTGGCAATTCTCGAATCTCACGGTCTCCGTGCAGTAACGGAACATCGTCGGCCCGGAGTAGTCTTGCTTCGAGCGCCGTAATCGCCACCAACATCAAAAGCCTGCCAACTCGGCGGCCTTTTGTTGAAGATATCTGGTAGATCAATTACTCACGGATTGTAACCGCTTTCGGGCCATTCTTGAACTCATTCCGCGCCTCCAATAACGGGTTCCACCGTCCGGAGCGCCCCTGTCCACCGGATGAGGGATGATCCGAGTTGTCCTTCAGCGCCGGTGGTTCTCCACTCCCCACCCGAGTGGTTCAGAGTTGCCGCACCCGACATGTGGGCTAGCCACCTCATTCTCGGATTGAGAGCTTCCAGCGTGCTTCCTGATTTTTCAAAACAAGGTGTAGCAGGGAATTGCTCGAATACTTCCCCAACACTCCTCTGCACCAGCTTGGACCAGTTTCATATCCTGCAGCCTTTCGGCTAACAGTTGCGAGAAAGGCTTGAATTCCAATTGCAAGCGATAGCCATAATCGCGTCCATCGCACTTGATGTTTAAGTGCTCCAATGCCACGCACTTCTACTCTCCAAAAATCAGTGGCCGTCTCGCGTGCTGGAGCCGACAGGGAAGCAATCGGATACCGCTGGCCAGGCCCGGACCGGATGGGGAAACTCTGACATTTCCCGTCAATAACAAATGGTGACTGCTTGCGAAGTCTGTAAAGAGCAACCGGGCTTTCGGCATCCGCATCTCACAATCAATAGGCAAGTCAAATGAAAACCAAGAATTCCAAGACACAGGGACAGTTGCAGCGAAACGCGAGTCGAAGGACATCAAGCCGATCCGAAATATAATCAGCGCACACCGTGGATGAAGAGTTCCAACCAAGAGATTCGAATGATGAGTTCACCGAAGAATGGCTGGACCAGGGACTCGAGACCGGGCTGCGCTCTCCCGCCTGCTGGCCTCTTTGCAAAGGACCCAAAAACGATCGCGGATTCGCTGGCATCGAAGGAAGTGTCTCCCCAGGGCCCTGCCTCAGGGATGAGAGTGCTCTCGTTTTACATCAGCCATGCCGGCAAGTCACTTAGTGCTTCCCGGCGTCGCAACCTTGAGAAAGCAAAGAAACTCCTCTCCGCACGTGTAGACGAATCACTTAAGCAAGATCAACAGCAGAAGATTGCCTAACGAAGAGTCAGAATCGGGTCGTAAACTGGCGCCGCCGGCGTTTTCATAATTGCAGATCCGTACGCCGCCGTTCCAGTCAAGTGAGCTGAACGGCGTGACCACTTATATTGGCAAGACCTATCCGCCGTTCGCCGTTCCCAAAAGGTGGTGCGACATCGCCGTCAACTGCCGGATGGACGGCAATTTTCCACCAATCGTCAGATACTACGGTCTTGGACAACTTCACTTTTACCTACGGGCAACAGGTGCCTGCGAACACGATTAAGCATCCGACAAGACTTTGCCGTGCTTTCGTCTTCAGGGTAGGCTCGACTACGATCCGAATGGTCACTCGAATCTACGGAACGAATTTCGCTCCATAAATAGCGACCCACACGAATGGCTGCTTTGGCCTGCTCCTGCATCAGATCTACTTAGCATTTACTTGCATTGCGCCGTTTCGGGGGCTCTTGATGAAATCATTTCCAATTCGATCCATTCACCTTGCCATCCTGGTACTGCTGTCATCGATCCAACTGCTCTCGTTCTCCCAAGCCCAGGTCCCGTCGCCGGTTACGGCTCCCCAGGTGCCGCGCGCGATCCAGGACCCCACGCGGCCTGAGATTCAACCTCGTCTCGATCTTGATCGCGATCCAATTCCTTCCCCCGATCCCGATGTTGTCGCGCCTCTAAGCAACATTCCGCGATCAAACACCGGCGCAATTCCAAACTCGCCATCGCCGTCCACTGCCGCCAACCCCGCTGAACTTCAGAAACTGCCGAACGGAATGTACACCCTCCATGCAGATGTGGATGAAGTCTTGCTGAGTTGCACTGTGATAGACGAGAAGGGCCGTTCTGTCGAAGATCTGAAGCAGACGGACTTCCGGGTATGGGAGGACGGTGTTCCGCAATCCATTAACTCAGTTCAGCACCAGGACCTCCCCGTTTCATTGGGTATTCTCGTCGATAACTCGGGTTCAATGCGCGACAAACGCTGGACTGTCAATGCGGCCGCATATCATCTCTTGAGGGCGTCGAATCTGCGCGACGAAGCCTTTGTCGTGAATTTTTCCGATCGTGCCTTTCTTGACCAGGGATTTACCACCGACCTTGTCGCGCTCAATCGCGGTCTCTCGCGCTTCGATTCCGCGGGAACCACGGCCATGTACGATGCGGTGGCAGCTGCCGCGGATGAACTTGCCAAACATGCAAAACTGAGGAAGCAAGCTATTCTAATCGTCACCGACGGCGAAGACAACGCATCGCACCTTAGCCTCGACCAGACCGTCCGCCGTGTTCAGAACCTGGGCGGGCCTGTGGTTTATTCCATTGGACTTCTCTTTGACGCCAAGCCCGAAGAATCTGAAAAGACCAGAATCGCTTTGGAAACTCTGTCGCGGGAAACTGGCGGCGTCGCCTATTTCCCCCGTTCTCTCCAGGATGTAGATGGAATCGCCGCGCAGGTTGCGCGCGATATCCGCGACCAGTACACAGTCGACTACCATGCGTCGAGACCGGCCAGCCAGGGAGGTTACAGGGTTGTGCATGTCGAAGCAATTGCACCGAACCACGGCCGCCTAGCCGTTAGAACGCGCCGCGGGTATTACGCGGCCTCAGCAAAGCAAACGCAATCGACGCAGGAAGCAATGCAGTAGCTCCCTCGCACATGATGCAGAAGAACTTGATTTCGCTACTCTGAATTCAATTGACAGGGCTCTCAATGCAAATGGAAATCCACTTCAATCACCATCTGCACTGATACAGGATGTCCCTGGTACATCGCGGGTCTGAACCTATATTGCTTTACCGCTTCCACAGCTTTTTGGTCGAGACCCATTCCCAAATGACGAACCGCCCTGACATTTTGCGGATCCCCTTGTGAATCGACGATCAGTTGAATCGTAGCCGTACCCTGGTAATCGGCTCGTCGAGCCTCCTCGGTAAACTCGGGCTCAACGGAATGGATGACCTGGGGTGCGCTCACGCCTCCACCAACGCTCATGAGACCACCTCCGTAGCCGCCACCTGAACCTGGACCTGCTCCGGTGCCGTTCCCCACACCCACTCCGCCTCCCA
>JBARBP010000077.1:0-16510 GCA_049793195.1 Occallatibacter sp. | reverse complement strand
GCATAGTAGCGTGCACGGTCTTCATACGCCAGGCGCTTGGCCTCCACCTGCGCATGAATCGACGCTGCGGACTGAAAACCCATTTCCCGCAGATCAAAGTTTTCAAGAATATTCAGGATCTGCAGCGTCGCCAGTCCCTGCGTGTTCGCGGCCATCCCATAAACATCCACGCCACGATACTTGGTCACCAGCGGCTCGTTCCACTCCGCGTGCTGCTCGCGCAGATCGCTCGCTGATAACCATCCGCCGATACGCTTGAAATAGGCATCGATGGCCTTCGAAATCGGCCCATCGTAATATGCGTCGCGACCACCCTCGGCAATCATGCGGTAAGTGCGCCCCAAGTCGGGATTGCGAAACACGTCTCCCTCGCCCGGCGCTTTGCCTCCAGGCGCAAAGGTGTGCACCGCGTTCGCAGTCTCTTCCACGCCCGAGCCCGGCCGCAGAAAGGCCGCCAGGTTGCGCTTGATATAAAACCCGATAATCTGCGGTACCGGCACGCCTGACTCGCAGAGATGAATCGCCGGCTGAAAAATTTCTTCCCACTTCAGCCGGCCGTAACGCTGGTGCAGCGTCCACCACGCGTCGAGCGCTCCGGGGGTCGAAACCGAAATCGCGCCGAGTTTCGGAATCACTCCATTCACAGCATGCTGCCGCACCGTCTCGAGGCTGAGCGACTTCGGCGAACGGCCCGAACCCGCCATCCCAACAACCTTGCTCAGTTTTGGATCCCAGATCATCGCGTAGCAATCGCCGCCCAGGCCGCAACTGGTCGGTTCAAGAAATCCAAGACAGGCGTTGGCGGCAATCGCCGCATCCACCGCCGCGCCTCCGCGTTTCAACATTTCGATAGCCGTCAGCGTCGCCAGCGGATGCGCCGTTCCCGCTGCGCCCGAGCAGCCCATGGCCGCCGACCTGCTTGCAAAGCTGGCTCCGGAAGGCCGGTCCCCAGCATGAACATCCGGCCGTTCAAATCGCTCCGCGCCCGTCGACTGAAACCTGGGCATAGCCGACCCCGATTCCGCATTCGGCGATCCAGCCCCTTGCTGCCCTTGAGCCTCGGCGCGAAACCCGGTGAGTGTGCCGGCCGCAGCCAGCGGCAAAGCAGCAACAAATGATCGACGGCGCATGGATCCTCCTTGGAAAAATTACGGGAAAGTCTTCGCGCAGCGGGGCCCGCGCACACCCATGTTAATGGAGAAAGGGCGTTTAGCCTCCTGCTACTCCCATTTGCAGATAATTACGATCATCTGGCGCACAATTGATGTAGATAGGACGGCCGTAAAAACCAACCGCGCCGCCGGAATGCGAATCTATGAAAAATCTCACTTTAACCGTTACCGATGAGAACTACCGCAGCGCGCGTGTTTGGGCGACCCAGTGCAATACTTCGGTCTCCGCTCTCGTCAGGAATTTCCTTGAAACACTTCAGAATCTCCCCTGCCCCGGCGTCGATGCGCCCGTCGGCAGTGCGAGCGCTTCTTGCCCTACCCCCCACCCCCCTCCCAGTGCGGGTATTTTGCTGTGAAACTGTGAAAGAGCCCGTTAAATAGTTCATATTGAATGACTTGCGTCTTTGGAATCCCGAGAAACAGAAAGTACGTGAAAGCGTGAAAAAGTGAAGCCTCGCGCAACCCAAGCAAAATCATTGGGTTGCAGCGGGCCTTCAGGCTCTTCACGGAAATTGTGAAACAGTGAGATTTTCCTGGCGGCCGGACTGGGGCGCGCGCCTCAGACTAGTTGAAGAGATCTTTCATCTTTTCCATCAGCCCCGGCGAGGCCGGCTTGTTGTCCACCGTCAGAGTCTCCGACAGTTTCGTGACAAGCTCGCGTTGGCCGCGATTCAGCTTCCTGGGAATCTGCACTACGACCTTCACGATCAGATCGCCCTGGCCCTTCTCATTCAGATAAGGAACGCCGCGCCCGCGAACGCGCACTTCTCGTCCGCTCTGCGTCCCCTCGGGAATCTTCAGATTGACCGGCCCATCGATGCCCGGCATCTCGAACTCCGCGCCTAGCGCCGCTTGCGGAAAGCTGATTGGAATCACGCAATGCAAGTCGTAGCCATGGCGCTCGAAGAAATCATGGGGTCGAACAGCAAGCACAACGTACAGGTCGCCCTTGGGACCGCCACCGCGCCCTGCGTCGCCTTCGCCCGCGTAGCGAATGCGGGTTCCATCTTCGACGCCTGGTGGGACCTTCACATTGAGCTTGATTTCGCTGGTTGCGCGGCCCTCTCCGCGGCATGTCGCACAAGGGTCGCTGATGACCGAACCCGAGCCGCCGCATGCACTGCACGTGCGCGCGACAGAGAAAAATCCCTGCTGATAGCGCAGCTGACCACGGCCCTGGCACTGACTGCACACGCTGGGTCCGCGCCCCGAGGCGCTGCCACGGCCTTTGCAATTAGGACAAATCTCAAGCCGCCGAATCTTCACCTCGGTTTCGGTACCGAAGAACGAATCCTCGAAATCGATGGTCAGGTCGAAGCGCAGGTCGTCACCGCGCTGCTGGCGCGAACCGCGCTGCGCATTGCCTCCCATCGAGAACATCTCCCCGAACAAATCGCCGAAGATGTCGCCAATGTCGACGCCGCCCGCAAACGGGCTCCCGCCGAAACCCGGCCCACCCAGCCCCGCATGCCCATAGCGATCGTATGCGGCCCGCTTGTCCACGTCGCTCAGCACCTGGTAGGCCTCGCTGGCCTGCTTGAACTTCTCCTCGGCTGCCTTGTCCCCGGGGTTGCGGTCAGGATGAAACTTAAGCGCTTTTTTGCGATAAGCACTCTTCAACTCCTGGTCGCTCACTTCGCGGGTCACGCCGAGAACCTCGTAGTAATCTTCTTTGCTCACTCTAGTATTAGAACTCATTCGCTTGTCTTAGATTCAATCTCGCTTGTTTGATTTGAGAACTCAATCGCCTGATGGGAATCGACACTCATTCGCTTTTCTGCTTGGGATTGTGAGCCACGCGCACCATCGCGGGCCGCAGCAACCGCTCGCGCAGCTTATAACCGCGGCGAATCTCTTCGGCCACATGCTGGTCGGGTAGGTCATCGCGATCCACTGAGCCCAGTGCCTCATGAATCCGCGGGTCGAACGCCTCGCCAACCGCGGGAACCGGCGCTACCTGCATCTGCTTCAGGACCTCTTCCATCTGCTTTACGATGAGAGCCACGCCGGAGCGTAACTGGTGAGCATTGCCATCGGATTTGAGGGCCAGTTCAAAATTGTCGAGCACCGGAAGAAACTGTTCAACGACACTTCCGGTCGCGTAGTCGCGAAACTCCAGCCGCTCCCGCTCTGCACGCTTGCGCGCATTTTCAAACTCCGCCTGCAGGCGCGCGATGCGGTCAACCAGCTGATCGCGCTCGGTCTTCAACTGATCAAATTCCGCGCGGGACACCGTTTCAGCGCCGTCCATGGCTAATTCGCCATCGGCCGCGGGCGCAGTCACCTGTGCAGCTTCTTTCGCCCGCTCTCCGGCTTCGGACCCAGAAGCGATCTCAAGGGATTCCAACTCCGTCAACTTTGTCTCCTGTTTTCGCATATCTCTGTTCATTGTCTCAAGAAATCGGCAGTGCCTGATTCCATTGTATTTTCTTGGGTAGCGCCTTGTTGGGCGCGAATACCGAGTGCAGATTCCGAATCAGGCGCGAAGTGAGCTTAGCATCTAGCCAGCCCCAATTCGAAACCGTCACATCCCGCTCAGTCGGCGGGAATCTCAAGCAGGCGTTCCGAGAGTCGAGCGATGTAACTGACTGCCTGAATCATTTCCTGATATTGGATGCGCGTCGGCGCGATGACGGCGACCGTACCGAGATTTGCGCCGCCAAGGCGAGCCGGAGCGCCAATCAGCACCAGGTCCTGCATGGCGGGAGACGCTTCGTCCAATCCCACGACCACGCGCACTTCCTGCTTACGGCCGTCCACATAGGCGTTAAGCAATTCCACGAGCCGTTGCTTCGCTTCCAGCGCGACAAGCATCTGGCGGAGGCGCTCCCGGTCCAGTTCCGAAGTGATCAGGTTGGCCATTCCATCAATGAAAATCATCGGGCCGGATTCTCCCGCAGCCAGAGCGCCCTTTCTGCAAAGTTCCTCTACCGAGGCCAGCATTTGGCGGTAGGCTTCACGTTCCACATCCACGCGGCGGGTTATCTCGGCACGTATGCGCTCGATGGGCCAGCCGCGAAAATTTTCATTCAGATAGCGGGCAGCAGTTTCGAGCTCAAGGTGCGTAAGTTCGTGGTCGAGCGCGAGGACACGGTCCTGAACGGCGCCGGCCTGCGTCACCAGGACTGCGAGCACTTTGCCTGTAGAAAGCCGCGAGAAGTGAATGTGTTCGAGCACCTGCCCCTCGGTCGAACATGCGAGAGCAATTCCGAGCCCACTGGAGACGAGCGCCAGTACATGAGAAGTCCGTTCCAGATACTCGTGGCTGCTGGCGACCCCGGAGAAACTCTCCTCAATCTGTCCCCGTCGAGCGTCGCTGAGAGTCGAAGCGCTGGCCGGAAGTGCGCCGGCGGATTGCTGGCCCGCCGCCAGTTGGCTAGTGTGTGTAATCTGCTCGACGTAATAGCGAAAAGCGGCCGGGGTAGGGATGCGCCCGGCTGAAGTGTGCTGCTGCTCGAGTAGACCTGACTCGCCCAGCACGGCCATCACGTTGCGCAGCGTTGCGGAACTCAAACCCTCGCGGTCGGCAAACAAACGCGCAAGGGCCTGCGAGGCCACGGGTTCGCCAGTGGCGATATACAACTCGATGATGGCGGTGAGCACCACCCGCTCGCGCGGACTGAGCCGTAAATCAGACATGTCCCCAGCTCTCAATCAGGGCTGGCAAGCGGGTGGAACAGTTGCTGCCACCCTCGACCCCAAGCCTGACTTTGGCCTGCTAAGTACCTATTCCTTCGGCACTTATTGCAGGAAATGAATACAGCACCCCAATTTGATTGTAGGGAGATCCGAACTGCCCTGTCAAGGCAGCAGCCGACAGGGTAAGTGATTGTAAATACCAATGTTGGTGCTTGCGCGGTTTCAGATTGATTGAGCGAGTGAGGAGGCTCGTTGCCCTAAGCAGGCGGATGGTGGAAGATGGTTGTGCATACAGCCCGCCGTCGAATCGCCGTCGACGGGGTCCGATCAAGCTATGACGATTTGCCTTTCACAAACCAGCATTTGCATTGCAATTGAGGAATATCCCGATGATGCGCGGAAATGTTCGACGACTCGCATTCGCTTTCATCTCTGTTTCTGTCGGCGGACTCTTCCTCCTCGCCGATTTGACCGCTCATACGCAGACTGGTGCGGACCGACGTGGCGCAGTATCGGCTGGAGCAACTACACAGTGGCAACAGGAACTTGGCGCTTGGCGGGCGCAGAGAGAAACGGAGATTTCAGCACCCGACGGATGGCTATCCCTGGCAGGTCTTGAATGGCTGAAAACCGGCTTCAACTCGGTTGGGTCAAGTGCGGACAGCCAGATTCGGATGCCGGCACGGGGCCCCGCACATCTGGGCATACTGACGGTGAGCGGGAAGGGGGCGGATGAAGTCGCGCAATTGCTGGCGCCGGCAGGGGGTTTTCCACCTGATCTGACGATGGATGGCAGGCCGGCGCGAGAGGGCTCTCTTGTGGTGGAGGGTGCGAAACCTTCAACCATTAATTGGCATGGGATGTCGTTGGTGGTGCTGAAGCGGGGCGACCGGTATGTGGCGCGGATCAAGGATGCGGATTCGCCGGCGCGGGCGGGGTTTCACGGGCTGAACTGGTACGCGCCCAACCCGAGCTATCGGTTGACGGCACGGTGGGTTCCCTTCAAGCCGACGCAGGTGGAAGAGATTCCCACGGTGATTGGCACCACGCTGAAACTGCCGGCGCCGGGGCTGGCGGTCTTTCTGCTCGGCGATGAAGTTCTCCATCTCGAGCCGGTCATTGAAGACCCTGCGAGCAAGACTTTGTTCTTTATTTTGAGAGATGAGACCAGCAAGACAACTACCTATGGCGGAGGACGATTTTTGCATGCTGCGTTTCCGGACCATGGGCTCGATAGGCCAGGCAGCTTGATCCTGGACTTCAATCAACTTGAGAATCCGCCATGCGCGTATACGGTTTACGCGACGTGTCCGTTGCCCCCAGAGCAGAATCAGCTGGGAGTCGCCCTGGAGGCGGGGGAACAGCGTTACCAAAGATAGCGACCGCAGCAGACCAAAGAACGGGGCGGCAACAAAGCGAAGTAGAATTCACTTTCTGGAGGCGGTATGAGAAAGTATTTCGGCGGCAAATCGACGCTTTCGATTGCAGCAGTCCTGGTCTCGGTCGGATGTATGTTCGTGTGCCAAGCGCAGTCCGGATCGAAGGCCGATAAGCACGGGCAGAAGATCGAGAAGAAGCTTTCCAAGTACAAGACCGGTACCCTTTTGCATCTTGAATTCAACAACAGCCCCGAATGCAATGGCACCTTGAACACGCTTTCCGACAAGTCGTTTATCTTGAACAATTCGGATACGAATGCGAAGGAGACGCACCTATACAGCGACGTTTCGCGCGTGGAAAAGGGCAAGGAGTACATCGGCGCCGGCTCCGCTCCGAAGCACCACATTTTTTTCTGATTTTGGCTACCTGCGAACGGGCCGGTTGAAGGTCGCCGTATCCCACCTTCTCGATAGTAACCACTCCACTTGCCAAGACCTGTCATTGGGGGTTCCGATCAGTCGCGACCCAGCCCAAACAGTCCCCGTTACCACGATGGGACACGGGGGCAGTTTGGGTGATCCTGCACCAGCTCCAGCTTCTCTGCCCTGGACGGGGTAAACCCACCCCACCCTGTTGGCACTCTGCTGGCAACTGAATTGTTTTCATTGATAAATGTATGTCACAACGGCGTAAAATCCCGGTTCAGCTGGGGTTGTCAGCAGAATATTTATTCCAAGCAGGTTAGGGTCTATTTGACACGAAAATCTTCATTCCAAACAATTTAGAGCGCTCTTACCGCGCAGTCTCAACTGTTTGCGCCGGGCTATCCAGGAGTTTTCTCGAAAATTGACCTGGATCCATTGTGCACCGCGGATGGGTAATTATCTGCAAATTGAAACTGCGGATGGGCGGAGCCCTCTCAAGCTGCGGAACGACCCGAACCTACTTACATGGCCGACTGATAGATTTTAAGGAGAGGCGGAGTAAAGCGGGAGGCCAAGGCTGTTTCTTTCAGAGGCCACGCATAGCCGGGAAAGAGCTATGTTCCACACAACAGAAGATATTCACATTCAATGGACGAAGGTGGTTCTTCCGCCGGTGTTTCTGGAAGAGGAGTTCCCGGTCACCGAGGGTGCCTCGGAGACGATCTTCAGGACCCGCGCCGAAATTACCGAAATCCTGAATGGCAACGATTCGCGGCTCCTGGTAATGGTGGGGCCCTGCTCCATTCACGACACTGCCGCGGCGCGCGAGTACGGCTGGTTGCTGAAAAATGCGATCGACGAGTTTTCCGGCGAGCTCCGCATTGTGATGCGGGTGTATTTCGAAAAGCCGCGCACGACGATTGGATGGAAGGGCCTAATCAACGATCCTTATCTCGATCAGTCCTACAAGATCAACGATGGCCTGCGGCAGGCGCGGCACCTATTGTTGGACCTGTCCGAGACGGGTGTGCCCACGGGAACCGAGTTCCTCGACATGATTTCGCCGCAATATATCGCCGGGCTGGTGAGTTGGGGCGCCATTGGAGCCCGCACCACCGAGAGCCAGGTTCACCGGCAACTAGTGTCGGGCGTCTCATGTCCGGTGGGCTTCAAGAATGCGACTTCGGGAGACGTACAGGTGGCCATCGACGCGATTCTGTCGGCGGCTCACTCACACACGTTTCTTGGACATACAAAGCATGGACAATCGGCGATCTTCGTGACGACGGGGAATCCCGACTGCCACATTATTCTGCGCGGCGGCAGAAAGACGGTGAACTACACGGCAGACTGCGTGGCCGATACCGCGGCGCGGATGGAAAAGGCGGGGATCGCGCCGCGCATCATGATCGACTTCAGCCACGCCAACAGCAGCAAGGACTACAAGCGGCAGGCGATTGTCTGCCACGATGTGGCGGGCCAGATTGCAGGGGGCGATCCACGGATCATCGGCGTGATGATTGAGAGCAACCTGGTGGCTGGGGCGCAGCCGCTGGTGCCGGGACAGCCGCTGGTTTACGGGCAGAGCATCACCGATGGATGCATCGACTGGGCAGAGACGCGGACGTTGCTCGCGGAGTTGGCGGCGGCGGTGAAGGCGCGGCGCGGGTAGAGAGTCAGATTGGGAATTCGCCGAACCCAGGTGAAGATGAGCCACCGCAGGGAAATCAGCGGTCATCGAACCCGAGCATCGGAAGACCGACCACCGTTCACTGGAAACCGTGAGTCGGAGGTCTTCGGCCGAGGCGGACTAGACCGTTGTCTTCCAGCTAAAAGGCGTAACGCCTAAGCGGCGTCTAATGGTTCTCGAGCGCTTTTTTGCGGAGCAGGTCTGCGATGTCGTCCATTTTGTCGTCGAGCATACTCAGCTTTTGTGACACTCCCTGAACCTCAGATTCGGCGCGGCGATTGACGTCGAAGTCGAGTTCGGCGCGCAGGCGATCCCTGGTGTCCTGGCGATTTTGGCTCATCATAATGACGGGAGCCTGCACGGCGGCCAACATGGAGAGGAAGAGATTGAGCAGAATAAACGGATAGGGATCCCATGCCTGTTTGTCAAGGAAGACATTGGCTGCTGTGTAAGCGGTGAGCGCAACGGCAAAAGTGATGATGAATGTCCAGGAGCCTCCGAAGCGGGCAACGTGGTCGGCGACCCTTTCGCCGGTGGTGGCTTCCTTTTCAATGAGATCATTTGAATTTCGACTGGCGCGGCCGCGCACCAATCCCTGAGTCGCATGGAGCTGGCGGCCGAGCGTGGTGAGCAGGTCCATGCCCGCCATCGGCTTCCGACTGAGCAGGGTGGCAATGTCGTCCCGAGAGATTTCGAGGCACACGGATTCTCCGATCGCGTGCGCGTTGGTCTGGTGCGGCGACTGTTCAAGCATTGAAGCAAAACCGAAAAACTCACCGCTGCCCGGCTCGTCGACGATGACTTCCTGGTGGTCTTCGTCGACGGTGAAGACACTCACCTTCCCGGAGATGACGACGTAGGCCGCTGAGCCTGGATCACCTGTCTTGTAGATTCGTTCACGGGGCGCGAAGGGTTTGAGTTCGACCTGGCTTGCCAGGACAGAAGCCTCTTCATCGTCGAGCAGGGCAAAGAGGGGAACATTCTTCAGGACTTCCAGTTGAACTGCCATGAACTGCCTCCAAATGTCGGAAGAAACCGATTGCAACCAATTGCGATGGACGCGTTATTGTGCGCCGCCTGGGCGGGAGACCCAGAGATCAGGAAAATCGACCGCAAACCCAATCTGACCGCCAATCTGCGGACTGGCAACATATCTGCCTCCGAGCAGGCCGAAACAGAGACTGAGGCCGTTGCGAAGGGCGTACTGGCCGCCCGCCATGGCCTGAAGCTGGGTTTTGCCCAGATTATCGTTTTCAGCATAGCCGCCGTAGAGCTCGCCTCCGAGCGTAAGCCGGCTGTTGAAATCGTGGAGCAGGGAGAGACCGCCGGTGTAGACCTGGCCACGGGTGTTTTGTAATCCGAGAACACCGGTACTGGTGTTTCCGGCGAACAGGATTCCCAGGTTCCCGGTAATTCTGGTTTTTTCTGAAATCGACTTTTGCCCAATGAAGTTGAGCCAATAGTCGACTAACCCGGAGCCCAGCTGCTGGCGGCTGTCACCGGTGGGGAATTCCGTATAAAAACTGGCACCAAAAGCGGGAAGGCGCGAGCCTTTGGACTCGTTATGAAAGGTCCACTTGATTCCGAGGTTTGTGTCTCCCATGCCTCTGGAGGGTTGGTTCCCTGCAGTTCTCTGGATGGTGAGATATGGGACGTCCACATCGAGTTCCAGATTGTGGGGCAGGCCATAGTTGAGCTTGAAATTGGCGGTGTTTTGCCGGACGTTGGGGTATTGAAGCTGAAGGGCGTCGTACTCATTGAAGAACTCGAAGTGCCATTTCCCTCGATCAGTCACCCCTGTGTCATCGGTATAGAAAGGCAGCTGGGCGTGCAGCAGCGCGCCGACGCAGAACACACTGGCCAGCGGCAGCCATGGCCGAACGCGAATCGGGGAACGCATCAGGTGACATTCAGAATAGCGGCTTGAGAGGGAACCACCAACTTCCAGTTGCCGGCAAGGTCAAAAATTAACAGTTTTCTTCCTGAGTTCGCGCCGGCGCGCCGATCGGGCTAGAAACCAGCGCTGAAAAGTGGGATCTTGACCGGAGAGGGACGGCTAAGGCTCGGGAATGGTGCGCTCTTCGTCCAGGTAGCGGTCGGCGAAGATAATTTTGCGGGCGAGGCCTAGCTTGCCGAGCCAGGTGATGAGGATGCCGTTGAAGTCGATCTCGTACTTGCGCAGGCCGTGGAAGGCTGAGCGCGGATAGCGATGATGGTTGTTGTGGTAGCCGTCGCCGAAGGTGACCGCGGCAAGAAAGACGTTGTTCTTGCTTTTGTTTCCCATTTCGTAGTTCTGGTAGCCAAAGGTGTGGCCGAAGGAGTTAACGGCCCACACGGAGTGCTGGAAGAGCATGGTGCGGAGGCAGGCGGCGAGGACGCAGCCCCAGGCGTCGGCAAAGCCGCCAAATGCGTAGCCAATGAGCCATGGGATGGCGAGCGAGAGCACGGGCCAGATGTAGTGAGTGCGATCGTAGAACCGGATGATGGGGTCGCGCTCCAGGTCACGTCCGTAGATGTTGCGGTCGGTAACGGTCGAGTCGAACATCCACCCGATGTGGGCGTGGAAGAGGCCACGAAGCGTGTGGGTGTCGTGACAGTGTCCGTCAACGATGGGACTGTGGGCGTCGCCACAATGGTCGGTTTGAGAGTGGTGACGCCGGTGATCGGTAACCCAGGTCAAGAGCGAACTCTGGAACGACATGGAGCCGGTGGCGCCAAGAAGATAGGCGACCCAAGGGTAGGTCTGGAAGCTCTTGTGCGAGAAGTAGCGGTGGAAGCCGATACCTGTACCCATGCCGATGATGAAGTAACCGAAGAGGAAGGTGACGACTTCGACGGCGTGGATGGGATGGGAGTGAAACCAGAAGACGCAGGCCACAGAACCGGCGAAGGGGACGCCGATGAGGAAGGTATTAGCTATTTTCTTCTTCAGTGCGGGCCGCCCAGCGATGACGCCTCGTGCGGGGCCGGCTGTTACGGGCTGGGGAAACGGGAAGATAGCCACCGCGAATGCTCCATTTCTTTCAAGTCGCTCAAACACGGAACGCAATCAGGTAGGGAATTGGATGCGTAGCCTTCGGAGTTCGATTTACCAAAATTGCTGGAAATCGAGGATGTGGAAAGCTTGACGCGCCAAGGGGATTGGATGCAAGGAAATTCTTGGAGACGCTTAGGGCCTGCTCAAATCCAAAGCCGGCTCTGGATCGTTCTTAGGTTGCCGGGAAGCAGGTCGATGGGTCGGGGTGTGATGTCTGCGCCTTTACTGACGAGAGTACGATGAAAACTGTCGGGGGGACTTTCCGTTTCAGACCTTTATGACGAAAAGCTTACTTCGATTTCCTCAGGAGGAGAAGACAATGATTCACAAAGCGTCATGGATGACATTCATTGTGGGCGTCATTGCAATCTGCGGTGTCGTTGCAAGAGCCCATGCAGCAGGCGGAAGCTCCCACTTGGAGTCCGGCGCCTCCGCACCCAACTTCAGCCTCCTGTCGCAAGAAGAGAAGCCGGTCGCCTTGTCAGACTATAAGGGGAAGTGGGTGGTGCTGTACTTCTATCCGAAGGACATGACGTCGGGCTGCACGATTGAGGCGCACAACTTTCAGCGCGACCTGCCGAAGTACGATGCTCTTCATGCGGTGATCCTTGGGGTGAGCCTGGACACGGTGGAGAGCCACAAGACGTTTTGCACGAAGGATTCGCTGACTTTCAAGCTCCTGGCGGACCCCGAACACAAGGTTATCGACGCTTATGGAGTGCATATCTCCGGCATCGGTCCTATCAAGTTCGCCAACCGTGACACCTACCTGATTTCGCCTGCCGGGAAGGTTGCCAAGGTGTGGACGGGGGTGAGCCCGTCAACGCACAGCGGCGAAGTGCTCGCAGCCCTGGAGGCAGAAAAGAAGTAAGCCTCCGCACAAAAGGCGGACCGTTGGGCCGGTTGGGTGCAGCCTCGCTGATCGGCAAAAGTGGGTTCCTGCTCGAACCCGTATCATTATGGGCAGGGCGGCAGCACGCAACATCGACGCCTAGTGAACTCCCATTCATGCCCCCAACCATCTTCATCTCGGCAGGCGAAGCCAGCGGCGAGCACTACGGCGCCCTTCTGGCCTCCGTACTGACACGCCGCCTCGCCACCACCGGAAGATCGGCAAAGCTCTATGGCATGGGCGGCGAACGCATGGCCTCCGCCGGCGTCGAGCGCATCGTCCGGTCTGAAGACATGGCCGTGATGGGGCTGACCGAGGTTGTGCTGCACCTGCCTCGGATCTATCGCGAGTATCGCAAGCTGAAGAAGGCAATTCGGGCGCGGCGGCCGGACGTGGCCGTCCTGATCGACTTTCCGGAGATTCATTTCAGGCTGGCCAGGGAGTTTCATCGGCTTGGGGTTCCGGTGGTTTTCTTTGTGAGCCCGCAGTTGTGGGCGTGGAAGAAGCATCGCATTGAGCTGGTGCGGCATTACGTTCGCAAGATGCTGGTGATTTTTCCATTTGAGGAAGCTTTTTACCGGGAGAACGGCGTGAAGGCGGAGTTTGTGGGGCATCCGCTGGCAGAGTTACCGCTTCCAGACAAGACCCGCGAGCAATTTGCAGCTGAAAATGGGCTTTTCGCCGCACGGACGTGGATTGGATTGCTTCCCGGCAGCCGCTCCCGCGAGATCGCTGACCATCTCCCTGAGATGCTGGAAGCCGCACGGAGACTGCAGTTGGCTGCGCCTGCGCTGGAAATCTTCGAGTTCATGGTTCCGATGGCGCCGACGCTCAGCGTGGCCCAGCGCGCTGAGGTGCATCAGATTGTGAAAGACCACGGAGGCGGGCTTTCGGTTCGGCTGGTGGAGGATGCTCGCGCCGCGCTGTTGCACGCCAGGGCCTCGGTAGTCGCCAGCGGCACGGCTACGGTGGAGGCGGCGCTGATCGGCAATCCTTTTGTCGTGGTGTACCGGGTGTCGGCGTTGACGTATGCCATTGCCAAACGGGTGGTGATGGTGCCGCATGTTGCCATGGTCAACCTGATTGCGGGGGAGCGGATGGTTCCGGAGTTGATTCAAAATGACTTTACGGCGGCAAATATCGCGGAACAATTGCAGCCGCTGCTACCGGACGGGGTGGCTCGTGAGTCCATGATGAAGGAGCTAGGGACGATTCGATACGCATTGAGAGCGCGGCCGGCAATTGGCGCGGCAAATAATGCTGAAGAACCCGGCGGCGCCATTGAACGGGTGGCGGCAATCACCATTGAAGAACTTGAGGCCTCTTCCCCGGCGGCAGTCGAGTGGGCTGTGCAATCCTAAATGGTATCGATGTGGGCCCCAGAAAACGGCTGCCAGAGCAAGGGCGGATATCCGGGGGCGGAAATGCAAGGGAAACTGCTATGCGTGGACATAAACGGAACATTTGGTTTCGATGCGAGCTGCATTTTTTGGCGGGCGCAGCAAGCATCCTGACGGCCTTTCTGGCCGTGGGATTCCTAATGGGATTTCCGGCGGCGGCGCAACGAGCGGAGCGGCCAGCTCTGGACATAACCGGCTACGTGATCGACGCGGAGCTGGATACCGCGGCTCACCACCTGGAGGCAAAAACGGTAGTGAGTTTTACGGCTCCATCGAATCTCGACGTGGTGAACTTTGGTTTTCATCCCGCGCTGAAGGTGACGAAGATTACCGATGAGAGTGGTAAGTTGCTGGAGGGGGAGCGGACGGCGGATGGATCGATTCGTGTCACTCCGAGCGCGGCCTTTGTGCAGGGCAAGACCCTGCACTGGACTTTTGAGTACGAAGGCATTCTGACCGGTAATGAGGATGGCCCGATTGAGGGCCTGAAGCTGGCGGCAATTCAGGAACCGATCAGCTACCTTTTGTACCCTGCGCGTTGGTTTCCAACAACCGGCTACCTGACGGATCGATTTACGGCGGAGATGCATATCCGCGTATCGCAGGGAATGAAGGTGTTCGCAAGCGGCGCCGAGGGGGCGTCGAAGTCTGTCACGCTGAGCAACGGCAAACCTGGCGACGAGTTCGACTTCAGCTGGAAGAAGCCGGGATTTCCGGGAACTGTGATTGCCGGGCGCTACGTGGGGCCGGTCTCAGTGGGCGCCGGAAATGTGAAGGTGTACGTGAGCATCAGCCACCAGGCGTCGGCGAACCAACTGGCGCAGATGGCAACCAAGGAATACGACTTTTTCACTGACAGCTTTGGAGCGCCGGAGACCAGCCACCTGAACGTAATGGAGGTGCCGGACGACACGTTGCCCGCGGTATGGGCTCCGGAATTGGCTGCCATTCAGAGTGCGAGAGTGGGCGACAAAAGTGGCGTGAGGCTGCTTGCCAATACGATTGCGCACCAGTGGTGGGGTTGCGAAGTGAGTCCGCGAACGCTGAGCGACGCCTGGATTACGAATGGCATGTCGCGCTACGGAGAACTGATGTACCTGGAGGATGAGAGCGGGAGAAGTGCGATGGAAACTGCGCTCGGAGACGTATCGGCAGGGGCGCTGGCGTACGATACGACGCCGCTCTCGAGCGTGGGCCGCCTGGCTCCTTTCTCGCCGCAGTTTCAGTCCATGACCCTTGAAAAGGGAGCGATGGTCTTCCATATGCTGCGCGGGGAGGTGGGTAACAAGGCCTTTCTGGACATTCTCAAAGGGACCCTGAGTCAATACACAGACGGTTCGATCCGGTCGCAAGACCTGGTGAAGGTGGCCGAGTCGCAGAGCCAGCAGCAGTTGACCCCATTCTTTGCGCAATGGATCGAGGGCACCGGCGCGCCGCAATTCACTGACAAATATGCAGTTTACCGGCTGGGAAACAACAAGGGTTTCAGGACGATTGGAGAGATTCAGCAGGACCTTGACCTTTTCCGGATGCCGGTCGACCTGCGGGTCGAAACTGATGGCAAGACGGAAAACCAGAAGATCGAGGTAGTGGGCACCGATACTCAATACGTTGTGGATACTTTCGGCCGGCCGCGCCACATCAGTATCGATCCCGATGATTGGGTTCTGAAGACGACGCCCGACTTGCAAGTGCGGATCGCAATTCTGAAGGGGCAGCAACTGGTGGCGGAGGGCGACTTGGCCGGTGCCTTGACCGAATACAAGAAGGCGTTGGATGCCAATCCGCAGAGTTCGCTGGCCAGCTACAGAATTGGCGAGGTGCTGTTCAGCCAGCACAACTACCAGGCCAGCGTGAATTCATACCGGGATGCGTTGCGCGGCGACGATGAGCCTCGCTGGACCGAGGTCTGGAGTCACATCCAGATTGGCAAGATCTTTGACGTGACCGGGCAGCGGGACCGGGCGGTGAACGAATACCGGCTGGCCGTACAGACCAACGACAACACCCAGGGTGCGGTGAACGAAGCACGCCTTTACCTGACTAAACCCTATACGCAGCCAACAAACGAATGAACAATCGTTTGTCTGCTGGTCAGTTTCCACGGCGTTTCAGTCTCACGTGAGAGATAGACCTAGAGCAGGGTTTAATAATTTCTTAGATTGGGCCGCGTTGCCGGTACTAGGAGAGGTGTGCTAGCATGGCGGCCTATGAAAAACTCAGATGCTTTGCAATGGGACCGCCGCCAGGTTCTGGTTGCAGCCACGGGCTTGGCGCTCTCCACACGTTTGTCCTTTGCCGGCGCTAGCGCCGACGCGCGATGTCTCATATTCGACTACGAGGGTAAGCCGCTTGCCGCTGATGCGATGAAGCGTTTCCATCTTTGCGATTTGAAGATGCGTCCGTTTACCCTGGAGCCCAAAATCTCAACCGGCGAGATTCAATTTACTCCGCCTGCCAATCGTCCCTTCCGCATTGCCCTGCCTTTCAAGGTCCCGACATTCGGCGAAGCGTTTGTCTATGCCGATAATCGAGGTGAGGGATACACGCCGCATTCGCTCGGCAAGGCGAGTCCATTGGTGTTGAACTACGCATTTGCCGTCGACCGCATGGCGACGGTCCGCAAGCTGGCCGCGGACTGCGCCAAGCAGAACGTCGCCATTTCGCCAGTACTGCAGCGCCGCATCGACGACGCCGATGCGTCACTGAAACGCGCCGAAGCAGCCAAGGGCGATCAGGCAGCCCTGGTGCGGTACTCGAATGAGTCGCTGCGCGAGTCGCTGTGGGCCGGCGACTTGCTGTGCTTTGCCCGTGCGCAGGCGCGAATCGTAAGAAACGGGGCGCGTCCCGGATTCCTGTTCGGAGCCAACGGCTT
>JBARBP010000076.1:0-45451 GCA_049793195.1 Occallatibacter sp. | reverse complement strand
GGTCGAGAGTGAGCTCGCTGGGCGGCAGGGCATCGCCGCAGTACTGGCAGGTGTTGCGGTCGCGCAGCAGAATATTTTTCCGCGACAGGGCGCGGGTCTGGTGGGGAATGCGCCGGTACTCCAGCAGACGGATCACCGAAGGCATGGGGATACGGCTGCGCTGCGCGTGCAGCATGAGGCCGTGCTCCTCCTCCGTGCGCGCGATGCCCTTGAGCACCAGCACCAGCGCGCGCCGTGCGCCGCATATATTGATGGGCTCATAGGAAGCATTGAGCACCAGCACCGGCATCTGCAGGATGTGGGTTGACTGCACGACATACGTTCCGGCCGCGTGTTCCGCGGCCATCAATGCAGCTTTGCTGATCGCTTTCTGCTTGCGCGCATGAATCATTGCTTGTCCCAGCGACATCTCTTTTCCCTTCGTCAAAAAGATGGTTGGTCTTGCGATGAAAACCTGCTTACTTCTAGCCTAACTGCTGCCGCTCCGTTGCCGATGATTTTCTCCATGCCGTCCGCGTGCTGAAAAGCAGCGCCGCGGCCGAACCCGTATTCACGGCGCGCCCTGGCCAGTGTGGCCACCCACACCGATTCCGCTCCGGCCTTCATAAGCACCTGCGCAGCGGCCCGTGCGGTTGCGCCGGTTGTTAAGATATCGTCAACCAGCAGAATGTGCCTCGATGAGACTTCTCCGAGATCGGACACCACAAAAGCGCCCCGCACATTCATGCGCCGCATCCGGGGTGTGAGCCCTGCTTGACTCTCGGTGGCTCGAAGTCGCATCAGCGTGCTGGAAGCAAGCTTGAGCCTCCACAGGGGATGACTCTTGCTGAGAAATCCAAGCGCATGTGTCGCCAAAGCCCGTGCCTGGTTAAATCCGCGCTCCGCATATTTCGACCTGTGGAGTGGCACTGGAACCACCAGCATTTCGGCCGGAGCTTCCCCCGCAAGCTGAGCGATAGCTTCGGCCAGCATCCTACCCATTGCACGAGCTGCCGGGTGCAAGCGGTCATACTTCAGCGCGCGGATGGCCGCCTTCATGCGCCCCTCATAGGGCCCAAACGAAACGGCCCGCACAAAGGGCGGCGGAGCGAGACGGCAAGCCCTGCATAACGCTGAAGTTGCCGGTCCCAGTCCCCGTTGCGCCGCGTCAACCGTGTCGCCGCAGCGCGCGCACACGGGACCGGTCTGGACGGGAATCTCCATCCAGCACGCATCACAAATTGGCACAATGGATATCTGCGGCAGAGGACAGTCGCAGAGAGAGCAAGATGCAGGAAGGAGGGCGCAACTCAAAGCGTCCATGGGACTTCGAAGCACACGGGCCACGGCGCGCCAACGTGAAGTCTCCGATGGCGGAACATCCAACGTCAGTGAACCGGAGTCCCTGCGGAAGACGCACCTCTCTTTAAGGAGGCGCGGAAGCGAAACATGGAACGCCACCTTACCCTTATCTATACCCCATCGACATTTGTATGGCAAGCCACGGAATGACGCGTCCAGCATTGATTGGCAGGCAAACCATCCCCGGGAAAAAAGAAATGCAATAGAAGCCAACGGGCAAATGTTTTGAATCAATGCGACTTAACGACCTGCGCGGCCTCCGGCAAAAAGGAGCACACCACCTGCCGCAACACACGCAATTCCCACGAGAGGTGGAATCGAAATGCTATGGTGTTCCGTCTTGTTGATCTGGATCGGCCCCACATCCACTTCTCGTTTATGACTCGTGTACCTGATTCCGCCGTAAACAAGCGCAACAATACCGACGATCAACAAAAGCACTCCTGTGATCTTCATAGCTCGATCCTCTAATCCAGTTGCTGCGCACAGAGATGACACTTGGTGAGGAATAACTTAATTTTGTTAAAAAGAGCTTCCCGGTCTCGGAGTATAGACCCCTTGGCCGGGAAACAGAAATTGGAAAATACCTAAATTTATTTCGACGAGGAGCAGAGCGTTCCCAATCCTTCTGCATCGCCAATTGTCATTGCTCATCGCAGAACATCATATTGCGCGACCCCTCATGCTAGCGGTGGCTTGATTCGGCGTGCTCCTGCTCGAACTTTTTCTGCTTTTCCTTTTCCAGCTTTTCGTGTTCGAGTTGGGCTTTGTCCCTCGCATCTCGGGCGGCATCCTTCACATTGCCCCATGCCTTTTCAGCTTTGCCTTTAATTTGTTGTGCCGCGCCCTCCGCCTGGGAGTTTGTGTCGCCTGTCCACTCGCCTACTTGGCGTTTGGCACGTCCTGCCGCATCGTCGATTGCACCCTTCAACCTATCTTTGTCCATAGTTCCACCTCCGCGGATATGTATCGAGCCGTTATTTGGCGCTGATTCGCCCTTACAAAGCTTGCACGGTAAGAAGTTCACGTTGAGTCTCTTCGGGTTGGCGTTGTCACAGAATCGGCCTGCGGCCTTGAATCAACCGGATTAACAAAACCACCACTGCGATTACGAGCAGTAAATGAATATACCCGCCCATTGTGTACGAACTCACGATTCCCAGCAGCCACAATACCAACAGAATTACAAAAATCGTCCAGAGCATTCTTCGCCTCCCGCCAACTTGCCGGTTGCACCGCCAACAGTAGCCTTTGACGCAGGGCCTGTGGTCGGGGTTGTTCCTGAAGATGCAGATTGAAACTGCTCATTTTTTGGCCGAGGACGCTGCAGAAATATGCGGAAAACCAATGCCTCGCGATTCGCAACTAAGCCATGGTTATGCGGCCTTGCAAGGCGAAGAACGCCGATGAATTAATTTGCAATGTTCGTCTTTCTTGAGCGTGCCTCAATGTAACGCTGAAAACCGGGGGCACGCGTCGATCGTGTAGCGCAGTTTGAAAGCATAGAAAATTTTTGACGGAGGACACAATGCTGCTGATAATTCTTCTAATCGTGCTGATTTTTGGGTTTGGGTACGGTGGATACCGGATCGGCCCCGGATACGGTTATTACGGCGGAGGCACCGTGAGCCTGATTCTCACCATCATTCTCATATTGCTTTTGCTCAAGGTAATCTGAACGATTTGCTCCTCTGCGATGCGGTCCAGGCATGCACAAAACATGGCCACGTGTTCTGCGGGCAAAGAAGATGGCCATTGCGTATCCGCCTGCTCCGATCATGCTGAGGCAATGAAAGGCGTGACGGAAGCAACGTGTCTGAGAAACAACCCTAGAAAACGCCGGCCATGTAGGCTTCCGGCGGTAGGATCTTCTCTGACTTGGACCCGCACTCAGCAAGCACCACGGGCGACAGTGTCATCACCGGGCAGTGCGCATGGGCCAGGACCTTGTAAACCACGCCGTGGCGAGTGATGGCGGCAAAGGCCGATGCGCCCTGCGCCCCCAGCACAATCAGGTCGGCTTGCTGGGCCTTGCTCTGGTAGAGCAACTCCTCGGTGGGATCGCCGGGAACCACAATTGTCTGAATGGCGATCTTGTGGTGCAGCTTTGGTGGAACTAGCATCAACAGATCTTTTTCAATCTCGTCCAAGGAGCGGCCGGCCATGATCTCCGCGCGCTCCTGGGGCCGGATTACATGCTGCAAAACGAGGCGTGCGTCGTGCTGGACCGCCATTTCGGCGGCAAAAGCGGCGATCACTGTACTGGCCTCGTGAAGGCTGGCGGCGCAAAGAATAGTGCGTGTAGCAAAGTTGCGGTAGCTGCCATCAACCACGTCAGGTCCGACGATGAATACCGGAACCTTGGCGGTGCGCAAAACCGCCTCGGCCACCGATCCCACCAGCAGCTTGCCGATGGGGCCCGGAGAGTGCGTGCCCATGACGATGCGGTCGATTTCGCGTTCTCGCGCGAAAGCCAGAATCTGGTCCGCAGCCAGCCCCGGCCGCGCCACCACTTCGCATTGAATGCCCTCTTTACGGACCTGCTGGGCCATCGGCTCCAGTTGATGTTTTTCGGAACGCGCGGCGGCGGCGTAGTCGTAGTAGCGTATCCCCGAGGTTTCCGATGCGGCTACCACCAGCGTGTCATAGGCGTGAAAGAGAATGAGATTCGCACCAAACTCCTTAGCCTGCGCCAGCGCAAACGCGAAGGCCTTCTGGTTGGCGGGAATCTCGGATGCAAAAAGGATGGTGGAGGGTTTGCTCCAACCTGGCTTGAGGATGGTTGCCATGGGAACCTCCTGGAGCTGCGCTCAAACTATTTCAAACAGGGCGCTCGGCTTTCAGTGCCCAGCCGCACATGAGATTGTGATTTGACTCACTCGTTCGTGCGCCGCCACATCGGCGTTGCTACAGGTCCAGTACCGCTACTATAGACCCGGTCTTCAAAGAATTCGTAATCCAAACGCAAAATTGTGCCTGCCTTCCCGAAACTTGCACTGCTGGTAAAGCCCGAAGCTTTCGACCCACTCGCCTATTTGGCAAGGTAAAGTGATCTGAATCACAGCCTGACGTGCAACAAAGCTGTTCTTCTAAACCCGAATCATGGCGCACTGAAGCGGTCAGAGGCGGTATTTACCAGTTTTGGCCGGGCTTTACCAGTTTCCATCGGCCCAAGCCGGTTTCGATTGGCTTTCCTCATTCTGCGCACTACCAGAGTTCTTCGGCAGTGCAAACGGTTTCTTGAGGAAGCTAGGTTGCTTCATCCCCGGGTTGAGAACTTGCTTTCCCTGTCCGGCCCACCATGATTCCGTAGGAGGCCTCATGCAACCGATGCACAATATTCCCGCCCGCGGCGGGTTGAACTTCGACGAAACTCCTTTCCTTGCTATCTGGGAAGTCACCCAGTCCTGTGACCTCGCCTGCAAGCATTGCCGCGCCGCCGCCCAGCCCATCGCCCATCCCGATGAGCTTAGTAATGCTGAAGGCAAAGCGCTTATCGATCAGATCGCCGACATGCACATTCCCATCTTCGTCTTCACCGGCGGCGATCCCATGAAACGCAAGGACGTCTTCGAGCTGATCAGTTATGCAGCCGGTAAGGGCGTGCAGGTTGCCCTCACGCCCAGTGCAACGCCGCTCCTGACCCGTGAGGCCATCTTTAAATTGAAAGAGGCAGGCCTGGTCAGGCTCGGCATTTCGCTGGACGGCTCAACCCCCGAGATTCACGACGCTTTCCGCGGCTTACCCGGCGCATGGGCGCGCACCATCCAGGCCATCGAGTGGGCCAATGAAGCCGGCATTCCGATCCAGGTACATACCACCATCAGCCGTCACAATGCACACGACCTCGACAACCTCTGCAACCTCTTCGAAAAGCTCTCCATCGTCATGTGGAACGTCTTCTTTCTCGTCCCGGTCGGTCGAGGCCAGTTGAACGATCTTCTATCGGGGGAGGAATTTGAACAGGTCTTCGGGAAGATCTATGAGCTCTCGCATCGGGTCAGTTTCCAGATCAAGACTACCGAGGCCATGCACTACCGTCGCTACCTACTCCAGAACAATCTTGAAGAGAGGAAAATGGGACACGGTCACGGCCACCCCGGCAGCGCAGCAACCCACAAGTACGAGCCAGGCGCGCCCACAGCCGACGCTAAAACCCGCACGGCGAGCTGGGCCACGCGCCGCGTCAACGACGGCAAGGGTTTCATGTTTATCTCGCACGTTGGCAACGTCTACCCCAGCGGTTTCTTGCCCATTCACGCCGGCAATGTTCGTGAGACGCCTTTGGCAGATATCTACCGCAATGCGACCATCTTCAAATCCCTGCGCGACACCAGCAAGCTCGAAGGCAAGTGCGGCGCCTGCGAGTACAAGGAGATTTGCGGTGGATCCCGCGCCCGCGCCTATGCCGTTACTGGCGATCCGCTGGCACAGGAACCTTGCTGCATCTACCAGCCCAAGAATTGGGACCCGCAGCTCGAGCACCAGGCAGAAGCCTTTCGCGAAACGGCTCCAATGGGAACGCTGGTGACGTTGTAAAAAAATCGAAACAGGGCCGAGCCTCAGTGTGTGCCCGGCGCCAAATCCACCTTGCCGCGGAACTTGCTGTAGACAAAAACTACGTATCCCACGGCCAGCGCCATTCCGAAGATCCACCATGCCAGCCCCACCGCCAGGGTATGCGGACCTGAGAGCGCGCGGCTGAGCGTGATGTCGCGATCCGCGCCCGTGGTTGCCGGTAACAGTGTTGGGTAAAGGCCCCAGCAAGCTCCGGCCAGCATGAAGAAAAGGTACAGGCACGAACAGAGAAACGCTTTCACAGGCTGCTCTTTCCGATTCAGCAGCCAAACACCGGCCAACGACGCTACCACTCCCACAGGCACAACAAACGTAATCGGGTAGTTGAAATAGTTATTCAGGCTTTGCGGGCGCACGGCCATAGTTGCAACCAGGCTGACGATTGTGAGTATCGCCAGGATGACCCAGAGCGGCGTCACAATGTCTTTCGCGCGGCGGCCCAGATCGTTCGATGTTTTGATGGTGAGCCACAGAGCCCCGTGCATCGTAAGCGCCACCAGTGCCACCAGCCCGCCAACCACCGTGTACCAATCCAGAATTCCCGGATGCACACCGGGTTTCCAGTTGGTCCACAAAGGAAGGAAGAAATAGCCGTCCGCCTGCAAAGGAACTCCTCGCAGCACGTTGGCCAGCGCCGCGCCGAAAAAAATCGTCAGCAGCGCGCTCGACAATCCAAACGTCCCGTCGAGCAGCGAACGCCACACGCCTACGTCGACGTGGTTGCGCAATTCCAGGCTTACGCCACGCAGGATCAGCAGCCAAAGCACAATCATCAGCGGCAGATAGAAGCCGCTGAATGCCGATGCATAAAGCAGCGGAAACGCAAAGTAAAGCGTGCCGCCTCCGGCCAGAAGCCAGACTTCGTTGCCGTCCCACACCGGCCCGATGCTGCCCAGAGTCGCTTTGCGTTCCGCCTCGGTGCGCACCAGAAACAGGTGCAGAACCCCCACGCCCAGGTCAAAGCCGTCGAGCACCACGTAGCCCACGATCATTACGGCAACCAGCCAGAACCAGATAAATCCCATCATCCCCAGGCTCCTTCTTCTTCAGCCTTTTTTATTTCGAATCATTGGCGCCATCGTCAATCTGCCGGAATCGACTCGTCAACGGCAACTTTCGGCTCCGGGTCACGATCGATCTCGCGGTAGATCAGCACCGTGAACAGCAAACCCAGCAGCGTGTAAAGTCCCATGAAACCGAGCAGCGTGAACAGCCCGTTGCTGGCCGAGACAGTGTTCGAATAGCCCTCGCTGGTGCGCATCAGCCCATAGATCAGCCACGGTTGCCGTCCAAGTTCGGCAGTCATCCAGCCGGCGGTGTTGGCAATGTAGGGCAGCGGAAAGCTCAGCAGCAACGCCCACAAAACCCACCGCGCCCGGTAAAGCCGTCCTCTCCAAAGCAGGAACGCCGACACCACCATCAGCAGCACGAACCATGTCCCCAGGCCAGCCATGATGTGATACGCGTAAAACAGCAGCGGCAGTGCCGTTGGTCGCTGGTCCTGAGGAAACTGATCAAGCCCCTTCACTTCGGCTGCGGTTGTCCCGTAAATCAAAAAGCTCAACAGGTTGTTGACCACGATGGGATTGTCGATCTCGCCTGTCTCCTCATTCGGCTGCCCGATCAGCACCATGCCCGCGCCTGTCTCGGTCTTGAACAAACCCTCCATCGCAGCCATCGCCGCCGGCTGATTGCGCGCCACATATTTTCCGTGCAGGTCACCGGTGGGAAAGATCATGGCGACCGATGCGATAACGCCGGCAATGACACCCACTTTCAAGAAGATGTGTCCATATTCTTCGCGCCGCTTCTCCAACAGATAGAAAGCGCCCACGGCGCTCATCACAAATGAGCCCGTTACCACTGCTCCAGTCATGTTGTGTGCGTATTGCAGCAACGCCCATGGATTAAGCAGCAGTTGCCAAAAGCTGAGCACCTCGAACTGTCCATTGGGCAAGCGATCGAAGGCCACCGGATGCTGCATCCACGCGTCCGTCACGATGATGAAGAATCCCGAGATCCACGATCCCACAAAAACCATCACCGCCGAGAACCAGTGCATCACCTTCGAGATCCGCTTTTCGCCGTAAAGAAACAGTCCCAGAAACGCCGACTCCAGAAAGAAGCTGAAGACGCCTTCCATCGCCAGCGGCTGCCCGATCACGCCGCCCGACTGCTGCGAGAACCGCGCCCAGTTGGTGCCGAATTCAAACTCCATGGGAATGCCTGTCACCACGCCGAAGACGAAGTTGATGGCGAAGATGCGGCCCCAGAACCGCGCCGCTCGGTCCCACTTTTCACTGTCGTGCCCGCTGCCGGCCCGCAGCGCAACTGACTTGAGTACCACAATCAGCAGGCCAAGTCCCATCGTCAGCTGGGGAAATAGATAGTGAAAGGTGATCGTAAAGGCAAAGTGCAACCGGTGAATCAATTCACTGCTCATGCAGTGCCTCCTGGTGCTGGACGGACCTGAGGGTCGAAGAACCAAGCCGCTCGCAGGTCGGAGCTGAAGACTCACGTCCAGACAAAAGCGCGGTCAAATTCTTTTGCGAGGCTCAAGATCTGTGAAGCTGGCGGGGTCAATTGTAGCCCCTCATGTGATTTAAGTCATTTGCAACAGAAGGCCTCAGCCCTGATTCTAGTTTTGCGAGATCGCATTTTCGGCAAGGCCGTGACTGTTCACTTCCCTCTCTGCGATAACCCGCAAATTACTGTAATGATGGGATAATGGCAAAGATGCGGATTGCAATCGTAGGCGGTGGCATAGCGGGGCTCGCGGCTGCTTATGAACTCGAACAGGCGCGCCGAGCAGGCACGCCAATCGAGTACGCGCTGTATGAAGCAAGCGATCGTCTGGGTGGCTCCCTTGCCTCAGAGATTGTCAACGGTGCGGTGTTAGAAAGGGGACCCGATTCATTTCTGACGGAGAAGCCGGCAGCCGCCGAGTTGTGCCGCGAGCTCGGACTGGGCGCCGAGTTGCTGCCGTCAAACGACGCGGCCCGTAAGACGTATATTCTTGTGCGCAACCGCCTCATCCCCTTGCCCGACGGTCTTATGTTCCTGGTTCCCACCAAGCTGATTCCCACGGCTTTGACGCGGCTGTTCAGTCTCAGCACTAAAGTGCGCATGGCGCTGGAACTCCTTCACCCTCCACGCCCCAGCGGACTTCCCGATGAAGCTGTCGCCGCACTTGTTGAACGTCACTTTGGCTCCGAGGCCGTGGATCGGCTCGCCGATCCGCTGCTCTCTGGCATCTATGGCGGGGATGCTGCCGCGTTAAGTGCCCGCACCGTGCTGCCCCGCCTGGTAGAGATGGAAACGCAATACGGCTCACTCACCCGCGGCATGTTGGCGGCGCACCGCCAGATGCGTGCCCGGGCAAAGGCTGCCGCGAAGAACAATGGCCAACTAAAGACCGCCGCCTCCGCAACACAACGGCCTATCTTTACAGCGCTGCGCGGCGGTATGCAGCAGTTAGTCGATGCCCTCGTTGCGCGGATTGAGCCAGCCTCCCTTCGCCTGGCCACCCCGGTCAGCGTCGTTGAGAAAACGGCAACCGGCTGGAACGTTGCATTCATTGGCGGATCAGAAGTCTTCGATGCGCTGATCGTAGCCTCGCCCGCATGGGCCGCAGGTGCTCTGATTGGCAAGGTCGATCCGGCGCTCGGCGAAGAGCTCAGCGGCATCCCGTACTCTTCGTCAATCACCCTCAATCTTGTATACGACGAAGGCAAACTCGGCACGTTGCCTGATGGATTCGGCTTCCTGGTTCCGGCCGTCGAAGGCCGCGCCATGCTGGCCTGCACCTTCGTCCATCGCAAGTTTCTAGGCCGCACGCCGCCCGGAAAGGCCGTTTTTCGCGCCTTTCTCGGCGGCATTAGAAACGAAGCCCTGCTTACCGAACCCGACGACGTGCTGGTCTCCATCGTTCGGCGCGAGCTGAGCGAAATTCTGGGCGAGAAGACAATCGCTCTCAATCTAATGCCGGAGCACACGCAAGTTTCCCGGTGGCGCCGTGCCATGGCTCAATACGCGGTCGGCCACCAGGAACGAACCGCCCGCATCTCCGCGCACGTAGCCACGCTGCCCGGTTTGCGCCTCGCCGGCAATGCCTACGACGGCATCGGAATCCCCGACTGCATCCGCCTCGGTCGCAAAGCCGCAAAAGAACTGGCCGCCCTCGCAGCGAACCAGACCTCCGCAGTTTCCTGAGCTACCATCGCCCGGAAAAAATTCGTAAATCAATGTCGATTGGAGCAATCTCCATTCGTCATGGGAGTGAGGCGGTCAAACGCCTACAATCCATCACGGAGGTTCTTCAATGCAATATCTACTGGCCCTTTACTTGGACGAGTCCGATTGGAACAAGATGACCCCTGAACAGCAGAAGCAGGGAGCTGGCGCTTACATGGCCTACAGCGAAGCTCTCAAGTCCGCCAGCGTACTAGTCGGTTCAAACCGGCTCCGCCCTTCTTCCACTGCCACTACAATGCGCACCACAAACGGCAAGACCCAGGTCCTCGACGGTCCATTTGCCGACTCAAAAGAACAGTTGGCGGGATACTACCTGATCGATGTACCCGATCTCGATGCAGCAATGTCCTGGGCAGGTAAATGCCCCGCAGTGCAACATGGAATCGTCGAGGTACGTGCAGTCTGGTCAATGTAATCCAAGGCTTGGAATGTCACAGCGGGCGCGGTGGAGCATCGGCGATGGGTGGGGAGATCGTGCAACGGCAGGCACACAATACCGCAGAGTCAGTTGCTCGCAGCAGCCGCGCCAAGCTCGTGGCATTCCTTGCCTTCCGTTCCAGTGACCTCGCCGCCGCTGAAGATGCTCTCTCCGACGCTTTTGCCGCCGCTCTCTCTGTTTGGCCCGTCGAAGGCACCCCGGTAAATCCTGAAGCGTGGCTGCTCACTGTAGCCCGACGCAGGCTCATCGACCACCTCCGCCGCGATCGCGAAATCCCGAGCAGCGACGATCTTCAAGAGGTTGCCGATTCTGCCGCTGTCGATTTTCCAGCAGACGAGTCCTCCCTTCCAGATCGCCGTCTTGCCCTCCTCTTTGCATGCGCCCATCCTGCAATCGATCCCGGCATCCGAGCGCCGCTCATGCTGCAAGTTGTCTTAGGGCTTGAAGCAGCGCAAATCGCCTCTGCCTTTCTCGTATCCCCGGCGGCAATGGCGCAGCGACTTGTTCGTGCCAAGACAAAGATCCGCGATGCGCGTATCCCGTTTCGAGTTCCCGACCGAAGCGAACTGCCCGAGCGGCTCGATGCGGTTCTCGACTCCATCTATGCTTGCTACTCCGAAGGATGGGCTGAAGCAGCAGGCACCGACATGGCACGCCGCGAACTCGCTGGAGAAGCGATCTTTCTTGGCCGGCTTCTGGTCGAACTCCTGCCCGCCGAGCCCGAAACGTGGGGCTTGCTCGCTCTTATGCTTTATGCTGAGGCACGACGGCCTGCCCGCCGCCGGGCAAACGGCGAATTTGTTCCGTTTTCCGAGCAGGACCGCACGCTCTGGGACAAGGCCATGATTTCGGAAGCCGACGCGGCCCTGCGTCAGGCGAGCAGCACCAGACTCATCGGCCGTTTCCAGTTGGAAGCCGCGATTCAATCCGCCCACATTGAAGGCGCACAAACCGGCACAGCGCCGTGGTCTTCCATCGTCAGTCTCTACGACGCGCTGGTCCAGTTGACCGGCTCTCCGGTTGCATCCATCAACCGCGCCCTCGCGCTCGCCGAGGTTCGGGGACCCCGTGCAGCTCTTGATTTCCTCGACCAGGTAATCTCCGACCCGCGAATCAACTCCTATCAGCCCTACTGGGCCGTCCGAGCGAACCTTCTTGCCCGTGCTGGCTGCGATGCCGAGGCGCGCCACGCCTACGACTTGGCGATCGGCCTCGAATTCGATCCCGCAGTCAGAGGACATCTCGAGCGGCTCCGCGCCGCCTTGCCCGAATAAGCAAATCTCATTCCACCATGCCGCTTCTTTTTCGCTAGATGAACATCAGCCGGCGCGTGTCGTTCTATTGCGGCGCCACCGGCAACACCAGTGCGCTCGAATGATCGCTGTCGTGGAGAATCGTGTTCGTCGCCTTCACAAACTCCGCGCTATCCGCAGCGCTCTTGCCGTTGTTCAGGTTGCGATCAAAGCGCGGAAAGTTGCTCGACGAAACCTCAAGCCGGATCTTGTGCCCCTTCAGAAATACGTTGCTCGTGGACCATAAATCGATTTTGTACTCGTACACCTTGCCGGGCACAAGAGCCTTCGGCTCGCTCATCGATTCCCGGTAGCGCGCCCGCAGAATTCCTTCCGTCAAGTTGCGCGCAAAACCATCCGGATCCACGTCCACCAGCTTGCCGGTAAAGTCTGTATCGACGGCGGAAGACTTCGCAAACAGATCCAGCATTATCGGTCCCGTAACTTCTGTATCCACATCGAGCGGAGGCGTTGTGTAAACCAGCACATCCTGCCGGCTCTCCATATCCCTCTGATCGCGGGGTCCCGGCTCAAGGTGTGCTGTGTCGCAGCACAAAGGCCCTCCCACGGTCGGCGCCGGATTGGCGGGGTCGTAGACGTAACTGTCGGCCCTTTCTGCACCCCCTGCATCGGTCGTCAACAAGCCATCGCCGCCGGCGCTGTTTGCTTTTCCGTCCGAGTGCAGGAAATAGCGGGTTTCTTTCGCGCGTTCCAACGGCCAGCTGACCTCATTGCGCCACTTGTTCTCGCCCATCACGAAAATCTTCACGGGCTTGCCGTTGGCAAATTCGTTTTGCTTGTCCTTGAAGAGGTAGTCGTACCAGTCCAGCGTGATTGCGTTCTCGTCGAAAGGCGCTTCGGCGCCGAAATCGACGTCGCCCACCTTACGGCCTGAGCCTGCGTGTCCTCCAATGGCAACAACCAGCTGCGTCTGAGTGCGAGCGACCTCCGTGCCCCCGCGCGCCCGGATACCCATGTAGTTGCGCAACGATCCACCCTGGAAAAGGTCGTACCAAGCAGCGATCACTAACGCTGGAACCTGGATCGATCCGAAATTCTCTTCGATTGACCATTGCTTCCAGTAGCCGTCGTAGCTTGGGTGCGCCAGCCAATCCAGGAAATAGGGCGCCAACGTCTGGGTCAATTCCGCGCCCCCTGCAGGCTTGACGTTGAAAACGGGGTAATGTGTAAGCGGCAAAACCGAATCGCCCATCAGCGCGTTTGTTGCATTTTTCAGCGTCCGGTTCGCTGTGTCCTGCGCCAGCCCTGAAGTCCACGAGTCATCGAACCACTGCTCGAAGGCGCCGCCCTGGTAGGTCCAGTTCGCGTGGTAGTTGCTGGCCGTTACCACGGGGCAGATTCCAGCCAGGTGTGGCGGATGGCCGATGGCAGCCAGCATCTGCGTTGCGCCCACGTACGAGCCGCTGTACATGCCCACCTTGCCGTTCGAGTGCGGTAGCGCGGCCGCCCATTCCACCGTGTCGTAACCGTCCTCGATTTCATGCTTGAAGGGATACCACTCGCCTTCAGAGGTATACCGGCCACGCACATCCTGGACCACCACCACATACCCGCGCAAGGCCCCCAAGTGCCCAAAGCCTGCTCCGTTCCTTTTGTCGTACGGAGTCCGCGTAAGCAAAACCGGAAACATCCCGTCGCTCGCGGGACGATAGATGTCGGCGTATAGGGTCACACCGTCGCGGGTCTTCATCGAAACGTCGCGTTCTACAACCACGTCGCCCACCGTCTGACTCCAGGCGACACTACCCGGCAGTAAAGCGGAAACAAGAGCAACAAGGCAAAGAGTTTTCTTCAGCATGGAGGTTTTGCCACCGTCTTTCTTCAGATCGCATCGATTATAGGAGGCAGCGGAGCGAGTAGCCATACAGTTGTATGCCGTCAGCACGTTCGGCGCGCGTCGAGCGGATCGGATTTTGAGCCCTAAAAATTCTACATCGCCGCCTTATACTCAATCCAGAGTATGTCGACCAGCGCTGACACCATTCTGGCCACCATCCTGGCCAAGACAAGGTCCACTGTAGCCACCGCGAAGAAAAGTGTGCCCCTTGCCGACCTTGAACGCAAGGTGACCCACCGCCCTCGCGGCTGGGCTGCTGCTCTTCGGCGTCAGGCTGCGGTCGGAACCGCAGTCATCGCTGAAATCAAGAAAGCTTCGCCCTCGAAGGGTCTTATTCGTGCGGACTTCAACCCCACATGGCTGGCCGCGCGCTACCGTGCTGGAGGCGCTGCTGCGCTCTCTGTGCTCACAGACGAACCGTATTTTCAAGGGAGTCTGCGAAATCTCGAGCTGGCCTCGGCCGCCGCTCCGCTGCCCTGCCTGCGCAAGGACTTCATGATCGACGAATACCAGATCGTGGAAGCCCGCGCGCACCGTGCCGACGCTATCCTGCTGATCGCCGCTGCGCTTACCAATGCTGAGTTAAAACATCTGGTTGCGGTCGCCGATGGTTTTTCGCTGGACGTACTGGTCGAAGTCCACTCAGCGGACGAGCTCAGCCGCGTTCTTGATGCTCTCGGTGAATCAGGTGCAGACGCCATTGGCGTGAATAACCGCGACCTCCGCACGTTCGAGGTTTCTCTCGAGACCTCGCTTGCCCTCGTCGAACAAATCCCTGCCAGCGCTGTGCGCG
This sequence comes from Occallatibacter sp., assembly GCA_049793195.1. GTDB lineage: Bacteria > Acidobacteriota > Terriglobia > Terriglobales > Acidobacteriaceae > Telmatobacter. Next base: position 30,896 of record JBARBP010000076.1, on the reverse strand, counting down.
TAACCGAGAGTGGCATCTTTACCCCTGCGCACATTGCCAGCCTGCGCGCTGCCGGTTTTGACGCCTTCCTGATCGGCGAGAGCCTGATGCGCCAGCCGGACCCCGGCGCAGCGCTGGCAGAGTTGCTTGGCGGCACGGTCGCAACACGATGACCCCCGCACACATCTGGATAAAAATTTGTGCAAATACCTCGTTGGAGGATGCGCTACTCGCCGCCGAAGCTGGAGCCGATGCCGTCGGCTTCGTGTTTGCGACCAGCCCTCGACGCGTAACATCCGAGCAGGTTGCCTCCATCGTGCCGCAACTGCCCGCATCTCTCGAAAAGATCGGGGTTTTCGTCGACGCGCCGCTTGAAGAAATTGAAGCCACAGTTCGCACCAGCGGCCTGACCGGAGTGCAACTCCATTTCCCCGCCGCACCCGACCTGCCTGCCAAACTCCGCGCGCACTTCGGCCCTGCGCTGCGCATCCTGCGCGTCCTCCATTTTAGTTCGGAAGCCGCCGGAGCGGCTGCCACAATCATGCAAGACCCCAACGTTGACGCGCTGATGATCGACTCCCGTACCGCCTCGGCCGTTGGCGGTACGGGCCAGTCCTTCAACTGGGCGTTCGCCGCCGAAACCCTGTTCCAAAACACTGAAGCGAGCAAGCTTATCGTCGCCGGCGGCCTGACCCCGCATAACGTTGCCGAAGCCATCGCCACTCTGCGCCCCTGGGGCGTGGACGTAGTCTCCGGCGTCGAAGCCTCCCCCGGCCGCAAGGATCCCGCCAAAGTGCAGGCCTTCATTGCTAACGCGCACCAAAGGTTCCAGCCCTGAAAAGCTGATTCGAATCCCCGCCTCAGGCATCGAAAGGCTAGCTGGTGCTTCGGCCGGAATTCCTTCGCCAGCCTCTTCGGCGTGGCAGAATTCCCCGCGTATGAAAATGTAACCCGACGATCACCCAACACGTAATTCAAATAAGGATGCACGATTCCGAGGCGTACACGCTCTTGCTCGTGAGCAGAACCGGCAACAAAAAACCATCCCCAGAGGTCTCACAATGGACTCATATCTTCCCCCCATCGAACATCCTCAGCAACTAGTGATGAGGTTCGTCTACGGCATGAGTCGCCGCCAATTCGGCAAGGTCTTGACGCCGCTGAAAGTCTTCGCTGCGCGCCTGCCACTTGCGTTCGGCAGGTTCTATGGAACAATCAGCCAGTTGGACAAGAAACTGCAATTGCCACCGGAGACCGTCATGCTCATTCGGGAGCGCGTGGCGCGCACCAACATCTGTCTCTTCTGCATCGACATTGGCCGGTCGTTCGTCATAAAGGCGAAGATGGACGAGGCCAAGTTCGATGCCCTTGACGAGTACGCCACAAGTCCCCTCTTCACCGAAGCGGAGCGCGCCGCCCTGGACTACGCGACCGAGTTGACACGGGACAAACAGATCAGCCCAGCGACGTTTTCCCGGCTTTCCGATCATTACTCCGAGCGCGCCATCTGCGAAATCGTGTGGCTGGTGGCGAGCGAGTACTTCTACAACATCACTAACATCGGGCTGAATATTCATTCGGATATGCTCTGCGACTTTAGCAGGAAGAACAAGGGACAAGTCGATCCGGCGAGGAACACCGCTACGCAACATCAATAAATTCCGCAAATCGGCCGGCACAGCAAGACTCGAATTTCGGCGCCTCCTTGTACACTGAATAGTTCCCCACTTCCGGCCAAACGAGCAGGAGGCCCCTACACATGGAATCGGTCATTCTTCCCTCAGTCCCTTCCGAGTCGCGACCCGGGCGCTTCGGCGTCTACGGTGGCCGTTACGTGCCTGAAACTCTGATGGCCGCGCTGGTCGAACTGGAGCACGAGTACGACGCAGCCAAAGCCGACGCTGCCTTCCAGGCCGAACTCGCTGACCTGCTCCACGACTACGCCGGCCGGCCCACGCCGCTCTACTTCTGCAAGCGGCTCACCGAACAGCTGGGCGGGGCCAAAATTTACCTAAAGCGCGAAGACCTGCTCCACACCGGCGCCCATAAGATCAACAACGCACTCGGCCAGGGCCTGCTGGCGAAACGCATGGGCAAAATGCGCATCATCGCTGAGACCGGCGCGGGCCAGCACGGGGTCGCCACAGCCACGGTTTGCGCGCTGCTCGGACTTCAGTGCGTAATCTACATGGGCGATGTCGATATGGAGCGCCAGGAGCTGAATGTCCTGCGCATGAGGCTGCTGGGCGCAGAGGTCCGCGGCGTTTCGTCAGGCTCGAAGACGCTTAAAGACGCCATCAGCGAGGCCATGCGCGACTGGGTCACCAACGTCCGGACAACCTACTATCTCCTCGGCAGCGCCCTCGGCGCGCATCCTTATCCAACCATGGTGCGCGATTTCCATCGCTGTATCGGTATCGAGATGAAGCAGCAGATTCTCGAGAAGGAAGGCCGCCTACCCTCGGCCATCATCGCCTGCGTCGGCGGCGGCTCGAACGCCATTGGCGCGTTCTATGAATCCATCCCAGATCGCCAGGTACGGCTGATCGGCGTAGAAGCCGGCGGCCGCGGAACGGAATTGGGTGAGCACGCAGCCCGCTTCCAGGGCGGCGCGCCTGGAGTATTGCAGGGAACTTTCTCCTACGTGCTGCAGGATGTGGACGGCCAGATTGCATTGACGCATTCGGTTTCCGCCGGACTCGATTACGCCTCGATTGGCCCCGAGCACGCCGCGCTGCACGACTCGGGCCGCGCTGAGTACGTTTCGCAGGACGATGCCGCTGCGCTCGACGCGGTGGTCAAGTTGGCGCGAACTGAAGGCATTTTGCCTGCTCTTGAAAGCGCGCATGCCGTGGCCGAGGCTTTGCGCCTCGCTCCCTCGCTCCCGCCTCATGAAATACTGGTGGTGAACCTCTCTGGACGCGGCGACAAGGATATGGGGATTCTTGCCCGCGAGCTGAAAATTCAGGGAGCCTAAACTCACGGAGCTTGCCCGCGGGATCCGATGCCGATTCGTTTCGATCACAAACCGGGGCTGGTCGTCTATCTGACGGCGGGTGATGCAGGCCTTCAAGCCAGCCGCCTAAGTGCCCGCGAGGGCCTGGATGCCACCCGCGCGGTTGCGCTCGCTGCCATTGACGCCGGCGCGGCAGTGATCGAACTCGGCGTCCCCTTCAGCGATCCGCTCGCGGATGGTCCGGTGATTCAGCGCGCCATGGAACGCGCAGTAGCTCGCGGCACTCGGCTTGCGGACGTGCTTCAATTGGCCCGCGAGATTCGCGCCGAGCGACCGGCTGCCGGCCTGGTGATCTTCAGTTATCTCAATCCGATTCTGCGTTACGGCCTCAAACGATTTGCCGATGATGCAGCCGCGGCCGGCGTCGATGGCGTACTGGCCACCGACATGATCGTGGAAGAAGCCGCCGATTACGAGGCCGAATTGGCGCGCGTGGGCCTTGCGCCTATTTTCCTGGCCGCACCCACCAGTCCCGACGAGCGCCTTGAAGCCATCGCCACCCATTCCAAAGGATTTGTTTACGCAATCTCGCGCACAGGAATTACCGGCACGCAGCAGACTCTCAATTCGGACGCCGCGGCGCTTGTCGCCCGCATCCGGCGATGGACTGCGCTGCCGGTGGCCGTCGGTTTCGGCATCTCCAATGCGACTCATTTCGCACAGGTGGCGGAGTTCGCGGATGCCGCGGTGGTCGGCAGCGCCATTGTCGAGCTCGTTGAACGCTCGACACCGGAAACCGCGCCCGGCGCAGTGGCTCGATTTATCGAGGGCCTGCGCCTGCCACGAGCAGCGCTGGCCCGGTAAACAGAGCAAGCCGCTAGCTTCTAGTCCCTTGCTTCTGGCCCTCATTCTGCGCGGCAAACTTTGGTTGAAGTCCGCTGGAACTGACTGGAACAGGAATAGCTGAAGGCTAGAGGCTGATAGCGAATGGCTAGCTTTTTCAACACGAGGATGAAATGACGCTGGAAGAATTGCGACTTCGAATCGATGAACTGGACCGCCGGCTTGTTGAGTTGCTCAGCGAGCGCGCCCGGGCCGCACAAATGGTCGGCTACCTCAAGGCCGCCACTTCGTTACCGGTTTACGAGCCGGCGCGGGAGAAGGTGGTCTATGCCAACGTGCGCGCGGCCAACAAGGGGCCCCTGCCGGACATCGAACTGACGCATATCTACGAGCGCATCATCGACGTGATGCGTGCCCTGCAAAGGGACGAGTTGGCATCGCAGAGAAACGCCCAGGCCGCCACCCCGAGTGGTGCACCTGGCCATGCCACTGGCGCTGAGACGCCTGAGACAGGGAACAAGCAATGATCGTAGCCATGCAAGAGAAAGCCACCGAAGAGCAGATCGATGCCGTCATCGACGCCATGGTGGATTCCGGAGTCAATGTTCATCGAACCACCGGTGCCTACCAGACCATTCTGGCCGGCGTTGGTCCCACGGCCAATGTCGAGCTAAGAAAGTTCGAGCTCCTGCCCGGCGTACTCTACGTTCACCGAATCACCGCGCCATACAAGCTGGCCGGCCGCGCGTTCCGTCCCGAAGGCACACAAGTTGAGTTTGCCAACGGTGTCGTGATCGGCGGTGACCGCGTGCACGTGATGGCCGGACCGTGCTCCATCGAAACCCGCGAGCAAATGTTTGAAACGGCGACGCGCGTCAAAGCGGCGGGCGGCAGCTTTCTGCGCGGAGGCGCATTCAAGCCGCGCAGTTCGCCCTACGCCTTCCAGGGCCTCGGCATTCCCGGACTCGAGCTGATGCGCGAGGCAGCCGATGCGCATGGCATGCTCACCGTCAGCGAAGTCATGGAGATCGCGCAGATCGAGCCCATGCTGCCCTACGTCGATTGCTTCCAGGTGGGCGCGCGCAACATGCAGAACTTCAACCTGCTCCGCGAGCTCGGCCAGGTGCGCAAGCCCATCCTTCTCAAGCGCGGCATAGCAGCCACCATCGAGGAGCTTCTGCTCTCGAGCGAGTACATTCTTTCGGGCGGCAACTACGATATCATCCTCTGCGAGCGCGGCATCCGCACCTACGAGACCTCAACCCGCAACACGATGGACATCTCCGCCATTCCGGTGCTGAAAAAGCTCTCGCATCTGCCGGTCGTCGCCGACCCCTCGCACGGTACTGGCCGCCGCGACATGGTTGCTCCCATGGCCAAAGCCGCCGTCGCCGCTGGCGCGGATGCAATCCTTGTCGAGGTTCATCCCAACGCTGACAAGGCAGCCTCCGACGCCGCCCAAACGCTCTACCTGGATCAGTTTGAAAAGCTGATGAGCGAACTGCGCGTGATTGCCACGGCTGTGGGGCGCAGCTTGTAAGATGGAGCCGAACAGGCGGTGTTAGCGTAAGTAGCGGAGTTAGGAGCCGGCCCTGCGGAAGGACTAACTCGCCTTACTAACCTCGTGAAAGCGCGAGGACTCATCGGGTCCCCGGCTTGGGAGGCTGCAGGTGGATGATCACCCTTCTCTGGGAGTTCGTGGATTCTGCGCTCTCATCGGAATCATCGCTGCCTTATTCGGCAGCTATAAGTGTGTGAAGGGGTGTATCTATAGCGTCGCGGCGCAGCATGAAGCTACCGCCGTCGGCCGAGTTTTGGGTATGTCTAGTGGAAAAGGCGGACCATCCTACCGCTATGCTTTCTCTATTAATAGCGTCATGGTGGACGATTGTAGCGAAGTTTGCGAAACCGAGCTCAAGCCAGGTGCGTGCTACAACTATGGGCCGGTGCTGGTGTACTACTCCTACCAGCCGTACCAGAATTCTCGTCTGCAAGATTTCGCTATCGCTAGGAGAGACGCCTTCCGAATCGGTGAATTTGCCTTCGTGATTGGCTTACTCTTACTCGTTTTGCCCTCAATAGCTCTCTTTGTTTTTCCGCGGAAAGGCAAGAGCGATGATGATTCCAATTCTGAGGAAGAGGAATTGGAACGCAAGAGCTGCGACGAGCTGGACGATTTGCACGTCGTTCCCGACCGGTAGGTGTGCATCCGCCCGTTTGGCGTTTAGTTTCGTGCAGTAGTCTTAAATAACCCATGATCGAACGCATCTCCATTCTCGGCACGGGCCTGTTGGGCACATCGGTGGGCCTCGCGCTGCGCGCGTCGGACTTTCGCGGGACGATCACCGGTTGGAACCGCAGTCCCGAGCAGGGACAAGTCGCGCTCAAGATGGGTGCCATCGACTCAGTCGCCGCCGACCCGCTCGAAGCCGCGCGCGAAAACCAGATTGTCCTGCTCGCCGTACCCATCTACGCCACCCTCGATTTTATGGAGAAGCTGGCTCCCATCCTCGGCTCCGAACACATGGTCACCGACGTAGGCAGCACCAAGCGAATCATTTCTGACACGGCAGCCCGTCTCTACAACACTCCCGAGCGAGCCGCGTTTCTTCCCGGCCATCCCATGGCGGGAAAAGAGCGCGGCGGTGCGGCCCTTGCCGACGCAAATCTCTTTCGTGGCGCAGTCTGGATCTTCACTGACGACCCCCTGGCACAACGTTCCCCGCATGCTGCCGCACTGGTGAAGGGTTGGCGGGAGTGGGTCGCCGCCATGGGCTCAAAGACGCTTGATCTCGATCCGGCACGCCATGACGAACTAGTCGCGTGGGTAAGTCATCTGCCCCAGTTTGTGGCCACCGCCCTGAGCGCGTTGCTTGAGGCAGAAGTCGGGGATGCGCCCGAGCTGAAAGATGTTGGCGGGCGTGCCCTGCGCGAAATGACCCGTCTCGGCGCAAGCCCCTTTTCCATGTGGCGCGACATCGCCTACACAAACACCGAAGCCGTCGCATCCGCGCTCGAGGCGCTCGAGCAGCGTATTGCGCATCTCCGCGAAAACCTCCGCACGCCCGAGCTACGCGATGAGTTCGAGCAAGCCAACCGGTTCCGGCGCGAGTAGCGGGCGGTGCTCAGGGAGGCGGTTCGTAAAATCGGACCAGGATCTTTATAACGAACTGGCGTTTTATACCCTGGCGCACCGAGACCCTGCGTTCATTCACCAGAACATTGTCGACGCCTTCGCGGCGCAACACGCAGACGAAGCTTCAAAACCGATCTATATTGTGTTCGCGCTGGTCGGATTGTATTTGCATGTCGAGAAGAGCTTTACCGGCAAGCAGGTGCAGTTGGCGCACATGGAACTAGCAAAGCGCCGCAAACAATGGGTCCGGCCAGAGTTCCCGGAAGAACGGGGCGCCGTCCGAATCGCGGATGTTCTCGCCGTTGCCCCAGGGCCGGCACGGGATATGATGATTCGCCGCTGGTGCGAATCGGCGTGGGACGCCTGGAAAGATAGCCGCCAACAAATCGCTGACCTGGTCAACAGTGAGTTGAAAGCAGCACGAACGAAGCAATTCCACCGGACGGATTAAAGATATCTTCAGAAATGACCGTTCGCCCGTGTGGTATCGTCAACGCTGTCGATTCAATTGCTCGAGAAAGCAGTCTCAACAAGTGAATCCAATCGGGAGAGTTAAACATGAGGAATATGAAGATGGTTGTGGTTTCGCTGGCGGCTCTGTTGCTCGCCGGCTGCCTGCCGGTTTTAGCGCAGACACAGTGGGACATCACGAAAACGATGCACATTGGCGGCGAAGGCGCCTGGGACTACGTTACGGTCGATGCGGCCACACATCGGCTCTTCGTTACACGCAGCACGCACACCCAGGTAATCGACGCCGTTTCCGGGAGGGTATTAGGTGACATTCCAGGACAGAAACGGTCGCACGGCACCGCAATCGTACCGGATCTCGGACGCGGATTTATCACCGACGGCGGTGGAACCGGGGCCATCGTGGTCTTCGACCTGAAGACCTACGCCACTCTCGGCACGCTCGCCACCATGCCCGATTCCGACGGCATCATCTATGACAAGGCGCAGAACCTGGTTCTCGCGGTCTCCGGCGACGGTGGCGCCCTGATGACGTTCAAGCCGGATATCGATCCTGTAAATGGCAAGATCGACCCGCCGATCGAACTTGGCGGCGCGCCTGAGTTTCTGGCCTACGACGACGCCGGCAAGGCCTACGTCAACCTCGAAGACAAGGATCTGGTCGCGGTGGTAGATCTGAAGACTCGCAAAGTGGTCGCGCGTTGGCCCGTTGCACCCGGAGGCCACCCGGTTGGCATGGCGATCGATAGAAAATTGCATCGCCTGTTCATAGGCTGCCGCAACCCGCAGAAGCTTATCGTGATGAGCACAGAAGATGGCAAGGTTCTCGCGGACCTGCCCATCGGCGCGGGTGTGGACGCCACCAAATTCCACGCCGGCCACGCCTTTGCGAGCTGCGGTGACGGAACTTTGACTGTGGCCGTCGAGAAGGACGGGAAGTTCGAAGTGGAGCAGGTGGTAAAGACGCCGAATGGTGCGCGCACCATGGCCGTCGATGACTCGACAAATAATCTGTATCTGCCGACGGCGGAGCTTGAAGCACCCGCGCCGGGAGCGGCTTCGCGCCGTCCCAGGCCAAAGCCGGATACGTTCATGATCGTCGAGGTTGGAAAGAAGTAGGCGCTGCAGTCAAATTAGTTTGGCAGGGCGCAGGCACGCGAATCGAGATTGGCCGCTTACTCAGCTTCCTTAACCGGCTCTGCCACTTCCAGTGAGGGATCCAGAATCTTGAATCCCTCGCTTGCGGCCGCTTCCAGCAACGGTACCGAAGCCGACACAAACATGATCTCAGTTCCCTGAAACATGTCGCGCGCTGCCAGTGCAGCGCCCAATTGCAGGGCGTCTGGCCAGCGAAGCGTGGTTCGATCCATCAGTTGGCGCGCGGCTTCAAGCACCGCCGGATTCAACGGCTGCTGAACCATGCGCGCCGATTCCAGACGCAGAACCGAGAGCGCCGAGGCTGCATCCTCCGTCGTCAGATCTCCTGCCCGCTCGCGACGCCGAATCACCGCATAAACTTCCAGAGGCGTAGAGGCAGAGATCAGCTTGCGATTGTCCTCGGCTCCCTCCATCAGGCCGATGAGCGCATCCGTTCCACGCTCCTGCACAAACAGCTTCACGAAGGCCGTTGCTTCAAGAAAGTAGAAGCTCACAGCTCACCCCGTTCCTCTTCCATGGTTTCACTCACCGGCTCGCCCTGCACGGTAACGGGATGGAACCGCTGTGCCTCGTCGGGAATGCCGGCTTCAGCGCGGTTTAGGCGGATCGTTGTCGTGGGATAGGCCGGCGTTTTCGGATTGGCAATCTTGCTGGTCATTACAACACCCCGCTGTATGGCCTCGGCCAGCACCATCTGGCGCGTCTCGGGATGCTGATTCCAGCGGAAGGCTTTGCGCGGCAAGAACGAATCGCGGAACCACTTGAGCGCTATAAAAGCGTGACCGCCGCGCTCGGCTTCGGCCAGCGCCGCGCACAGTTCTTTCACGCGCGCATCCATATCCGCGGGAAGCACCGCCTCCTGATCGTCTTCTTCCTCATCGGACGCGCGGATCGCGACCGTCCGCTGCGCGCGCGTCGAGCGGGGAGATGGCTCTCCATCGTCGATGCGCTCAAAGTAAATGCGTACTTCATCTTCTTCTGGCGACCAGCTGTCTGCCGAGGCGTTCCTGCGCTTGCTGCGGCCGTTTTCGCTGCAAAGCTCGACTATAGCCTGATATCCAGGGGGCGAAAGAAAGCGTAACGCCCGCACGAGGCCTGGGTCCTGCGAATACGCAAGCTCGTTTAATGCTTCTTCAATAATTTCTTCCGCAGCGGGAATGCTAAGATTTACGCCTTCTATGCTGCTGGCTGCAGCTCTTGTCGATTTCATTTCTTCTCTCCGTATACTGCCTTCCCCTCCCCTGGGTCAGGCAGCCTTCTTGTCCGGTTCTTTGGCCAGGTTTGAGCGTTGCGCCGCGCACAGCGCATGACAGATAGATGTCCTGGTTTTAAAATCTTGGCGACCTCCGCCTGGCTCAGAGCCAGATCGCCGCTGTTTTGCCCTCAGTCCTTCGGGCGATGGTGAAACTTATTGTTGTGCTGACTGGTTCCGCGGGCTTATGCCGCTTTTCGGCCGATAACGATAATAAAAGCCCATGGCATCTCTCGAATCAATGTAAGACGGCGCATGGTTATTCATAAGGCTCTTACCTGACAAAAGCCATCTTCCGTTTTTCTCTTTTACTTCTTCCCATAGTTTCGAGAAATACTTATCGGGCCTGTTAAGACTGCCGGGCCCTCGCTAAATTCAGAGCTATACAAGCCACAGTGTACCCGAAATCAGATCAAAGTGTACTGCAAAATGTTAGAGATACGCGCCCCCAAGCCCTTCCCGACAGAAACCTGCGCTCGCGCCGTGCTCACTTTGGACGGCTGAGTTCGTACAATAGGAGTCATGCGTCGTTGTTTTCTGTCCTTTTTGCTTTGCTGCATCGCTACAACCGGACTTCACGCCGATGGCCCGGCCTTCGACCTCTCGGGACCCAGGATAGACGTGCGCATCAAGCGCGGCGATGTCACTCTACCGATCTCCGAGACTCCCAATCTGCTGCCGGGAGACCGGCTCTGGATCCATTCCGACCTGCCCGACAGCCAGTCCACACACTTTGTGCTGGTCGTCGCATTCCTGCGCGGGGTCACCAATCCTCCCCCTCCTCAATGGTTCACTCATGTCGAGACCTGGAACAGGCAAATCCGTGATGAGGGTGTGTTTGTCACAGTTCCCGCCGAGGCGCAACAGGCACTCATCTTTCTGGTCCCGGAGACCGGCGGCGACTTCAACACCCTGAAGAACGCCGTGCATGACGAGCCTGGTATCTTTGTGCGCGCAGCTCAGGATCTGCAAGCTGCCAGTTGGGACAGGATGCGCGTCGAGGCCTATCTGGCGCAGGTGAAGGTAACCTCCCAGACCGATCTCAAATCCCTCAAGGAGCGTGCCGAACTGGCGACCCGCAGCTTGGGGATCAAGCTCGCGCAGCAATGCTTTGACAAGCCCGTCGACCAGCAGGCTCCATGCCTGGCGCAGAACCCCGAAGGGATGGTGCTCGATGACGCCAATGCGCAATCGCTCGTTTCGCAATTGACCACTGGCAGCACGGCGGACCTGATGAACCAGCTCAGCTATTCGAGCATGGGCGGAGCAGGCGCTTACAGCGCCTATGTCGGCGCTATCGTCGACACCGTCAGAATTCTTTCGTCGCTCCACACCGCGCATTTCCGGTATATTCCGGCGCTGGCTCTGCCTACTGCGGACACGCTGAACCTGCGGCTCAACGTGCCGCCATCGTTCCGCAATCCCAAGTCGGTTGTGGTGATCGCTCTGCCTCCAATTGGACCGGCCAGACCAGAGCCGCTACATCCCGTCGTTTCCGCGGATGCCTTCTGCGCCCAAAAGCCCGGCCTCGTCCTGCCCGTCGAAGGCGCACCGATGGTCTTTGCCTCTCAACTGGCGCACGACCTCACCTTGCACATTGAGCTTCCGGCCGGTTCAAAAACACCACCCATCGATTTGCCGGTAACCGCCGATCCCGCGAAAGGCGGCCTGGTCCTGAAGGAGCCGGCCCCCACGTTACCAGCCGGTGAAATGATCGGCGTGGTCCGCGGAAAATGGGGATTTGACGATTGGATAGGGCCGCAATTCCACCTGCTCTCGTCTCAGCCGGGCGGCTGGACCCTTGCGGTTGCAGACCAGTCCGCGCTTGTGGTGGGACGCGAAGACACTCTGCATTTTGAAGGGCAGAACACGCTCTGCGTCGACATGGTGGAAGAACGGACCGGCGCCGGAGAGACCGTAAAGCTGGCCTGGAAATCACCAAAACCTCAGGCGCTGGATGTGATTGTGCCCATGAAAGATGCGGCACCGGGGCCGGTCACCGTTTCGATTTACGACTACGGGTTTGAGAAGCCGCAAGCAGTCGCAATGATGGCTTTTGCCGACGCAGCCTCTCTGGATCGCCTGACGCTGAGCGCCGGCGACCCGGTAGCGCTGCTGAAAGGTACTCGGCTCGACGAGGTGGCGAAAGCCGAACTCGATGGCATAACGCTCTCACCCTCCACCCTTAGCCGCGTGGAGGATCATGATCAGCTCTTGATGCAAGCTGCCGCATCCACGGCCCCCCTCGATCCCGAGAAGCACTATGTTGCTCGTGTTGAATTGAGAGATGGCCGCCTGCTGCGGGCGCCCGTTACTGTTGATCCGCCACGTCCCCAGGTGGCCTTACTCAACAGGGGTGTTCAGGCGGACGTTTCGGCTGAGCCTACCCCGGTGCAACTGGGCAGTGCGGACGATTTGCCGCTGGATGGACGGCTGGTGTTTTTTCTCAAGTCCACAGTGCCAGCGAAGTTTCCCCGCAGTGAGAAAGTGGAGCTGGCCGCGGTCGACGGCAGCTTCGACACCCAGCTATCTCTGGCCGACGGCAGCCTGATGCTTGCTGACGCAAAGACCGCGATGGGCAGCGTTGAACCGTTGACTCGCTTCGGCGCTTCGGCCTTCGGGCCGATTCACGTGCGCGTCCTTTCGGCGGACGGAGCATCCGGAAATTGGCTTCCCCTCGGAACGCTGGTCCGCCTGCCCGGCTTTAAAGAACTGCGCTGCCCCCGCGCGCAGGCCAAGCCATGCACCTTGAGTGGAACTAACCTGTTCCTCGCAGATGCCTTCGCAGCCACGCCCGATTTCGAAAACCCCACCGACGTTCCGCAGGACTTTACAGGAACCCAGCTAATGGTGCCCCATCCGGCCGGCGGCACACTCTATCTCAAGCTGCGCGATGATCCGCAGACGGTCCAGACGCTCACTCTCCCCGTGACCTTGCTGAGCTCCGCAGAGTCGAAGGCTGTTGCCGCGCAGGCTGCACCGGCGACTGTCCCTTCGGCCGTACCCTCCGATACCCCCGCGACTCCCGATGTACCTGCTGCGACCGTCCCGGTAAGTCCGCAGGCGGCTCCGAATTCAAATCCAGCACCGTCGCCGGATGCCTCAACCGGTAAGCCTTAGCAGCCTCTCCTGAAGCCACGCCTTGCCCAAGGTGGTGATTGAATCCCTATCTAATTGAAATAGGCCTTGTTCATCTCGGCAAACTGCGCCTTGTCCGCTGGCAGTTCGTCGAGCGGGAAGATCGCATTCTGCGCGCATACGGATGCGCAGTTGCCGCAGTCGATGCACTCGTCGGGGTTGATAAACACCTGTGAAACAGTGCCGGCTGCCGCATCGGCCGCCATGGGCGCGATGGCCGCAGTCGAACACTCTTCTACACAGACAAAATCCTTCGTACACGCATCGGTAACTACGTAAGCCATTAAGAAATTGCTCCTTGCTCGTTTTGGGCCGCTCTACTGCGATGCAACCCTCGATTTTGAGGCTATCGGGCCGCTGGATTCATCACCGTGACCTGAATCACGCTTTGAGCCCGAAACAGATCCTCGCTACAGCGGCGTCGATTCTGCACTTTTTCGGAAACACAAACGCTAAATGGCCTCTTTCTCGAGAACATGCCACGCTCATGATCTTCAAACGTGGATCCGCGAATCGAAACAGCTCTAGAGGAACCTTCCTGATTACGTTCTTCGACCCATCTAAACTCTTCTTTAACCGCTTGTTGACGCTGCATTAGCGGGCTTTGCCGCACGATGGATTCATGCAACCAACCAGTCGCTCAGCTTTCTTCGCGCAGGCACTCTCCTGCTGGAACTGGAAGTGCGCCTTGCTCAGCGCAACCGCCCGCTCGCTTGTCTATCTGGCGGCAATGGCGCGCATTGGCTTTCGCAGTGGCCTGGCGGTGGTTGTCGTTGAAATTGCCTACGTCACGCTTACTTCTGGACTCTATGCGGGGCTGCAACAAATGGCCCTGGGATTCCGCTCCCGGCTCCTCGGAAACCTGACCATTTCTCTAGCTGTTCCTGGCCTCGCCCAGTTCCTCGACTGGCTAACCCATCGCGCGACCGGAGCTGCTGCCCCAGCAAGAGCAACTCTTGCCGTTTGCATCTTCACGGTTATCTCGGCTCTTTTTCACCTTTATGTCATGCGCCGCGGTGTTTTCCTGACTGGCCGCGGCCTCTCTCTCTTCGATGACTTCCGGCGCATACCCCGGCTCATCGCCGGCTTTGTACTCAGGCCAGTTGCCGCCATTTCGCCTCTCTCGCTCCGCCTGGCGCGGATTATTGAATCGCAGACTGCCCTCTAGCTATGGCTGCTCCGTTGGAATGGATTGTGGTTCCAATCTGACGCCAGCCGTGCCGCTCATCACTGAACACGCGTATTGAAATGGCGTCCGATAAGCGTGGCGGCTGTCGGCGCCACGTCGAGCCTCGTAATGTTCGATGCCCGCGGTCAGCGATCGCGAAGGCGACGAAATGGAATTTCACGGATCAAAGGTCGCGGCGGAAGAAAGCCGCGAGCAAAGATTCAGGGCCGATCGCGCCCGTAGTGACTTTGTGGTCGAAGCAAAATTCTACGAGATGCTCCCCGACCGCAAGGTCAAGTGCAGCCTCTGTCCGCGCGCTTGCATCGTGAGCGATGGAGAGCGCGGCCATTGTGGCGTGCGCGAGAATCAAGGCGGAACTTTCTTGACGCTCGTCTACTCACGCGTCTGCGCCGCCCACGTCGATCCCATCGAAAAGAAGCCGCTCTTCCATTACCTTCCCGGAACCGTTGCCTTCTCCATTGCCATGGCCGGATGCAACGTGAGTTGCAAGTTCTGCCAGAACTGGAATGTGTCCCAGTCGCGCCCCGAGCAGATTCCCGCCGGTTTTGCGCCCCCGCAACGCATCGCCGCCCTCGCCCTGCAATCGAGGTGCCCTACCATTGCCTACACTTACGGCGAGCCGGTCGTCTTCGCCGAATATCTCATGGACACCGCCGACGCCGGACACGAGGCAGGAATCCGCAGCATTGTGGTCTCCAACGGATACATCCAGCAGGACGCGCTCCGGCAGGCCTACGGCAAAATGGACGCCGTCAAGGTCGATCTCAAGTCTTTCAGCGAATCCTACTACGCAAAAATCGTTGGCGGCCGCTTGAAACCGGTTCTCGATACCCTGGTCACGCTACGCGCGATGGGCAAGTGGACCGAGATTGTTTATTTGGTTGTGCCCACTCTCAACGACAGCGATACAGAGTTCCGCGGCCTGGCGCATTGGATCAAAATCAACATGGGCCCGGATGTGCCGCTCCACTTCACGCAGTTTCATCCTGAATATCTATTGAAGAATCTGCCCGTCACCCCCGTGTCCACGCTGGAACGCGCCAAGGCCGTCGCCGATGCTGAAGGCCTTCACTTCGTCTACATCGGAAACGTCCCTGGCCACCCCGCACAAAACACATTCTGCCCGCAGTGCCGCAAAATAGTAGTGGAGCGCGCGGGCTTTACGGCTAACCGATTGCTCATCCGTGAAGATGGCACTTGTCCGTATTGCCGGAATCCAATCTCCGGTATCTGGCACGTGTGAGCGCGTTCGGGAGGTCGGCCGAATGAAGGTTGAAAGGTGTTCGAAAATGGCCTGGCTAATGGCTCCGCTCGTTGCATTTCTGGTCACCACGCCGTCGGGGTCCCCGGCGACAGGTCTTGGTCGCTGGGGTGATCTTAAGCATGTAGATAGCGACGGCCCTCAAAAGGTGCGTCGTGCCGCGGTCGCCGGCTCCTTCTATCCTGCCGATCCCAATGAGCTCTCGGCCCTGATCGACGACATGCTGGCACATGCTGCACCTCCTCCTGTCGACGTTCCAATCCTCGCCGCGGTCGCGCCGCACGCGGGTTATCCGTACTCAGGCCCCGTCGCCGCGTGGACCTATGCGGCCTTGAAGGGACATGCGTATTCCCGCGTCGTCGTGATCGCGCCCTCGCATTACGTGGGTTTCGACTTTACCTCCATCTACGATGGCGACGCCTACGAAACACCGCTCGGAACCATTCCCGTCGACAAGGAGTTTGCTCGGCAGTTGACGAAAACGAGCTCAACTATCCGCTTCTCCGAAGAAGGCCACATACCCACTTCCGCTGGTGGCGAGCATGCCATCGAGGCTGAGTTGCCCTGGCTGCAAAAGGTGTTGGGCAACTTCGAGCTCGTCCCCATCGTCATGGGCGACCAAAGCTATCAAAGCAGCCGCGCGCTGGGCGTTGCTCTGGCAAAGATAATCCAGGATGAGAAGAAGTCTGGCGCACACGGCGAGACGCTGATCCTCGCTAGCTCCGATCTTTCCCACTATCACCCTTACGCCGATGCGGAGATGATTGATCGCAAAACCCTTCACGCACTGGCCGCGTGGGATTACCTGAGCATGTCGCGCAATTTTGAGACGCGCACCTGGGAGGCCTGTGGTGGCGGGCCCATCGTCGCTGCCATGATCGCAGCCGAGCGCATGGGCGCCAACAAGGCTGAGGTGCTTCACTACGCCAACTCCGGCGATACCTCCGGCGACCATTCACGCGTGGTCGGCTACAGCGCCGATCTATTTGTGAAAGCCCCTCAAGAATCCGTGGAAAACGCGCCCTTCTCGCTCACCAGTCAGGAGAAAAGCGAATTGCTCACGTTGGCCCGCAAGTCCGCCGAATACGCGGTGCAGGCCAATAAGGCCTATGACGCGCCTGCAAGCGCCGATGAAACCCTCAACCAGGAGTACGGCGCCTTTGTCACCATCACCGAGGATAGCGCGCTGCGCGGTTGCATCGGCTACACCTCACCCATCAAGCCGCTCTATGTGACCGTGCGCGACACAGCGGCCCTTGCCGCTCTCCGCGATTCCCGCTTCCGCCCCGTCTCCGCGGAGGAGCTTCCAAAGCTTGAATACGAGATCTCAGTCCTGTCGCCACTCCGCCACGTCACCAATATTGAACAGATCGAGGTGGGCCGCGACGGTCTGCTGATGAAGAACGGAAACTCGCAGGGCCTGCTGCTCCCTCAGGTTCCCGTAGAACAGAAATGGGACCGCCAAACTTTCCTCGAACAGACCTGCATCAAAGCGGGCCTGCACGCCACTTGCTGGAAGGAAGACAATACCGACATCTTCAAATTCACAGCCGTAGTCTTCGGCGAGCACAAGCCGTAGAGCATTTCGATCTGAGCATTCCAAATCGGTAGGCGCGCCATCCTTTGTGCGCTTTTCACAAAGGGTGGGAGGCTACGTGCATTCACCACGGATTTATATGTGTCAGTAGGAAACACTCTATGGATGCGCACTCACGTATGCGGGATTGATAGCCGAATGCACCGCAGCAGAAAATCCATCCCACGAACATGCCCCATCCTGCCTGCTGCAACCGGGCACGAAGATGGGTGCTGATTCCGAAGGATTGGCAACCGTCAGCGGCTCTGCGTTGCGCATCTGTTCCAGCGTCTGAGCGGTATACTCCAGGCGCACGAACGGCTGGCCGCCAGCGCTCGGTCGCCAGACCTCGAAGAGCAGCGCGCCTCCAGGAGGCGTGTCGTCCACGCGCCCGTCAATGATCCAATCCACGCCCAACGCACCGGCAACCGACACAATGTTTGTGTCGTGCCCCACGATGATCAGCAGCCTGTCCTCCAGCTTGCTGAGAGCGCCTGCAACTGGCTTGCCGGCGATGTTCTGTTCCATGCTGCGTTCAATGTGGTCGAGTAGATTCGACGCATAGATGCGGGCGACTGTCGGCGTGCGAACACCGTAGTCCCAGGCGGCTGTGTCCAGTTGCATCAAGGCGCGCAGTGTCGTGCCGTCCACGCATCCCCAACCAACGTTCGCATCGCTCATCCCGGTCGTGTATTCCAGAAGCAGATTCTCTGCCATGGTCGATGCCACGGTGAGCGGGCCGCTGTATCCGGAGGAGTAGTTTGAACCTCCGCCGACAGCAACGGGAATGTCGAAGATCGAAGTGCGCTTTGATTTGAGATGCGCCGCATGCCCGCACCCGGCCAGCACACGGTCCAGCGCGGCTAGTTGCGGCCGGAAGGCCTCGGTCAATTGGTGAGAATCGCCGCCAATGCGGCCGGCAATGGCTGCCGCTGCGAGTGCTGAATCCTGTGGATGCAGCCCGCCAACGACGCGGTAAAGAGGATCGACCGTACCTTCCGCCTGCGCATGAACGTCGATAGCGCAGCCCGGAAACATTCCCTCGGCAAGCGCCTTCCCCGTCTCCCGCGTGCGTTCGTCTGAGTCGGCAAGAATGGAGACGTGCGCGGCATCGTCGCAGCCAGAGGCGGCGAACAGCCCCTGTTGGGAAAGCCGGAAGCGATCCCACGCGCCGAAGAGCTTCATCAATTCGTAGCCGTGCGGAGTGAGATAACTCGGTTTGACATCCCATTTGGGCCACGGCGCCGCTGAATACTTGTTGAGCTGACTTGCGTCATTGATAGGCGAGCGGACGCCATGGCGGCTGAGAGCCACAACGAACTGCAACTCGGCCTTTCCGTCTGCGGGGGCGGCGTTGCTCTGCGCGGCTACGATGACCCGGCAAGGGAAGAGACAGAAGAGGCTAAGAAAAAGTAGACACAATGCGGCGCGGATTTTCATCGTGGTCCTCGAAGCTGGTTGAGGGGAAAGGTGAAAATTCGGAGATGGTGCGCCCGGAGAGATTCGAACTCCCGACCTAACGCTCCGGAGGCGTTCGCTCTATCCAGCTGAGCTACGGGCGCGCTCTCTAAGCATATCGCACTTTGGTTTCCCGAGGCGTTGGCCGCCCCGCCGCACAGCGCCAAATCCGATTCCCAATTCCCTGTCTTTAGCTCTGCCAGCAATCGTTGGGTGCCCCATTCATGCGGCGTTTTCTGCCGCATGAGTGGGAAAGGCTGAATCTCAACCAAGGAACCTTTCTATTCCCTGTTCCCTAACCCCTGTTCCCTGCCTTTCCGCAGTTCTTCCATCACCGACTGGATCAGCTCCTTGGCTCCATCCATGCCGGCCAGCACCGCTTGCAAATCCAGCGCCGGTTTTGACGGGTTGCGGCTTGAGGCGCAGTACACGCCATGTTGCCCTACCATAATTAGCGAATCGGTTAGCAGGTCCAGTGCCACCGCCAGCCTGCCCCGTTCCACGCCCATCATGAACTCGTGCCGCTCCAACTCCGTCCGCTTCTCGTCAAAGACACTCATGCTTCCAGCCTACCCGAAACGCGCAGTCCAGTGACTTGGAGAGTTGACGCGTGCCCGGATCTGAATCTACTTCCAGCGGGAATTCTTCGTAGAGCCTGCTGTCTCGAATGCCAGGCGCATCGGCATGGGCAGCATTGAAACCAGGGTCACAATCGCCTTGTATTTCCACCCCGGCACAACCAGCAGTTTCCCTCTGGCCAATGCTTTCAGTGACTCGTCCACCACAAACTCCGGCTGCAGCCATAGCGTGAGAGGCGCTACGCTCGACCGCTCCACACCTAATGTTCCGTGAAACTCCGTATAGGTAAAGCCGGGACACAGAGCCTGCACCCTGACTGCGGATCCGATGCCTTTCAACTCGAGATAGAGGCCTTCGGTAAATGTCGCCATCCAGCGTTTTGTGGCGCCATAGCTCACGCTGCCCGCTCTCTGCACGAACGCTGCTACCGATGCCACGTTGATAATGCCGCCGGCATTTTTGGGAACCATGTTTCGCAACGCGGCGTGGCTCAAGCGGACGGTCGCCATCACGTGCAGTCGATGCATCTGTTCCTGCACCGCAAGATCCGACTCCCAAAAGAGACCGCGCGAGCCAAATCCCGCGTTGTTTACAAGCAGCGCCAGGTTCTCTTCCGCGGCAATGCGATCTGCAACAGCAGAGAGATCTTTCTCATCGGTCAAATCGGCGGGGACCACAGTGACTTCGCATCCGTATTGAGCGGTAAGTTCAGCAGCAAGCGCTTCCAGCCTCTCCTTGCGCCTCGCAACCAGCAGCAGATCGTGTTTCGGGGCAAGTTTTCGAGCAAAGACAACGCCAAGGCCGCTGGACGCTCCGGTGATTACAGCCAACGATCTTCCCAAGCGGTACACTCCCTCGGATTTTGATCTTGTTCCTGTCTGGAGAAATGACGTCGTGAGCTGAGCCGGGCCTACACACGCAGTTTGCGCATATACTCGGCGTCCAGCCGCAGCTCCTCGATCGGTTCCATGTCAAACTGCTCCTGCTCCACGAAGTAGTACCTGAGCCCCGTGGCCGCGCTCATGATCGGAGCATAATCCACGCTTCCTCTACCCAGCACGGTCATTAACTCCTTGCCGTCCGGTTGGCGGATCATGTCCTTCACATGCATCAGCGGAAAGCGCTCCGGCGACTTGGTCAGGTAGTCCACCGGATTGTGACCTGAGGCGACTACCCACCCGGCATCCATCTCAAAGACCACCATCGTGGGGTCGGTGCGCCGCAGCAACTCGTCATACACCGTCACGCTGTCGATTACGGCGAACTCCGGCGTGTGGTTATGAACGCCGAAAATCATGCCGGCTTCCTTGACCCTCTCGCCGATACGATTGAACTCGTCGGCAATCCAGTGCCAGTCGTCGAGCGTAGGTGCGCCCTTGGCCGCCGGATCGCGGTGCATCCCGCCCGACGACGAGCAAACAAAGTACTCGAGACCCAGCGCTTGCCCGTATTCGATCCACTGATCGAGCTGCGTCTCCAGCACGCCAAGTGCGTGGTGGGTGCTCACGCAGCGCAGGCCGGCCGTGTCCATCGCCTTGCGAAATTCTGCCGCGGTGCGGTCATAGTAGCCCGCCGCCTCCACCACCGTATAGCCATCGGCCCGCACTTTTGCCAGCGTAGCGTCAAATTGCGTGGGCAACAGGCTGCGCACGCTATAGAGTTGCAGCCCAAGCGGCTGAGTAAGTGGCTTGGCAGCCAGCGGATTGACGCCCGCACAAGCCGCAGCCGCAACAGCGCCCGACGCTTTCAAGAAAGTCCTACGCGAAGAATTACTCATCGTTCAATCTCCTGGAACATTCGAATCTCGATCCGTGGGCCACAAAGTTAGGGAATCCCATCCGCGAATCCCGTTCTCACGAGCGCAAAGCGGATGTCGCGCCCATCAGGCGGAGTCCGAGTAGTCGGCATGCCAGCTCCAGCCGCGAGGCTTTCACCGCCGCGCCTGCTGCCAGACACGCAAAATCCCACCTTGTCATGCCAGTTGATACTTTCATTGGTTCACCCGCGTGCCGATGATTCTCTATCCGCGGCGCACGTCGTGTCCACCCACCCCCAGGTAGATCAGTGGCTCGTTTTGAAGGGCGCAGGAACTTGAGGTCCCGGCGGATCACCATCGGAGCGAGCGGGCGCCTCGATAGCACCGGTGACCGAGCGCAAAGAATTGAGATAAGACCCCGAGGCAGAGTCTCGAGCGTTGTGCACCTCTTCCTGCAGCTCCGGGTTTTTTCGATCCAGGGATCCCGCGACGGCCCAGGCGATGCGAGAAAGCTGGCCTAGCCGAGTAGAGGGCGGTTATCGATCCAATCCACCCGCAGCTTACGCTCCGCGAAGCGCCAGGTGCCGGCCTCCTTGCGGAAACGGTCAAAGTAGCGCAGAGAGGCGATCATGATGGACCGCTCAGTTCCGTTGTCGGTGATATGGTGCGCCAGGCAGTAAGTCACACCCTGGGCGGAATCACCGTCGAGGTCGACGGTGCTTTGGCCGTTGAAGTGAGTGGTCGCCTGGTAGACGTTCAGTTGGTCAAAAACCGGCCTGAGAGCCGGCCTTCCAGAGACCACCTGGGTTGGCTGCGCGGCCTTCCCGTCCATATAGACGAGAAACTGCGTATCTTCGGTGAACAGATCCATCTGTCCAGCGGCGTCCCGTGTATCGGCGCAGTGAGCGTAGGCGTCGATCAGTGCGCGGATCGCCAGGCGGTCCGCGGCTTCTTCACAGGAGAGGCTTGCTTTGTTGGTCATTTGGATCCTTTCGGAGCCGCGTTGGCAGGTTGATCCGAAGCCAGGGCGGCGGCCACTACCGCGACTTGGGTGGCGATAAGCCGGCGGATGTCCTCGCCGTCCTTGGCGATGTCCTTGAAACCCTTGATGGCATAAACCATCACCCGGGCCACCTCGTGAGCGGGCTGGGTAATTCGGCTTCGGGACACTGGTTCCCGAAGAACCTCCTCCAGCAGTGTCCCGAATCCCTCGTAGCCGCGACAGACTGAGGCGAAACCCAACTCGAACATGTCAGAGGCGTCCGGATGGGCCTGGACTAGATCGAAGCCCTCTGAACCCCATGCATCGCAGGCAAACCGTAGCTTCGCTTCGAGGGTCTTTCGGCGTCCCAGGCCGGCCCGGATCTCCGCTAACTTCGTGGCTACCATCAAGTCGACCACGGCGTGAAAGACGCTCTCCTTGTCCGGGAACTCCTGGTAGAGGGTCGGCCGAGTCAAGCCTGTGGCCTCGGCGATGTCCACCATGGTGGTCTTGGCGAATCCATAGCGGAGAAAGACTGCGGTGGCGGCCTCGATGATCCGGGTCCTGCGTGGCGGCATGGGTTCGCTCATAACGACATCTTATATTGTTTACATATTTCGTCAAAATGTATTTACATATTTACGAAATGTGTTAACTTGAATCTAGACGATGCCGGCCAAAAGACTCTCGGTGACGGGTTTTGAGAGCGACGGGGCTTGAGCCGGTCCGCGCGGCAGCCGGCAAATGCACTTCCTGCAGCGAGAGGGAAGCTGAAGATGAAAATAATAATTTTTGGCGCGACCGGCATGGTGGGACAGGGCGTCCTTCGCGCCTGTCTGGCAGCCGAGGATGTCGACAAGGTCCTTCTGGTCGGGCGATCTCCCTTGAACCTGAGACATTCCAAGCTCGACCAGGCCGTGCTGGTAGACCTCTTCGACATCCAGACCATTCGGGAGCGGTTGTCCGGTTTTGACGCTTGCTTCTTCTGCCTTGGCGTCTCCTCCTCGGGCATGACCGAGGCCCAGTACACCCATATCACCTTCGATCTCACCATGACTGTGGCGTCCTGTTTGGCCGGGTTGAACCCAGCCATGGTTTTCACCTACGTCTCCGGGGCCGGAACCGACAGTTCCGAACGGGGCAGGACGATGTGGGCGCGCGTTAAGGGGCGCACCGAGAACCAGCTCAAAACTCTCGGGTTCCGCGGCGTCTACCTGTTCCGGCCCAACATCATCCAAGCCCTGGATGGAATTCGGTCCAAGACCCGCGCCTTCCGCCTCTTCTATTTGGCGAGCGGCTGGGCCTTGCCGGCGATCCGGAGGTTCTTTCCAGGCTCGATTGTCACGACCGACGACGTAGGCCAGGCGATGTTGAACGTGGCACGTTCTGGGGCCGGCAGGGCCGTGCTGGAACCCCGGGATATCGCCAGGGCCGCCAAGGGATTGCAGGCCTGTTAGCCGCTGAGGGTTCGCCAGGTTCCATCCATGAAATTGAACGGACAAACCTGCGATGCAGCGCGATTACCGACGAACAAATTCTAACCAGTTTCAAGGAGATAGAAATGACCAATGTTTGGCTTTTAACGGGTGCTTCTCGTGGCCTGGGCCGTGCTATTGCTGAAGTAGTCCTGGCAGCCGGAGACCGGCTTGTGGCAGGTGCAAGAGATACCAGGACCTTGAACGATCTGGTCGTCCGCTACCCGGAAACGTTGCGCACCGTCGCTCTCGATGTCAATGATCCTGTAGCCGCCGAAGCCGCTGTCCAGGCCGCTCTGGACACCTGGGGCCGTCTGGATGTTCTCGTGAACAATGCGGGATACGGACATCTGGTGCCCTTCGAGCGAATGTCCGCTGAGGATTTCAGGGGCCAGATCGAGACCAACTTATTTGGAGTGGTGAATCTGACCCGCGCAGCCGTGCCGATTATGCGCCGCCAGCGCTCAGGCCACATTTTCCAGGTGTCATCGCTGGGCGGGCGCATTGGGAATCCAGGGCTGAGTGCCTACCAAGCCGCCAAATGGGCCGTTGGTGGCCTCACCGAAGTGCTCGCTCAGGAGCTGGCGCCATTCGGTATCCATGTGACCGCCCTCGAGCCTGGCGCAATGCGAACCGATTGGGGCGCCGTCGCCCAGCGCGCGACTCCGGACCTGGGTGAGGACTATCAGGCTTCGATGGGGCCGTTCCTGGAACTGCTGGACGGCATCATCGGGAAGGAGACCGGAGACCCCTCCAGAGTCGCCAAGGTAATCCTGGCATTGGCGCGGCATCCCTCCCCTCCTGCGCATCTGCTTCTTGGCAGTGATGCCCTGCATTACTGCAGCTTGGCCGATGCCTCTCGCGCAGCCGCTGGCGAGCGCTGGAAATCCGTGAGCGCAGCAGTTGATTTCGGCACCGCAGTGGAATTGCCGGCCCTCCCTGAAGCCTGATGAAGTGATCGAAAAGGCAACAAGCTATCTCAAGGCGACTTCTCGCAGATGCCAGATTGCCGCATGAATGGGTGAGTGTTCACGCAGCCGGACGGGCAGCGATATGCCCGTTGCGGATGGGTAAAACAACCAACAATTCCTATTAACCGCAGCAACGGAGACAGTCATGAGCGCAAGTGTATTTATTGAAACGACGAAAGTAACCTTTCCCAACCAACTCACGAGCATGGTCGGAAACCTGTCTTTTCCTTCCAACATGGATAAGACGAAAAAATACCCGGCTTTGGCCGTTGTGCATCCGTTTGGCGCAGTCAAGGAGCAGGCTGCTGGAACCTACGCGAGAAAGTTGGCGGAGAAGGGGTATATAACGCTGGCTTTTGATTCCACTCACCTGGGCGAAAGCGGCGGATATCCGCGGGACACCGAGAACCCATCGGAGCGTCTGGAGGATATCCGCTGCGCAATTGACTACCTGACAACCCTCCCCATGGTCGATGAAGACCGCATCGGACTTCTCGGCGTTTGCGCTGGTGGATCCTTTGCCATGGCCGTCGCGCCTACCGAAATGCGCGCAAAAGCCATCGCGTCCGTCAGCCTTTTCGATCTTGGCTTGATGGCGCGAGAGGGTTGGCCTTTTCCGCAGTATGACCGTATCCAGACGCTGGTGGAAATCGGAAAGCAGCGTACCAGGGAAGCGCGTGGTCTGTCTGTCCGGCGAGACCTGGGCGTTCCCCTCGAGCTTGTGGAGAGCGCGCCGCTCATCTTGACGCAAGCCTACGATTACTACAAAACTCCCAGGGCATGGCATCCTAACTCGCGCAGCGTTTTCATCTTTACGGATTTTGCACGCCTCATGGATTTCAACTACTTTTCGCAAATCGAAAAGATCGCGCCGCGTCCGGTATTGTTCATCGTCGGGACAGAAGCCGACACGCTTTTCATGAGCAAAACAGGATACGAAAAGGCTGCGCAACCAAAGGAGTGGTTCGAAATTCCCGGAGCGACGCATTTCCACCCCTATGACGATGAAGAAACAGTGGGAAAGGCTGTCACCAAACTAGAAGACTTCTTCGGCAGCAACTTATAGCGTCGTTCCCCCGAGACAGATGGACGAGCGCGTCACCCTGATGCAGATCGCCGGCGCGCTTGTCCTGGTCCTCGAATGAACGAGGAGTCTGTTGGGCAGCAAAGTCCAACTATGAGGACCGTTACGAAGGCTCAGCTCATTCAATGCGTAAGGCCCGTACGGGGTCGATCGAGGCCGCGCGCCGCGCCGGAATAATCCCGGCAATGGCAGCCGCAAGCACCAGCACTCCAATGGCGGCAGCCATCACCGGCACATTCACGCTGGTGATCTCATAAAGCTGCGACTTGACGTATCGTACACAGAAGATCGCCACTGGGATGCCGAGTGCGAGGCCGGCGAGCGTCTGCAGCATCACCCCGCGCATGACCGTTCCGATGACGTGGCTACGCGCTGCTCCCAGCGCCATGCGGATACCGATCTCCGGCGTGCGGCGGGCTACTGCAAAGGCCGTAACACCATAAAGACCGATGGCGGCGAGCAGAAGCGCCATCAGGCCAAACAGCGAAGTGAGGCGCGCGATCAGCCGCTCCTCGATGAACCGATCGTCAATCTGCTGCTGGAATGTCTGGAACTTTACGATTGTGAGGTTGGGGTTGATGCTCGCCAGTGTGTCGCCAACGATCTTCTCAAAGCCTGGAATAGGAAAGCTGGTCTGGATAACCAGGGCGCCGGCGTACATGGATTGGTCTTTGTCGGTGGGGCTGGGGGGGTCGTTGGCGGTGCCGGCGCGCTGTGTGAGGGGGAGAAAGTACATGGCGTGATCTTTCCAGTAGACGCTGGTGTAGGTGGTGTCCTCCACCACGCCGACTATCTCATGCGCCCCATCCTGGGGGGTCTTGGCCGGACCCGAAAAACCGAATCGATGCCCGATAGGATTGCGGTCACCGAAGAACTGCTTGACGAATTCCTTGTTGACGACCGCGACGGGCGGCGCACTCAGCGTGTCCTGCGAGGTGAAGCCGCGGCCCATCACAACGTGGGTGCCCACCGAGTCAAAATACTCCGGGGTGGATTTCACCCAGGATGCGCCTTTGTTCAAGTCCGGCTCACCCTGCACCTTTACGCCCGATCCCCAATTGTTTTCTTCCATCGGCGTGTACGTGGCAAGGCCGACCTTGAGCACGCCGGGGATGGCATGGAAGCGGTCGACGATGGTCCGGTAGAGGGGCTCAAGCTCCGCGTTCTCAAAGCCGGCAGCCTGTGGATTAATGTGGGCGATGTAACGGTTGGTTGCGTCGAGTTTCATGTCGACGTTCTGGGCCTTGTTGAGGCTCTGCGCAAACAGACCCGCGGCAACCAGCAGCACCAGGGAGAGCGCGGCCTGCAGGACAACGAGAGCGCGCTGCAGGAAGGATGCGCCCTGTGCCGAGGTACGCGCGTTCGAGCGCAGGGCTTCAGCGGGCTGTGTGCGCGCGGCCATCAGCGCAGGCGCAAGGCCAAACAGGATGCCCGTAACCAGCGAAAGCGCAAAAGCAAAGCCGATGACCAGTGGCGAAGGCGATGCCGTGACCGGCATGTTTTGTTGATCGGGAAAGGCCAGCGCCAGCAGCGCGTGCGCTCCGAGATAGGAGACGGCGAGGCCAAGCAGGCCGCCGATTCCCGAGAGCAGAACGCTTTCCGTAAGAAGCTGGCGGACAATCCGGCTTCGCTGCGCGCCAAGTGCTGAGCGGATGGAAATCTCCGCACGGCGGCTCATGCCGCGCACCA
Source organism: Occallatibacter sp. (assembly GCA_049793195.1). Lineage (GTDB taxonomy): Bacteria > Acidobacteriota > Terriglobia > Terriglobales > Acidobacteriaceae > Telmatobacter. The sequence goes on along the minus strand of JBARBP010000076.1, from coordinate 3,943 downwards.
GCAGCAGGTTGGCAATATTGGCGCAGGCGACGAGAAGTACCAGCGCGGCAATCCATTGCAGCAGCTTCAAGTGGTCTTTGTAGCCGTTTTGCATGTTCTGGATACCGCCCCCGCCCGGAGTGAGTACCACATGGGTGTGGGGCAGAACCTTCTGCGCGCGCGGATCGGTAAACGTCTTGAGCGGCGCATACTGCTGCTTGAGCAGCGTGCTCGCCTTCGTCTGCAGGGCCGCCACTGACGTTCCCGGCTTTACGCGGCCGATGATGTAGGCCCACTGCGTGTCCGGATCGGTGAAGTAAGGCGCGCCGATCACTGCATCCATCGAATTCATAGGAAGGAAGTACTTGGGCGGATTTGTGTCGATGCGGTCCCCGTAGAATCCCTTGGGCGCGACACCAATGATCGTGGCCGGCTTGGTATTGATGTAAAACGCGCTCCCCACCACGCTCGGATCGCCTGCATAGTCCTGCTGCCATGCGTCATAGCTCATCACGGCGGTGATGGGTGCACCCTTCTGGTCGTCGGCATCCACAAAGAGCCGGCCCGCAGCCGGCGAAAGACCAAAGACGCGAAAGTAGTTTCCGGAAACGAAGGTTCCTATGAAGGATTTCGCTACGGTCTCGGGCCCGGCGCGGCGGACGGTAATGGGCCGCCAGGCATAGCCGGACTCCATTGCCGCCAGCTCTTCAAACTCCGGCAGGCTCTTCTTGAACATCAAATAGGTGTCTGTGGAAAAGAGCGCGTAGTCCCCGTCGTCGTGCCAGCCCCCGTTCACGCAGCAGTCATCAGTGTCGCCAATGCGGATGAGGGTTTTGGGATCTGTGACCGGCAGGTCATGGAGCAGGATGGCATTCACCAGCGTGAAGATGGCCGAATTGGCGCCGATGCCGAGCGCGAGCGTAAGCAGCACGACGATGGCAAACCCCGGCGTCTTGCGCAATTGGCGAAAGGCATAGTCCAGATCCTGGTAGAGAACTCTCATTGCTTGACCTCCGCACACTTCGGCTTGCAAAAACAGAGAGCATGTCAGATGCCAAAGGCGTTCTGCAGTAGTCGCTTGAAATCAATCGGTTAGCGTTTTCAAGATCACGAACCTGCGTTCAAAAATGGGAAAGAGTGTTCAAAGTCGGACGGTTTGCGGCAGGCATCTGCAGAGCCTATGTGAATCCGATTGCCCCCGCGATGGTAATCGAGCTCGTTTCTAATGCCGCATCGCCGTGTCGCCTTTCATACTTTCTAAAGATTCCCCTATTCGGATCGCAAGGTGACGACAGGATTTACCTTTGTTGCTCTCCGCGCCGGAATCAAAATCGCGACGAAGGCTGCGCAAGAGAGCAGAAGCGCGGCTCCGCCGAGTGCGGAGGGGTCGAATGTGCGAACAGCGAAGAGCATTCCACTGATCAAGCGCGTAAGCGAAAGCGCGAGAATGACACCGAGCGCCAATCCAATAGCGATGATCGACATGCCATCCTGAATGACCATGCGCATGACCTGGCCGCGGTTGGCCCCAAGAGCCATGCGCAGTCCGATCTCCCTTTGACGCTGGCCCACTCCGTAGGACATGACGCCGTAGATTCCAACAGCGGCCAGCACCAAGGCGAGTCCGGCGAAGACAGCCAGCAGGATCAGCGCCAGGCGACGGCGTTCGAGCGAGTCCCCCATCACCTCAGTCATGGTGCGAACTCTATACACAGGCAGGTCAGGATCGATGCCGCTCACATCACGCTGAATGGTTGGAGCAAGATTCATCGGGTTTCCTGAGGTGAGGACCGCCAGGGTCATGCCACTCGTCGGGCTCTGATTCAAGGGCCAGTAAACCTCGACGCGGGAGCGAGTTTCGAGAGTGTGGTTGCGAACGTCATGGACAACGCCGACGACCGTGGACCATGGAAGGCCGATCTTATGGAGCCGCTTGCCGATCGGATCCTGGTTGGGCCAGTATCGTTGGGCCAGGTTCTCGTCAATGATCGCCACCTGCGGCGCGGTGTCGGAATCGCGGGCCTCAAAGAAACGGCCACGGACCAGGGAAATCCCCATCGCCTTGAAATAGTCCGGGGTGACCACGCGCTGATCAGCTTCCGGCGTTGTATCTTCCATGGGCACGGACTGAGTGTCGATGGCGGTGGTGCCGGAGCCTCCCTGCTCGCCCAACGGCAGGGCGGAGATTGCGCCAACGTAACGAACGCCAGGCAATTGCTGCACGCGGCCGATTAACTCGTTATAGAAGCCGCGAACCTGTTCGGGTTTGCTGTAGACGGCATCCGGCAGACTGACGCGCAGAGTGAGAACTCCGTCGGACCGAAAGCCGGGATCGACTTTCAGAATCTGTGCGAAGCTTCTCAGCAGCAGTCCACCCGCAGCTACCAGGAGTAGAGAGAATGCGGTCTCGCAGATCACAAGTGTCGCTCGCAGACGCTTCGGCCGGCGGCCTTCTGTGCTTCGTGCACCTTTGAGTATGTCGAAACTTCTCTTGCGGCCTGCTTGGAGCGCCGGCACAAGCCCAAATAGAATTCCGGTTGCTAGTGAGATCCCCGCGGTGAGTGCGAGAGCCCGGGCGTCAATGGAGGTGTGGACCGCGCGGGGCAGAGACTTGGCGGCAATGGCGACCAACCCTCGAAGCGCCAACGGAGTCATTGCCAACCCCAGTAAGCCGCCTGCAAATGCGAGAGCAAGGCTTTCAGTAAGAAGTTGGCGGGCCAGGCGCCAGCCGCTCGCACCCAGAGCCATGCGGGTTTCCATTTCTTGTCGCCGTTCGGCAGATCGCATGAGCAACAGATTCGCGATGTTGGCGCAGGCAATCAGCAACACCAGCCCCACGGCTGTCATCAGCATCAACAATGAGGTTTTCACGTCGCCGACGGTCTCCTCAAGGAGCGGATGCATGATGACGCGGAATCCGAATTTTTCATAGGGGTATGACTGATGCTGTTCAATGATGGTCCGGGTCATGCGATCCATGTCCGACTGCACCTGGGCAAGCGAAAGCCCCGGCTTGATACGCCCGAGCACTTCCAGCCCGTGGCCGCCACGGCTGTTTTCACTCAGATCTTCGGGTGTGAAAGCGAGCGGCCCCCAGATTTCGGCTTGGTCGGGGTAATTGAATCCTGCGGGCATCACGCCAACCACGGGCATGGAGACGCCATTGATGTCGACGGTGCTGCCGACCACGTTTGGATTTCCCGCGAAGACACCCCGCCAAAGTCCGAAGCTGAGGAGAATTTCGTTATCGCGGCCGGGCTGTGCTTCTTCGTCCAAGAAGGTGCGGCCAATGAGCGGTTGCACTCCGAGCATGTGGAAGAGGCTGGGCGACACCGAAGCACCAACGACGCGCTGCGGACTTCCTTTGACACCGAGATTGACGGAGCTGCTTTCCATCGCGGCTAGATCCGTGAAGCTGCGATTCAGCTGTTTGAAGTCGTGGAACTCCGGAGCGGAGACCCAGTTCTTGTCATTCGGCAACCCGATCCCGCCAAAGCGGGACCAGAGCTTGATGAGCTGTTCAGGATGGTCGTAGGGCAAAGGCCGAAGCAGAACTGCATCGAGAACGCTGAAGATGGCAGCGTTGGCGCCGATGCCGAGGGCCATGGTAAGCGCCACAACTGCCGTAAAGCCAGGCCTCCTTCCCATCTGACGAAAAGCAAAAAGTAGATCCTGAATCAGCATCCTCATCGTTGACCTCTGGAGCGGGCACTCGGTGCGTCATTCATTGCATCGGCCAGGAAAAGAATCGGCTCGAACTGAAAACCCGATGCAACAGCACGAGCAATCTCGGAACCAAATGAAACGCTGACTAAGCGGTTGATATCGCTTGGGATTGGCAATTGCGGAGCGGCTGGCGTTGTCCACGAGTGGATAAGGTTGTTCGAAATCGAACAGCAACTTGTGGCGGGAGGTCGTCTGGTACTTGGTGCTCTTTTGCGCCGGAGTCCGCGCCACCTCGGGC
>JBARBP010000075.1:0-30895 GCA_049793195.1 Occallatibacter sp. | reverse complement strand
TACAGTTCTGGCCGGATGCCAACGGAAAGACATCCTGGTTTGGACGATTTCTCGATTACCTGAAAGCACACGGCAGGATGCAGGATCTGTCATTCTTCTCCTTTGAGCACTACCCCTACGAGCCCTGCGAAATTCCCTGGGGGAGTTTATACGATGAGCCACAGCTTGTGCGCGGAATAATGCAGACCTGGCGTAACGACGGCCTTCCACCTAATGTGCCAATGTTTATTACCGAGTCCAATCTCTCCTCGGATGCCTCCGTGCAATTCATGGATATCTTTGGAGGCCTGTGGTTGGCCGACTATGTTGGCTCCTTTCTGAATGAGGGCGGCAAAGGCCTCTACTATTTCCACGATCTCCCCTTACAAATGACAAACGACTGCGGTGGCTCTGTCGGCACCTTCGGCATGTTCACAGTTGATCCGAATTACGAGATCAGGCAGCCGCTCTCGCAATATTTCGCCAGCCGCATGATCAACTTCGAATGGTTACAGCGGGACGGCGGCATGCATACAGTGTTTCCATCGACTGGAACATATCAGGATGGTGCCGGACATACTCTCGTCACGGCCTATTCCGTTCAACGCCCCGATGGCGAGTCGGCCGTCATGATGGTGAACCGCGATCAGGACAATGCACACGAAGTCCAGCTAGTTTTCCAGGATGCGAAGTCGAAGGTGCAAAGTTATCTCTCCGGTGAGGTCAAGATATCTACCTTCGGGCGAGATCAATACAAGTGGCATCCAGCCCGTACCAATGGCTCCGAAGCCCATATGCCGTTAAGCCTGGATGAAGCCTCGGGGCTTTATACACCTGGCCATGCTGACCCCGACGGGCCCATCCTGCAGACGACCGTTCAAGGGGATAAGGCGACCAAATACCAGATCCCCGCGGCTTCGATCATTGTCGTACGTGGGACGCTCGCTTCCAGGTAACAAGGGGACGGCGTGTTCTTCTTTTGCTGGCGTATCGATCCAGCCGTCGCGTTGGTGTAGCTCCTGGTTTCGTTCCCATACTCGGGACCAGCAAGAATCGGCAGCCTGTTTTCAGGCGGGCTTCAGCAGGTGCTCGCCGGATTATCGCACGGAAGGAATTGCTCCCCGATGTTCCCTTATCTGGCGATTTCGACAAGCTCTGCGCTTTCACTTGGGGTTGGGAACAGAATGGAGCGCGCGGGATACTCACCGATCGAAGTTCCATAATACAGCCATTCGCCCGCGTCCACTGAAGATGAGAGCCGGCCGACGCGTACAGCAATCTGCTCTAGTCGGCCGTCGTTGCCTCCTTCGGATTGATGCGTATCCACTTGCCTTTCTTCGGCATGACAAGTAACCCAAAACCCTAAAACTCTACCAGAGAGAAGTTGAGAGTTTTCGTTCTAAGGGTAGAACATGGCAGGCAGAATCACCTTCGGTCCATTGTGCCTCGGCAATAGAAATTAACTAACCCTGCCTCATCAATGCGATACGATCTGTACTGCCTTCCGACTGAAAAAGATGAATCCGTAGGTTAACGGACCCTGCCCCATAGTTCCCTGTCGATGCTGACTGATGTGAGTCTTGCTCTTCACTTGTTGCTGGTCGAAGTGTGCCTTGAGCTTCTTGACTCAGCCTGATTCAAGATAGAGTCGGAAAATCTCGCGGAAATGTTCGGCTTCTTTTTCATTGATGAACAAGTGGTGGTCGTTGAGGTCGTAGCTGAGCGGCGCCATCCCGCCCATCCACATTCCCTTTCGCTTCGAAGCCGCAATCTTATCCCGGATACGCTCCCCCGTCACTTCCCTTTCGAACTCCGCAATGGACAGCAGGGCATTAAGGATCAGCCGTCCCATAGAAGAAGTAGTGTTGAACTGCTTGGTGACCGAGACAAAGCACACGCCGCGTTCATCGCAGGTTTCAACCATTTTGGCGAAGTCGGCCAGACTACTTGTCAGCCGAAGGTCGGCATGGATGCAGCTCCCTTGAGCTAGCGATTCTTAATCGAGCCATTTCGATCTCACGAGTTTACGTGCAAATAGGTTGTGTAAGGCCGGGATCCTAACGCCGTAAACGGCAGCAGCGCCGCCGGTCCGTTTGTCGAAGTCACTTGCCATTGCCGTTCGCTCACGCGCCTGGCCGCCAACAACTCAGCGCGCGTCACTTTCGGCAGCGGCGCGCCTTCTTTCTCTTTGACCGCCATCAGCACCAACGGCCCACGCACCAGCGCAACCGTTTCGGTGTGCTGCGCATCGACTGGCTCCAGCCGCATTCTTAGTGGAAGCTCCAGTTCCACGCGATCTCCGCTCTTCCACGTGCGCCGTATTGCGGCAAACTTCCCCGGTACTGCCACTCCCTTTTCCCGCCTTCCGTTCACAAGAATCTGCGCGCCCTGCGCCCATTCCGGAATGCGGAAATGAAGCGTCAAATCCGTTGGCTGCGAGTTGCTCACGGCAAAACCCACTCGATCATCAAAGGGATATCCGCTCTCCTGCGTGATTGAGAGCGCCGCCCCATTTTCATTCCATTGCAACGTCGAAGGAACGTAGAGATTCACATACAGCGCTTGCGGCGCGCGGAAATAGATGTTAATCCGGTAATCCGCCGCCACCTGGGGCAGTGTGCCCGAGCAACATGCCCAGTGAGCTTCCTTGTAAACACGCTTGGCGTCGAAGTTGTAATCGGAGTAATAGAAGTTCTCGCCATTCTTCTGGAGCGGCAGCGCGCCCAGAACGGTGTTGTACATCATCCGCTCCATGCTGTCGCCGTAGTGCGAATCGCCGGTCACGCGCAACAAATAGCGCGTCAATTTGAAGTGCGCATACGCTCCGCACGGCGTCTCGAAGCTATGGTGAGTGTTAGTCAGGCTGTCGTGGAGGTCGCTGCTTCCCGGTGCGCGCAGCGTCTCATCCGGGCCCCACCCCCCGGTCGCATAGCTCTGCGCCTCCAGCATGGCAAAGGCGTTGCGGGCGGCGCGCAGGTGCTTCTCGCTCCCCGCCACCAGATACGCCATCATCGCCGAACTCAGGGAATTGACGTGGCTGTACGCGTGCCTTCCGTTCAGCGCGTTTTCATTGCGCGACAACGGATCGAACCAGGTCTTGTCGAGGAGGTACTGCTGCCCGAGATCGTAGTATTGCCGGCCTGCGCCGCGCTGGTAGGCCAGGAACAGATTTTCCGGCAGGGTATACGATTCGTCCCAAGCCCACGAGGCATCCTGCGGGTCCTTATCCATCCGCCATGGATGGCCGTGTTCCACGGCATGTCCCGGCAGAAGCGGCAGCGCCGTCTTCGTGGTCTGCTCCAGAATGGCGAGCGCCTGAGGGTCTTTTAGATGGAGGTGCGAATCGAGCAGTCCCAGCAGCAGTTTGTCGTAGGTGTACGCAGGAAAGCGGCTCTTCTTATAGAAATCCGCTGAGATGGTTTCAGCATACAGGCGGTTGAGCCGCAGTACCTTTTCGCGTGTCGCGGTGTCCCCGGTGATGGCATGCGTGCGCGCCAGCGCCGATACCCATTGTCCGAAATGACAGCCAGGAGAAAAGCCGGTATCGAAGTCCTTCCGATAGTCATAGTCGGGATTGTATTGGTACCACCCTCCCAGATCTTCGCCGGGCGCGGACATGCCGGCCATCTGCCGAAAGGGCTTCAAAAGGCTGTCCTCACTCAATGCCATCAGCACGGATTGGGTGTTGAACAACTGCGCTTCGTGCGCTTCGCTGGCGATCGATACATCGCCATAACCAAACTCGGCAAGTGCGGCGTGCAGAACGGGCTCTGCGCCCCAGGCTTTATAACTTCGCATCCCCGGACTCGCAACCGCCGCGGCTGCCAACGAGCCCGACCGAAGAAACTGCCTGCGCGAAATCGCTCTTCTCTTTCCAGCGGTACTCATTTTCGCCACCTCCAGACTCATACCATCATCTTGCACTGAGCACGCCAACTTTGTCCCGTCTGCTAACCGGAATCTGGGGGCTACCTGGGACCTCTCAGTTATGGTTGAAAGTTGAGCTGCCAGCCTGATCCCGACGGTTTGATGAGTTAATCCCCTGCCGCACAGCGCAGAGGCCGGATGTTCAAAGAACGCACCACCAATGGTGGGTTCGCCACTCGTCGAGTTCCAATGCAGTCTTCACCCGCTTCTAACCCGCTCAAGCTCATCCCGAAAGCTGATTGACTGGCGCATGGTCACGCATGAGACGCGCTTCTCTACTACGCCTTCTCATCGTTCAGGTCTTCGCACCTTACAGAACTACTATAGCCTCGACATCAATATTGAGAAGCCCTGGCACTGGAGTACCCGGCTCGATTTGTGCCATTCGAGAAGAGACACTGAAAGAAGATTCGGGCAACTCCAAAGAGTAATAACAGGTGGCCTGCCCGATCTTTTGTGCCAGTGAAGAGTTAGTGTAGCGCGGTGAGAGATTGATTGATCTCGCCGCCGTAGTCGGAGGTGTGGAAAAGTGGTATGCGCTTTTTGCTTTCCACTTTTCCATGCCCCATGTTGGTTGAAGTCAGCCAAGCCTCAGGGGCTGGCGGTTTGTTTCCCAGCGACGAGTGCGGTCTTGGCCTGCCCGATGTTTGTGCCAGTGGAGAAGAGACACGAGAAGAAGACTCGGGTAACTCCAAAGAGTAATAAAAGGGAAATACCTTTCCCTGTCACCGGGGTGATAATTCCCTGTTCAGTTTGCCTTTTGAATTGTGCACCGGGTGGAGTAACTGGCTTTTATACAGCCAGATAAACGCATCCTCACACTGGTTCTTGAGCCCAAATTCGCAAATTTCCCTGTATTTTTCCCTGTTAGCAGGGAATTTGACCAGAGAACGGTTCGCAGGAGACTCCATCCGCCGCCAGAAACCCTACTCAAATCAATTCAATTTTGCCATAAAATATTGAAAAACAAGAACTTTGATTAGCTACTTACTTCAATTGTGATTTAGGAAAGAGTCGCAGAAATCGCAGGAATTCGTGCTTCGGCGGTACAAAAGCAGTACATTCTTTAATTGCCAACCTGGCTCGTCTGTCCGATCGGACGCCGTTCAACCGCCCGGATGTAAGACCTTTTCGTGACTCACCGCATCACCATCCCCCCGCTTCAGGCTGCGGAAGACAATCGTCGAAAGAATGGTCAATGCCCCGAGCGCCACAAGTGCTTTGTGAATACCGTGAATCATCTCGGTTGCACCGGATTGGCCACTATTTGGAACGAAAAACGCTGTCGCCAATCCCGCAGTCGCGACACCGAAGCTGATCGACATCTGTTGCATGGTGCTCGCGATGGAGCTGGCGGCACTGCTCTCTTCGTCCGTGGTGTCGGCATAGACCAGCGTATTCATGCTTGTGTACTGCAAAGATGTAAAGGCTCCATAAAAGAATGCCTGCAACACAATGATCCACCCCGGCGTCTGAAGACCGATGGTCGCGAACAGCAGGAGGAGCAGACCGAGGATGATTGTGTTGGAGATGAGCGCCCAACGATAGCCGATGGCTGACAAGATGCGGGGCATTACCATCTTCATGCTCATGGCAGCCAGGGCCTGCGGCATGATGAGGAGACCCGACTGAACCGGACTGAAACCGAGACCTACCTGATACAGCAAGGGTAAGAGAAACGGCACCCCTCCGATACCCAAGCGAGTAAAGAAACTCCCGTTGACCGCCGCGCGGAAGGTACGAATCTTGAATAAGCCAAGTTGAAGCAACGGGAAAGCGAGAGATTTCGCGTGCTGCCAATATCCAGCGAGCAACGCGAGAGAAAGCATTAGTAATCCAGAGATCTCGCGCACGCTAAGGGTATGCTCGCCGAAGACTTCAAGCACGTAAGAGAGCAGGGCTATACCTGACCCAAAGAGGATCAATCCAACCGTGTCCAACGAGTGTGTCTCTTCCCTGTAATCGGGCAGGTGCAGATACACGAGAATCAAGCCGATCAGACCAATGGGGATGTTGAGAAAGAAGATCACTCGCCAGTGAAGATAGCCAACGATCAGACCTCCCGCGATAGGTCCAAGCATAGGAGCAATTAGGGCCGGTATCGAAACGAAGCTCATGGTACGGAGAAGATCAGATTTCGCAAACGTCCGCACCAGGGTGAGTCGGCCTACGGGCACCATCATGGAGCCACCGCAACCTTGCAGGATACGGCAGGCAACGAGTACATGAATGTTGCTCGATATGCCGCATAAGAATGAACCCAGAGTAAAAAGTCCAATTGCAGCGGCGAACACACGCCGAGTTCCGAATCTGTCCGCGACCCAACCACTGATTGGGATGAACACAGCAAGACTCAAAGTATAACTGGCCAGCACGGCCTTCATGCTGAGAGGACCAACGTGGAGAGCTGCTGAGATGGCTGGCACAGCCGTATTGAGGATGGTGGTATCGAGCGACTCCATGAAGAACGCAACCGCGACGAGCCACGGCAGTAGCCGTCGACTGGCGGCGGAGGGAGCTCCTGAAGCCTCCAGTGGATTCGTTGGACCAGTTAGACCCATAGAACAATAAGAACACGCCCGCAAAAGCTACGTGACTGCAGAGACTTTTAATACCGCGGCTTTCCAGAAGTAGCCCCGTTTTCGTCCTTCCCAGAGTTGGGAAGTGTTTGGCGACCACACAACCAGAACGACCTCTCGCTGTGCACGGAGTTCTTGCTTGGCTTTCAAAAAGCAGTACGTGCAATGCGCATCCTATTCGTTCTAGCTCTCGCTGCGTTTATAACACCTAAAAGGCTTTCCGGTGCGGTGCGCTGGACGGAGATCCTTGGGAGGAAAATCTCATACCGCGGCGACGGATTCCTGGAAATCTGGCATGTCGGAATCAACCATACCCTTTTTGTACTTGATAGCGAGTCTTCTGATTTGATCTTCAGTTGTCTCCGCTACTCGGAGAGTGTTCACGAAGATCTGATCGCGTACTATACGGCCACCCAACGGTAGCATACAAAATGGGGGCTAACACCCAGTATGTACACGGATCGGCAGAGATGCCAGCGTGGAGCCCGATGTTGATCCGGCTGGATACCAACGACAACGACCATTCAAAGGAAGCGCTTAGGATCAGCAATCTAACGCATTACATCGAGACGCTTCAGACGAAGTAGCGGTCGCCGGAGTCGCATCTCCGGAAAGACTCTGGATCAGGCCAAGTGAGTTTGAGGAAAGCCGACCCCGAACCGCAGGCCGAAATCCGAGGGGATGCTAACCCCCGTTTTAGCGCCGCTGCGGCGCTGGTGGTGGCGGATTGACGAAGGCCTCGCCGAGAGGGCCGCGATCCACGCCGGATTTTTCGAGCAGATGCACAGAAACGCGGAATGTCTCCGCTGGCGCTTGAACCGTGGATTGCAGTTGCACTTCTTGGATTGGCGTAACGTCGACGAGTTTGGCCGTTCCGATAGCTGAGCCGCCCCTGTCGTAATAGTGGGCAACCAGGGAGCCGGCATAGAAGACGCCGAAGTCTCCTGTGAGCGTGAGGCCTGTGTGCGACGCTGCGGCGGCCAAAGGAGTGCCAACAACTCCGCCATAGGTCGCCGTTTTGAAAGCTTCTCCCATCCGCGTCGGATACCATGTTGTGTCCATCGCGTATGATTCGCCCTGCGCCAACTCCACCATCGGGCTGTCGATCTCCGCCTCCATGTAATAGACCGGCGGGCCCATGTTCATCGGCGTTGCCCCCACCGCACCCTGACCCGAAGCCGGCGAATCCGCGGGTTGGGTTGCTGTAGCAGCGGCTTGTCCGGACGCAGATCCTTGCGCGGCTCCGCTTTCGCCGAGGCGGTTGCGTTTGCGATTGCGAATGGGATTGCCTGAGGTGTAGAAGAGCATCGTCGTTTGTCCAGGGTAAATCGCCCTGGGATCGTAATGATTGCGTTCGACCATCGTGAAGCCCGTTGTGCCGTCTACGACCGCAAGCCAGCCTGCGGGAGAATCGGTCCAGACTTCGCCCTCCATGTCATTCCAATGCACGCGAAAAAGCCCGTCACTTACCGTGTCGCCAGGATTGGTTTCGTTGCCGGTGCGCACATGGTATCCGCCAGGAAAAACGCTGGACGGGTTGGCGGGAGTCACGCCCCAGAACTTTGGATTGAATTGACTGGGATCGCCGGGCGCCGCGGCGTTGTACTGCGAGACCGACTGCTCGGACCATGTCTGCGGATAGCCGCTGACGTTCTTCATCACGGCATGGAAGAAGATGACCGGGGAATCGAATTTGATGTGGATGTCACGAATGTACTGCTGACCGATCTGCGGGTCGATCGGGCCCGTCAGGCGGACCGCGCACTCCGCGCCACGCGAGAGAACTTGCAGGGTGAATGCGCCCTCGTCGAGCAGCGTACCGCCCGCGCCAGCCCAATGCTGTTCATCCTGCGAGCCCTCCGGCATCGGCCAGATTTTGTCGCCGCCATAGTTGTACCAGCGGTGGTGTTCTGCGTCGGGTGGGTTTACGTTTCCCTTCAGCTGATCGTTGACGAAGAGGTAGTCGTGGCCATTAAATGTAACCTGCATGAGTCGGCCGCCGAGCTGCGGAACAATCACGAGCTTGACCCAGCGATTGCTGAGCTGCTCCGCTTTCCAGCCGTCGTAGTTGACTGGCTGCACTGTGCAGTGGCCAGGAGTCCCTTTGGCAAGGGGCTTTTGCGGTGCGGCGCCTAACAAGAGTTGACCAGTTGCAATGGCGAAGACTTGGAAAACTGCGAAAGCCGGCAAAAGACCGGTTGCACTTCGAACTCTTGTTTGAATCACGGACGGCTCCTGTAATCTTCGATCATGAGCATCAGCAGAAGCGCGAGGACGCGATGGCGATGGAATTTCAGTTGACCCTCCGAAAGGAATCCAGTTCTTAGTTCATTCACTTCACTTGCACACAAGAGAGTATCCGTGAGAAAGCCCGATGGAAATAGGTGCAAATTTGCAATGCCGCATTTCTAGCACCAGCGGAAAAGGAATCTGTCACCATAGCGACGGCGCCAAGAAGCAACAAAGAGCCCGGGGGACAAACTTAGGGCTCGCACATATGCGTGCGAGTTTTCCGATGGTTCGCTGCCATCGTTGGGATGGAGTCTAGTGAGAATTTAGTGACGTGTCAACATCAAAAAGGTCTGTTCTTGCTGTTCGTTAGGAGATATTTTGGTCAAGCCGGCAATGCTCGTTTTTCATTAAGACATTTGTCGCACTATGATGTAAGCTTCCCGGCCGTTGCACTGCCTTAAGCGCAAGAAGCTCGCAAATTCCGTGCCGGCAAAGCCGGCGGCCAGACTCTATGGATTCTTCTCGCACAAAGTATCCAACCGGCCATGTACGGAGCCGCGGATACGCCATTTGTCTGCTCTTGACTTTGCCGAAGTATGTTATAAACGCCTCACAAAAGGGATCAGCGACGGGGTGACATGAAGTGGGGCAGAGTTATTCGCGCCATGCGCAGGATGCTTGAGGAAGAGTCGACCGGCCGGGGATGAACCATATGAAGCGAACTGGGGAAGGAAACTCGATGACGAGAGCGGCACGATTGATTTCTTATGCAGCGATAACAGTGTTCTTCGCGCTGGCCGTATGCGGGCTGGCACAGGATCCGATGACGTCGGCGAATCCGCAAGCGCCGGCAAGACCGCCGCGCGCGAGACGACCCGACAAGCCTTTCGAATTGCAGGCGATCACACCGGAATTCTGGAAGATCTTCGACAAGAATGCAAAGTTGGATACCATGGCCGAAGGGTTCGGTTTCACAGAGGGCCCCGTGTGGGATCCGGCAGGATTTCTCTGGGCGAGCGACGAATCCAAGAACCAAATTGTAAAGGTCTACGAAGATGGCCACGTGGAGAGTATGGTTCCGCTCGACGATCCGGATGGCAGCACCTATAGCAAAGATCGCCGTTTGCTGAGCACAGCGAGCGGATTACGTGCGATCATCCGGCTCTCCACGAATGGAAAGAGCTTCGATATCGTCGTCGACCACTACCAAGGTAAGAAGCTGAACACGCCCAACGATATTGTGATTGGCCCCGACGGCGCCATCTATTTCACGGATCCGATCATCGACATGACGCCAGAGCAGAAGAAGGATCAGGAACTGCCGCCCTCGGTCTATCGGCTGGCCCCGGATAACACGCTAACCCTGCTTACTGATGAACTCAAGGCTCCGAATGGCCTGGCCTTCTCGCCCGATGGAAAATATCTCTACGTCGACGACGACGACAAGAGAAACATTCGCCGCTATAACTTCCGGAATGGCGCAATCTCCAACGGGATGGATTTTGGAGACACAAAAGATCCTGTCAACCGCGGTGTTCCTGACGGCATGAAGCTCGATCGAAAGGGCCACTTGTTTGTGTCGGGCCCGAACGGCATCTGGGTGTGGAACAGCAAGGGTGTGCACATCGGCACGGTGCAAATGCCGCACGGAATGGCCAACCTTACCTGGGGCGGGCCCAGTTACTCGAATCTTTACATCACGGCGGGCAATACCATTTATGAGTTGCCGACAAAGACACGAGGCGTTCTCGGATATTTGAAGTAGTCTATGAGGCGGCCTTAGAGGCCAAACGCGTAGACCGTATCGCCCGCAGCTACGGCGAGGTACTGCTTGCCGTTGATGCCAAAGCTCATGGGCGAAGAGTGCGCCTGCTGGCTCAGGCCGAAGGACCACAGCGGCTTGCCGGTGCGGGCATCGTCGATCTCGAACTGGTCTCCGGCCCCGAAGGCGATCAAGCCGCCGGCCATCGACATCACGCCAGCCGAACCACCACCTCCGACCTGCTTGTCGCGCCATGCGAAATCGAGATTGTCCAGGCTGAAGGCGTTGATCCAGCTCCCGCTGTTCATGTCACCGCTGGCGGGGAGTGCGCTGCGTATCCCGGTGGAGTAGTATTCGCGGCCCTCCTCAAAGGGCTCAGTCTTCGCGGTGAAGACCGTGCATGCTTCCAGCGAACGGAAGTAGAACATATTCGTCGATGGGCTGTAGCTGGGAGAATACCAGTTCGTTCCGCCGCTGTAGCCGGGGCATACCTTTACGCCCTTTTCGTCCGGTATGAGATTGTTCGCAATCGGCCTGCCCCTCTCGTCAATGCCGCTGGCCCAGTTCTCGCTCATGACGAACTTCTTGGCAAAGAGGAACCTGCCGTCGGTGCGGTCGAGGATGTAGAGGAAGCCGTCGCGATTCGCCGTGACCACCAGCCTACGCGGCTGGCCTTTGAATTTCGCATCGATCAGAATCGGAGTTTGCACGGCGTCATAGTCATATAAATTGTGCGGGCTAAACTGGAAATACCATTTCATCTTGCCCGTGTCGGGATCGAGCGCGACGAGCGAGCTGGTATAGAGATCGTCTCCGGGGCGCACGCTTCCGTCAAAATCCGGACAGGGATTGCCTGTTCCCCAATACAACGTGTTCAGTACTGGATCGTACGTCCCCGGCATCCATGTGGTCCCGCCGCCGTGCTGCCACATATCACCCGGCCAACTCTCTGAGCCGAACTCGCCCGGCCCGGGGATGGTCCAGAATCGCCAGGCCTCTTTGCCGGTCTTGGTGTCGTAGGCAGCTAGGAAGCCGCGCACGCCGTCGTCGCCGCCCGAGGTGCCGACGAGAACCTTGTCCTTGATGATCATCGGTGCGCTGGTTGCGCCGTAGTTCTTGTTGCCGGTGGCGTAGAGCACCTGCCAGATCAGCGTGCCGGTACGGGCATCCAGGCAAAGCAGGTGCGCGTCGTCGGTCTCCATATAAATGCGTGTGCCCAGGATGGCGACACCGCGATTGTGGTGGCTGGAGGCATCATCGATCAGCCCCTGCGTGATGGCGCGTCCGTGGTGCCAGAGCTGCTTTCCAGTCTTCGCGTCGAGGGCATAGACATCGTTCTGTGCGGTAACGAACATGATGCCGTTGACGACAACCGGAGTGACTTCCATGGTCGAGGGGTTGCCGGGCACGCGGAAGATCCACTTCGCGCCCAGGTGGCTGACGTTTGCAGCGTTAATCTCGCTCAGCGCGGAGTAGCGCCGGCCACTATAGTCGCCGTTGTAGTAGATCCAGTCGTTCTTCACGGTGGGCTGCAGCAGGGTCTTCCATGGCACGTCGAGAAGGCCAACGTCGCTTGAGCTGGTTACCGGGGCCGCTGTTTTGGACAGTGCCGGTTTGGAAGCCGGAAGCGTCGCAGTTTTCTTCGCGGTCTGCCCCAGCGCACCACCCGCCCCTAGCGCCAACAGCTGGCATCCTGCGGAAATTGCTGCTGCGAATGCAAAGCCGCTTTTGCTGAATCCTGTCATCACGCCGCTCCTGATTTGGTTATGTCGAATTCTGTACGTAGTGTTTATTCTCGGTCGCCGCCGCGTCGACTGTTTGCCGCCGTTGTCGCCGCGGGCTCCACGGGCGCGTTCTTGCTGGATGCGACCAAAAAGGCCACGATGTCACCGATCTCGTTGGTTGTCAGCCGCGCATCATAATCGACCGGCATGAGCGTCTTCAGCGTCGTCTCACTGGCGACCATGCTGCGGTCGAGAAAGTGATAGCGTCCATCCTCGGTCATCATCGCGATGCTCAGGTTGTTTTCATTGCGGACCACGCCGATCAGTTTCTGCCCGGACCTAGTCACGATCTGCACATCTTTGGCTAGTACGTCACCGCGTCCGAAACCAAGACCGCCACCACCAACGCCTCTGCGTCCCTGTGTCGCTCCAGGCGCTGCTCCAGGACTCACGATGGATTGCTGGATGGCCGCCGGCTGGTGCGTTATCGCATATCCAGTCATGTCCGGACCAAGTACGCCGCCCTCGCCTGAAACTGCGTGGCAGTTGGAGCATTGTGCCTTGCCGTAGAAAAGGATCCTGCCGTTGGCTGGGTTGCCGCCGACGGCCCCAGTCGGTGGGACAGACCGCGAAGTGCTTTCCGAGGCCGCGCCCTGCAGCGTGCGCAGGTACGCCACCAGGGCGGTGATGCGGGGGGCGCCGAGCTGTGCAAACGGCGGCATGCCCGCGGACGTTCCGTCGTGCACGATTTTGACCAGGTCCGCATCAGAGAGCAGGACCACCTTCTGCGCGGCTGCAATATCGGCTCCCCGGTCGCTGCCCTTGCCGTCGCTGCCGTGACAGGCAGAGCAATTCTGATTAAAGACTTGCGCGCCCTGATTGCCGCGCTGCGCAAACCCTGAGACGGCGGCGCACAGCAAAACTGTGATAACTAGCAGCGCGGTACGGAGATCGAGCAGCCAGATAAACCGCGAAAATTTCATGGATTTCATTTCTCCATCTATGCAAGCCCGAGCCAATGCATTCGTACCATCTCGCTCTCCGCGTGGCTCATTGTCTTTCCACAAGGTGCAGGCGCCGCGCATGGCAGCGCCGCCTAATGGTGCGGACTACGGTTGAGATTACGACTTACTCGCAGGCGCAGCGGCCTTGGTGGCCGTTGGTTTGCCAATCACGACCGGTTTCACCCCCGCCTCCCTGAAGATCTCGACCAGGCGGTGCGCGATGTATTTGTCCTCGCCGTCCTTCAGCAGCCAGGTGGAGAACCCGAAGCTGTTTGGAGAGCCGCCGCGACCACCACGGCCACCACCTGCACCACCGCCTGGACCGCCGCCGGTCCTTGGGATGTCGTAGTCGTTGGGGCCGGTCCAGTTCGGATCCGGACGACCCGACATACCGCCCGCGCCCATACCTTCGCCTGGAGGAGCGCCGATCGCTACCGGCTTGGTCTCGCTCAGCTTCTGCGTGATCTCCTGGCCGGTGATCTTGACCTGGTCTGGGTCCCATGTCCAGGTATAGTGTGGCGACACATTTCCCAGCGCATCACCGTTGTAGGTGCGCGTCATCGTCACGCCGTATTTCGCGAGCGCCTGGGTAATCGTATCCGCTTTAGCGTCGTACTTCTTTAGCGTCGCGTCATAGTCCTGGTTGACGAAGAGTTCCAGCGCCTTCAGTAAGCCGAAGAGCGACTCTTTGGAAACCTTGCAGACGCGGCCAATGCGGTTCTCCTGCGGGCTCATGTTCAGCAGCGCCCAATGGAGCAAATTCTTTTTACCGATCAGGAAGCCTGTCGCCTGCGGTCCGCAGATGTCCTTGCCGCCTGAGAACGCTACAATGTCGAAGCCCATCGCCGGAAGCTCCCATAGCCGCTCTTTCGGTGGAACGTCGGCCGAAGCATCGCAGAAGGTATAGATATTGTGTGCTTTTGCGATGGCAATCACGTCTTCCGCGCTTACCTGACCGCGGTTGGCAAGAATGTGGTTGAAGTGGATGCCGACCGTGCGCTCGTTGATGGCGGCGATCAACTCGTCGCGCGTCTCTACGACGACCAGCTTTACGCCCGTCTGGCGGACCTGATGGTCGAAGTTGTCGCGATGTCCCTGTTGAATGATGACCTCGGTCTTGGGAAAGCCGCGCAGGTCGGGGATGTTCACCAGCCGCTCGTTGTAATCCTCGGTTAACATGCCGGCATAGCTGACCAGGATCCCGGACGCGTCGCCTTCAGTCACCATTGCGGTATAGCCTTCGGGCGCCTTTAACAGGTTGGCAAGCCATTTACCTGACTTTACTAACAGTTCGTCAATCACGCAGAAGTGCATGTTGCCCATGCGTATCGCTTCCATGACCTCGGGCTTCATCACTGATCCACCCATGACGGTCACCGTGCCCAGGGTGTTGACCAAGGGCGTTACGCCGAGTTCGGCCCAGGGGTTGCCGGTCGAGCAGAAGCCTTTGGTGATGGGCGAAATCGAGTGTCCATCGACCAGCGGCAGGCCCGGCGAAGTCCCCGAGTCTATCTTGCCCGCAGTCGGCGCGGCTGCGCCCAGCTTGCTGGAACCAAACAATCCGGCGCCGATTGCGCCGAGCGCGGAGAGAAAACTACGACGACCTATTTTCTGATTCATATGCTGATCCTTCCCTAATCATTCGTTCCGAGTTTTGTGAATGTCTTTGTCTGGACGTCAGAAGCCGGGAGGCGCAGCCGGCGGTGCGGGAGTCGTTGGGGTCGCATTCGGATCGATGTAGGCTGCCCCGACCACTTCCAGCAGAGAGTTGCCCGGGATCCACTGCAGCGCAAAGCAGGACCGGGGCGGCGCGCCATGCGGCCCGGTCCAGAAGCTGCCGTAGATCGGGCTCAGGGCGCTATAGCACTTCAGGTACGCCGCCGCAGCCGCGCTGCCAATCGGCGTCGGCGTACTGTCGTCGAGCGGCAGGCAGAAGAATACCTGCATGTACAGAAAGTCATCCATTGTGCCGCCCAGGCGCTCAATGCTGCGCTTTAGCGCCTCCATCGTGTATTTGCAGTGATCCTCATAGGGATCGGTCACTTTCAACTTCGCCGGATGATCGGCATTCGGAACACCGTCATTGGATCCCTGTCCAGAGACCCAAACAATTCCCGCCGGCCGTGGCCTCGGTGGACGGCCCGCTCCGCCGCGCCGCCCACTATCTGCTTGTCCACCAGGGGCACCGCCCGATGCAGGAGTTCCGCCGGGAGCACCGCCCTGTTGCGTGAAGAGCATTGGGCTCGCTGCCGCAGCCATCATCATGCTGCTTACGAATCTACGTCTTGATTTCATGTCCATAATGGACCTCCAATCCTAAGAGCCTGTTGAGATGAACTTGCGCGTTGGTTAGGGTGAAACTTACTCATTGGTTCCGGAAGAACGATGCCGCTGGGCCCGTGGGCGCGCCGTTACCTGCTCATCGGCGGGGCGTCGGCAGAGGAGGTATAATACTCGGATCAATGTGTGCCGCTCCGACTATCTCAATCAGCGAGCTACCCGGAATCCACGACAGCGCGAAGCACGACCGCGGCGGACGGCTGGTGAAATAGGAGTTATAGATTTCGGTCAGATCGGTATAACTCCTCTCATAAAGTGCGGCGGCGGCGTTGCCCGTCGGCATCGGCGTGCTGTCATCCGAGCGCAGGCAGAAGAACACCTGCATGTACAGGAAGCTGTCCATCGTGCCGCCCCTGGCCTCTACCCCGCGCTTAATGTTGTCCATCGTGAGCCTGGTGTGGTCCTTGATGTCCCAGGTATTTTCTCCGGGCTGTCGTTCAATCCCCGTCCCTGAGATCCAATAAATGCCCGCAGGCTGTGGCCGCGGAATACGCACCGCACCGCCGCGACCACCGCGACCGCCTCGCGCACCACCGCCTTGTTGTTGAGCGCCCGCGCCAATTGGCCCCGGCGGGGGATTGCCGTTGGCGCCGTCAGGACCGGTCTGCACCCCGCCCATCGGCACATACGGCGGGCCGCCGTCGGGAACCGTCGTCTGCTGGCCGAACATCGGCATTCCACCGAATATCGCGCTGCCGCCCATCGCCGCAGCCGTCGCTGCCATCGTGCTGCTTACAAACCTGCGTCGAGAGTTCATGTCCATGAATAACTCCTTGACTTCTCCTTGCGGGTTCTACTCACTGCCCTCAATGCTTCGCAACCGAAGTTTCCGCAAGCCCGCACAGAACACAGGACACGGAACACGAATCCTTGGCTGTTGCAGAACGCCGAGTACCTGTCCCTGCCAAATCTACATCCGGCTCAATCCTGTTGCGTTTTCTGCGATATAAACCTTCCATGCCGTGCATGCTGAGGCTTTGTTCTTTTCATCATTGTTACGGTCTAGCAGCCTGACTTGCTGCAGTCAACTCTCATCACGGCGAAGTTCGAACCGCCGGGCGAAAAATCCGCGCCAGTCAAAGCACGGTCGTGCACTCTGCAGCTTTCGTCGCGTGATTCGTAATCACCCAACGATCCTTGCCTGACCGAAAATGTTGCCACTGCAGATTCCCTTCGTGCCTTAACGCTTCATTACATGAGCGATTTGAGCACGGACTGAATTTTGGCGAGCCCCAGGATAATCTTCAAGGAAGAACATATTACTTGTTTGCCACTGTCGTTCCCGGTTTCATAGTCTTCTCCGCAATGTTCCAGCCTGTTATCCGGAACTGCGGCGTGCCGTTCATCTTCGCCGGTAGACTGGCGCTGAGCGTCAACGACTCACCCGGCAGCAACTCCACGTAGTTGTCTGACCACAAAACCGGGGATACTTTTTCGCCGGTCTTTCTTTCGCTTTCGTCGGCATTTGTGGTCACCGCAATCTGGAAGGCCAGCGCGCTCGACGCATTGTGCAGGTGCACTTCCGCTTTGCCGCCCACAATCTGCACGCTTGCATCCACCTTCGCCTGCGGCAGTTTCCGCAGCACCGTCAAGTCCTCATACGTCAGGATTGGCGACGTGGTGTAACGCGTCTTCGCCCAGTCGTAGGTGCTCGCCTTCGCCGGCACCCAGTAGAAGTTCCGGCTCACCACCGCGCCGGCCTTGTTCTTCAGCGTCAGTTGCACAAAATGAACTCCAGTGTCCGACGCAAACACCTTGTCCGGTATCGCAATGCCGCTCAGCGCGCTGTCTGGCGTCGATTGAACGGTTGCCTTGTCCTCAAAAATTTTGTTCAGGTTTGAGTCGTAGACTGTCGCAACGGCCGTCAAGTCTGACGCCACCACGTAGGTGCTGTTCACCACCCAGATGCTATGGTCGTCATACGAGTACTGGATGTGCAGCGGCTCGCAGGCCTTCTTTGTTCCAAAGTAGCCGCCGCCTGTGTCCAGGTAATAGTCGTACAAGTGCCAGATCAGCGATGGCCAGGAGTTATTGAGCATCCATTGGATTACGCCGGTCGAATTGTATTTGTTGCGGCTGTACGCTTCAAACATCGCGCGCTCTCCGTCATAGGCCATCGTCTGCGAAATACGGTCATACTCCAGCGAATTTTGTGCGCCGCCGTAGGTCGCGTCCATCGCGTTGTTGAAGGCGGTCACATCCTTGAACCCGCCGCCGCCGGCGTGGTATTTCCACACATCGTCATGCGGCCAGATGTCTGCCGCGGGGATAAATTTCTTCATGCTGTCGAGCCGCGGTATCGCCGGTCCCGGCCCGATCTCCGTTGCAAATCCCCACGCCCCTCCGTACCTCGTATCGGTCAGCCAATAAGCCGGCGCCACGTAATCGTATGGGCCTTCCATCTTTACGCCGCTCTCGCCGGTAACAGATGTCTGCCTCCTTGTCGCCGAGGAGACGGTCGGGGTCGGCCAATGCTGGTCGGTCTCCTCTTTGAGATACATGGTTTCAATCTCCGGCGTCGGCGGATTGTCGCTGCCGTTCATCCACATCAGCACGCTGGGATGGGTACGCAGCCGCAGTAGCTGGGAGTGCAGTGACTCGAGCGCTACCTCTTTGTTCTCATCCGTCCATCGCGTCCACCGCTCCCAACGGTCGCAGCACGTCCAGCCAATCATCACCAGAACGCCCTGCTCGTCCGCAAGGTGGAAGAAGTCCTCGGTCTCCATCTTGCCTTCTGAGCGGATCGTGTTCAGGCCCATGTCGCGCACCATGCGGAACTGGGCGCGCAGTTTCTCCGGGTCGTTGCGCAGCATCATGTCCGGAGTCCAGCCGCCGCCGCGCACCAAGATCGGTTTCCCGTTCACGCGGAAGAGCCGGAAGACCTGTTGCGGTGGATCGGGCGGCCTCTTTGGCCTTGGCGCTCCCTGAGTTCCTCCTCCGCCCGCACCTAGCGTCCCTCTCGGCCTCGGAGCCGGTGGCGGAGCAGGCGGCTCCGGTGGCGGTGGCGGCTCCGGTTTTGCCGCCACAATATCGTTGCCTTTAGTGCTTCTGTCAATTAGTTCCGACGTAACCTCGCGTATGCCGTACCGTGTAGTCACCGTGTCCGACACATGACCGCCCGCGCTGAAGTTCAGGCTCAGCGTCTCGAGGTTCGGCTGTCCCATCTGGTAAGGCCACCAGATGTGCGGATTTCTTATTTTCAGCCTGGCAAACTCATCTGGAGTAAAGCTCACGCTCTTGTCTTCATTCGGAGCCAGCTTCACCGGCTGCTCCACATGCACGCCTTCCAGCGTCGCCGTCAGCACTCCGCCCACCGGCTTGTCGGTGGAATTGCGCACTTCCGCGAAGACCGTCAGGTCCGCTTCCTTCAATGATGCATCCGTAAAGTGAGTCGTCACTGCAGGGGACTTCACTTCTATTGGCCCAGTGGCAACCAGGTCCACGGTTTCCCAGATGCCCATTACCTTATCTGGCGGCATGGGACTCCAGTCGGCCCACGCCATGGCGAGGTCGTTTTCGGTGGGTGCGAAGACCTCCACTGCTAGGGCGTTCTCTTTGCCGGCAATCAGGTACCTGGTCACATCGAAATCAAAATGCGTGAACGCGCCCTGAAATATTTTATTGCCCACCGCTTTTTGTCCGTTAATCCAGAGGTCGCCGCGATAGTTGATCCCGGCAAAACGAAGCCACAGCGTTTTCCCCCTATCGCCCGCCGGCACAGAAAAAGTTTTGCGGTACCACCAGCCGCAGTGGTACGCACTGTCCGACGTCATTGGCTGGTTTGAAAAATTCGAGCCAATCGCATACGTCGTCCCCGGAATCGAACGCAGGTTCGTTCCATAATCCGGGTCCTTGAATATGCCGGCGGCCACCTGCGCCGCCAAAACGGTTGTAGGAACGGTTGTCGCAATCCAGCTCACAGGATGAAACGACGTCGTTGAGATGGTCGCTCCATCGCTCTCGAGCTTGCACGCCGACTGTAGGTTCCATCCTGCGTGCAGCGGCGTCACCTCCGCCATGCACATTATCGCCAACATGGCGAACAACAACACGGCCGCCGCAGCGCGCAGATCACGCCGAAGTCCTGACCATGAGTCATGCATTGAACTCTGCAATGCTCTCCCATTACATCCCTCAAAGTTTTGCTGGCGCATAGTTAGCCCTCGAACTACGAGATTACAGGTTTAGCGTTCCGATTCCAGAGAGACATCGCCGAAATAGGCAGCAGTTTCTTACAAGTTTGCTCAGCCCCTACGGCGCACCTCGACCAACTGATGCGCTTTTCTCACGGCGCAGCCCCAACCTGACAGGACTGCGAAAACGTAGGATATTCCGAATATTGAAACGATTCAATTCCAAAATCTGCTTTTCCTCTTCCATGACCGCTTTCACTTTGCGCGAGATGCCTGCCGGTCTGCAGTTGATTGCAAATTGTACCAATTCGCCCAGAGGGACATTTCGCTGGGCACGGCGTTGGAATTTTCCCGCAGCCCCTTGAAGGGATTCTATTGAAAATGGAAGCGCGACGGACCTGAAGTGTAAGGAAATCTTTCCCTGTCTGCTCGCGATGCTTGCGATCCCCTGTGTGCCCGAAGCGGCAACAGGAAACCCTCTTCGTGATGGATGGCAATTACGCCCGGACGAATCGAGTACACTTTCGGCATTGCTGCCGGAGAATTCAGCAAATCCGATCGTTCAGGCTGAGGGTTGGCACGTTGCACCTCAAGTCATCGCACCGACAGATACCATCGCTGCACACTGAGACACTGAGGAGACGTATCACTGGCACTGACGGTAACACCCAATCCGGAACCGTTAGCCTGAAGCGCAGTTTGCGCTTCTAGGACTTGGCACTTTACGGCATCATGCCCATTCAACCCACGGCGCCCATGGGGATCTTTGGCGTCCTCTATGATGTGTCGCGAGGCCACGTGGTCGCTGTGATTCTCTTAGCCATGGTAGCCATGCTCTTTACCTCTATCAGCTATGGACGCATCGCGCGCGTCTATCCGCACGGCGGCTCGACCTTCCTTTATGTTGGCAAAGAGATTCACCCCAGTCTCGGCTACATCAATGGCTGGTGTCTGGTCATGGACTACGTTCTCAGCCTGCTCATCTGCACCATCTTGTGCAGCCGCTCGGCCATGATCTTTTTACCTGGCGTGCCGTCTTTTGCCTTGATCATCTTCTTCGCCCTGCTCTTTGCCGCTCTAAACTGCAACGGTGTGGAGACCTCAGCGCGCATCAATGCCGGCATGGCTGCCGCGCTTGGCGCCGTCGTTGTGCTGGTGCTAGTGGCCGTGGCACGATGGATTCTACATTTGTACCATCCCTCCGTGGGCTTCTTCCTCGACCCTTTCTACAATCGCGCCGCATTCAACACCGGAGGCCTGCTGCGCGGCACCTCCATCGCCGTACTCACGTATATTGGCTTCGATGGCATCTCCACACTCACCGACGAGGCCAGGGATCCATCTCGCAGCGTGCCCCGCGCCATCGTCCTCACCTGCTTCATCACAGGAATTCTTGCCAGCATCGAAGTCTATGTCGCACAACTCGCATGGCTGCGCGGGGAAAGCTTCCCGGACATCACAACAGCCTACGTTCATGTATCCGGACGGATAGGCGGTCCGATTCTCTTGCCCATCGTCAACGCTTCTCTGATGCCGGCCAACATGGGTTCCGGCGTGATCTCGCAATTGGGCGCGGCCCGCCTGCTCTAAGCCATGGGCAAGGATGGGGCCCTGCCCGGCCGCTTCTTCGCGGCCGTACATCCGAAAAATCGAATCCCACGCAATAATATCTTGCTCATCGGGGGCATCTGTCTGATCGGCGCAATAATCTTCAGTTATGATTTGGGCGCAGAGCTTTTGAACTACGGCGCGTTGCTGGCCTTTATGGGAGTTAACCTCTCTTCAATACTCCGCGGCTGGCGTCGCGGCCGCTGGACGCATTGGATGCCCATGTTGATGTCGCTCACCGGCATGGTCACATGCTTCATTTTGTGGATCAATCTCAGCCCGCTGGCGAAGTTGGTTGGATCGGGATGGGCGTTGGTTGGCTTTCTGTTATGGTTGGCACGACGTCGCTACACTGTTCTACCTGGAGAGGCTGTATGACCCTTCGTCTTGCAGCGCCAATTCATCGAGATAAACGCCGCCTGGGCGTGCTTGAGTATTCCTGGGCTACAACAACGCCTTCGAACAAGGATGAACGTCGATGCGTATGAAATCTTCAGGACTAGATCAATACCCTTTTCACGAAGAGGTGGGTCATCGCGAAGTCTAAGGACACTAAGAAGGATCTCCGAAATCATGTGACGCTGCTTGATGTCGCCAAAGCAAGCGGCTTTGCCGTATCCACGGTCTCCATTGTTCTTAATAATGCGCCGCTGTCTCAGAACGTAGCCGCATCGACACGCAAGCATATTCGCGAGGTTGCGCAGTCGCTCGGATACCATCCGGATGCATTTGCGCGCTCGCTGCGCCGCAACCGCAGCCGGATGATCGGCGTCATCACTTATGACCTTTCCGATCCTTTCTGCATTTCGATCATCCATGGAATTGAAGATCACTTGCAATCGCAGGGCTACCTGCCTCAGTTCATGGACTCCAGGAGCCAACGATCTCTCTTTGAGGCTCATCTTCGCATGGCGCTCGAGCGCAGAGCCGAGGGGATCATCGTCATTGCAAGTTGGGTGTTCGACGAGAATTCGCTGCTTGCTGACGTTGAAAAGAATCATGTACCGGTTGTGGTTGTAGGAAGAGACATGACCGCTCGCCGCATCAGTTCCGTACTAGTGGACAACGACGCTGGAGGCTATCTTGCGTTCCAGCACCTTCATCAACTGGGGCATCGCAAAATCGCCGTAATACGTGGTCCGGAGGAATTGTTCGATAGCCAACCACGATGGGAAGGCGTACAGCGTTATGCCGCCAAGGCTCATATCAAATTGAACCCCGCATTGGTCTGCCAACTTCCAGGGCAGGTCAATCCCTTTTCCGCCTATGACAACGGCATCCTTTTGACCAAGAGACTCCTTGCAACAAAGCACGAGTTCTCGGCAGTAATCGCATTCGACGATCTCACGGCATTGGGCGTGATCCGCGGCTTGCATCAGTCCGGACTGCGGACTCCTGAGGATTGCTCGGTAATTGGTTTTGACGATGTTTATCCAGTGGGGGTTTCCATTCCAAGCGTCACCACGATCCGTCAATCGATGCTGCAAATTGGTGAAACAGCAGCGAAATGTTTGTTTGAAGCTCTGAAGGCGAAAGAAGACGGGAAGGGATCACTGGTTCAAGCTCACACATTCCCGCCCACGCTCATCACCAGAGAGTCAACGGCTCCCTACCGGATAAAGACGGGCTCAAAAGGAGCGAGGGGGTAGGCCATAATGGTGAGCCATCGTGCCCAAAGAAGACTCAAGTCCCGAAGAATGAGGTTATAAGGCCTAGATCACAGGTGAGAAATTTGCCTCTAGTCATCAAAAATTTACAATGCTATAATTCGTCAACCGTTGCAGAGAAGTATCAGTTCATTCCCCAATAAGCATCAGTCAAGACCGGAAATCCTCAACGAAACGCTCTAGATGGCTTTATTCAAACGTTACAACGTTGTTGAAGACAATCTCAGATTCGGAAGGGAAAACGGTATATGCACAATTTGAGGTCACACCACCTTGCATTCCTCTTGATTCTGCTCTTTGCATCGTCGGCATACGCCGCTATCACCGGCACCATATCCGGCACCGTGGCAGACCCTCGAGGTGCGGTGATGCCGGGAGTTAGCGTAACCGCACTAAACGAGCAGACCGGGGTAATTCAAACCAGGACCACAGACGCCAAGGGCTTTTACAGCTTTCCAGCATTGGATGTGGGCACTTACACCATCAAAACATCCGTGAATGGTTTTGATTCCTACGAAGAAAAGGGAGTCAACATTGATGCGAACTCCTCTGTCCGGGCGGATATTGTGCTGAAGGTCGGCAGAGTGACGCAATTCGAGGTCATCACCAGCAATGTACTGCAGGTGGAGACTCAGAGTACTCAATTGGGTGAGGTCCTGGACAGCGCAGAGATTCAGGCAGTACCTCTCAATGGACGTTCCTTTACCGATCTGCTTTCGCTGCAGCCGGGTGTCTCTCCGCAATCGGGTATCGAGTCGTCGGACACGCCCGCCCCCTCGGGGGGATTGAACGGCGGCAGTGTCTCGGTGAACGGAGGACGCGGCGCGTCGAACGGCTTCATGGTTAATGGCGGTAATACGAATGACGGCGTGGAGAACAACGCCGCAATCATTCCGAATCTGGACTCCATCCAGGAGTTCCGCATTATCACCAGCAACTTCGACGCGGAGTACGGTAACTATAGCGGCGGCCAGATAAACGTGGTTACCAAGAACGGGACCAACGCATGGCACGGCTCCGGCTTTGAATTCGCTCGCAATACCAAGTTCAATGCCACCGGCTATTCCTACGTCTCCCCTGCCCCCCCGCAGCCGAAACTTGACCAGAGTATCTACGGAGGTACCATCGGTGGGCCGATCAGGAAGGACAAGATTTTTTTCTTTGCTGATTTTCAGGGCACCTACCAGAATCAAGCGGTAAGTGACACACAGGTGGTCCCGACATCGGCCGATGAGACAGGAAATGTATCGGACTGGGAGCCTACGCTTGAAAACAACGTTGGTTCGGTGAATGGCGCGGGGTGGGCCACTGTGCTCAGTAACCGACTGGGGTACACGGTGGAGAATGGAGAGAACTATTTTATCGGCCCCGACGGGACTTCGGCCACCTGCACCAACAACAATCCCAGTAGCGCCAACGGATGCGTCTTCCCAGGTGACACAATTCCCACCCAGGCCTGGGACCCGGTTGCAAGTCATATGTTTCAGTACATCATTAATTCGGGTACTAACATTGGCACCACACCCGACTCCGGTTTCAGCACCGGTAACGCGCCTAATTATTTCAACTACAAGCTGTTCAACACCCTCAGGGACTATAAGGAATCGGGGCGTGTAGACGTCAATACGCGTTACGGAACGCTCTTCGGTTACTACTTTTTGGACAATACGACTTCTGTAGATCCCTTCTCGTCCTCATTCGCCGGAGGCGTTTCGTTTCCGGGATGGGGTACGCAGACTTTGCAGCGGGCACAGGAAAGCAATGTGGGCCTGACTACGACCTTCAAGAACAATTCGGTCAATAACTTCCGCTTCACGTTCCTGCGAAGCGCCGCTAATTCAGGGATTCCGACTTTTTCAACCACCGGACCTTCGCTTTCCTCGCTTGGATTTGTCACACCGTGGGGACCGACAGGCGGCATCAGCAATGTCTTTCCGGGGTTGATCAGTGTGCCCACCATGAACATAGCCGAAGGAGGCAGTTTTGGCACTCCAGGCGAGGTGCAGAACCGCTACGTGAATTCATTCCAATGGCTCGACAACTGGATGAAGGTTATAGGAACCCATACGTTCCAGTTTGGCGTGGATTATTCGTACAAACAGATTGACGCGCGCAACCGATACGACGTGAACGGCTACTTTGAATTCGACGACGCCAACGAAACCGGCCTCGGCTTCGCAGATTTCCTGCTGGGCGCCGAAGCCGGCGACTTCACACAGGCGAGCCCTCAGATCCTGGACTCGCGCGCTAACTATATCTCGGGTTATGCCGAGGATTCCTGGAGAGTGCGCCCGAGCCTGATTTTCAACTACGGCATTCGCTACGAGATTACGTCGCCGTGGTACGACAAGCAGAACAAACTTGAGACCATCGTGCCCGGAGAACAGTCCGTGGTATTTCCCGGCGCTCCGGAGGACTGGGTCTTTCCTGGCGATCCTGGCGTGCCCAGAACGTTGGGGCCGATCAAGTACAACAAGTTCGCGCCGCGCATGGGTTTTGCCTATACGCCTTCGAATAGCAATGGCCTGCTCGGGAAGTTAACGGGAGGCCCAGGGCAATTCAGCATTCGCGGCGGGTTTGGCATCTTCTACACCAACTTCCAGGACGAGTCGGGATTCGAAGAAATCGGCGACGCCCCTTATGGCGATTACTACTCGACATCGGCTCAGACCATGATGTCAACTCCGTATGTGAATCGAGCCACTCAGGGGTTTTTTCCGCAGCAGTTTCCATTCTCCTTCCCTCCAGTCAACGTATCGGCTTCCAATCCCGACAAGAACGTGAACTGGTCGGCCTATGAGCCCCTGGTCTCCGCCTTCGCGGTCTCTCCGT
This sequence comes from Occallatibacter sp., assembly GCA_049793195.1. GTDB lineage: Bacteria > Acidobacteriota > Terriglobia > Terriglobales > Acidobacteriaceae > Telmatobacter. The sequence continues at coordinate 5,108 of JBARBP010000075.1, read as the reverse complement.
TCAATACGGTTCCCTATCTCGAAGAATATTCGTTGGGCATTCAGAGGGCGATCGGCAAAAGTACGGTTTTGACGGTGAACTATGTGGGCAATCAGGGGCGCCATCTGCCTAGTCAGGAGCAAGCGAACCCCGGCAATATCGCGCTTTGTCTCTCGCTGAGTAAGGCATCGGAGGTTGAATCTGGAACTTCCACTTGCGCCCCCAAGGGAGAAGGTGATACCTACTTCGCTGCTAATGGCACAGAGTATATCGGCACGCGGATCCTGCCGACGCCGGCCGCGAATTACACCGGCTCGGCCTCCGACTACCCGGCCTTTGGCGGAGACCCCTACTTAAAGACAGAGGCAACTTCCAACTACAATTCGCTGCAGGCGAACCTGAAGCACGACAGCAAGATCTGGAGCGGCATGGTGAGCTACACTTTCGGACGATCGTTCGATGACGCTTCCAGCTTGAACTCAAATACCAATGTCCTCAATCCCAGGTACAGCTACGGCCTGTCGAGCTTCGATGTGACGCAATATCTGGTGGGAAGCTACGATGTCCATTTGCCGTTCGACACCCTTACTGGCAATCGATTCATGAAGCAGGTGATTGGGGGCTGGTCCGTCAGTGGCATCACCAGGATTCAGACCGGTACTCCGATTGGCCTGTCGGACAGCGAGGATTACTCCCTTACTGGCTTGTCAGGTACTGGCGGATCGGAAGACCGTCCGTATTACAACCCCACCGCGGGGCCGCTCATCCTGAATAAGAATCCCAGAGTTCGTGATGCGGCGAATCCCACCCAGGCAGCGCCTTATTTCAATCCGGCCGACTTTACCTCCGAAAAGAAGGAGTGCAGTCCCAAGACCGCCTGTTACGGGTTCTTTGGAAATTCGCCTCTCAGGTTCTTCCACGGACCTGGACAGGATGACACAGACTTAGCCATTTTGCGGGACTTCCATGTCCACCGGGAACACGTCGTTCAACTTAGGCTGGAGGCCTTCGACGCGTTCAATCATGCGTGGTTTGACAATCCAAGCGGCAGCGTAACCAACTCCAGCTTCGGTATAGTCACAGGGGCAGCTGGTAACTCCTCGCGCATCATGGAGGGGGCATTGAAATACCACTTCTAGCAACTTAACGTAGACCACCAACGATCGCTGGGCCCCGCAACTATGGCACTTTCGGAAATTGCGGGGTTCCTTCAGATTGCGCAAGGCGAACAAAACCGGCCTGTTCACTTCTTCTTCGACTCCTCGCCTAAGGCCGATTTTAAGGGGGCACGAATCACCTTCGACTGTGCCCTGGTCTGCACAGGCTGAAGAACCAGTGAGCGCACCGTTCGAACTGTGGCGCCCTATGTGATGGGAGCGTCACGTACAGGCCGGTGAAGTCGGCCGAGGGTTTGTAATGACAACGACGCAGAAATTCATGTTTGCAATCTCCGTGCCGCTGATGCTTTGCGCTCTGCAAGCGACTGGAGCACAACAAGACGAGCAAATCACGGTAGACACCTCGCACGTGGTCAATTCATTCAGCCCACTCCGGGCGCTTGGTGGGGCCATTGACATCCAGCATGGCGGGCAGACCCAGGAGGCGATCTCAAAGCATGTGGAATGGGAGTTGACCGACCCCGTGCTGAAGGATCTTTTGGGAGCGGGATGGGGGACGGTATCGGAACGGAACAATTCGGAGTTGCAGATCGAGGCATGGCACTGGAACCCGCACGGCACATGGAGCAATGCCGCGAAGAAGGAAGGCTACTTCGTGGGCAGCGCAGAGCCGAAAGCCGAGAAGATCAAAGATTCGTGGGTGTACCCGCTGCCGCACCGAGGAGCGACGTTGGGAGATGGCAATGGCTGGTCTCGCATGACCGACGGCGACCCCAAATCCTACTGGAAGAGCAACCCTTACCTTGCAAAGGCGTTCACGGGCGAAGATGATTCCGTGCACCCGCAATGGGTAATGATCGACTTACGCGCGAAGGTCAATATCAACGCCATCAGGATTGCCTGGGCGAATCCTTATGCGACGCAGTATTACGTGCAGTTCTGGACTGGCGACAAGCTGCCCTTCTATGTCGGAATCAATGAAGGCTCATGGCAGACCTTTCCGTTGGGGACTGTTCTGAACGGCCGTGGTGGAACGCCCACGCTGAAGCTCGCCGATTGGCCAATTCAAGCGCAGTATCTGCGGATTTGGATGAGGCAATCGTCCAACACCTGCGACACGCATGGAGCGAAGGATAAGCGCAACTGCGTAGGATATGCGATCAACGAACTATACATCGGTACGCTCTCGTCTGATGGGCAATTCACCGATATCGTGAAGCACGTGCCAAACCGGGAGCAGACCATCACCTGGCCCTCGTCCGTCGATCCATGGCACACGCCAGGGGATTTGGACCCAATCGGGGGCGACCAGATCGGATTCGATTTCTTCTTCGATTCGGGCGTAACACGTGGACTGCCCACCATGATTCCGATCGCGATGCTTTATTCGACACCGGAAGACGCGGCCAATGAGATCGCTTACCTGTACAAGCGAAAATACCCGATTTCGTGGATCGAGATGGGTGAAGAAGCGGACGGCCAGCGGATCTTGCCCGAGGACTATGCGGCACTCTACATCCAATTTGCGAGAGCCATCCACAAACTCGTCCCTCAAGCGCGTCTCGGGGGCCCGCCATTTGAAGGTACTCCGGGCGATGTGGATTCGTGGGCGGACGCCAACGGGCGAGTGTCCTTCTTAGGAAGATTTGTCGAATACCTGAAAGCGCACCATGCCCTCCAGGACTTCACCTTCTTCTCGTTTGAACATTATCCCTGTATGGATACATCAAGAGATGGCGGCTATGCGAGCCCTTGCCACGACTGGGGCTCGCTCGACATGGAACCTGTGTGGGTGAACGATGTTGTGCAGGCGTGGAAAGATAATGGCCTCCCGCCCAATATTCCGTTCTTTATGACAGAAGGCAACGACCTCGGCGAAGGAAGCCCGAATACCGTCAAAAGCGGGCTGTGGCTGGCGGATTACGTAGGCGCGATGATGACCGCGGGGGCAGGCGGCACGTATTACTTCCATTACATTCCATCGCTCGGCCGAGGGGGTCGCAGCTTCCTTTCTGTCGATGACCAGGGCCACGCAACCTATGGAGTGCAATACCTGGCTACGCAGGTGATCACACAGGAATGGGTGCAGCCAGTGGATAAAATCCACAAGCTCTATAAATCGGCGAGCAACGTTTTGGACAAGAATGGGAACGAACTGATCACCGCATATCCAGTTGTCCGCCCGGATGGGCAATGGTCGGTTATGTTGATCAACAAGGATGAAAACAACGACCACTCGGTGAGGATCGTATTCAACAATCCGGCGACTGGGCAAAAGCGCTTTTTCACGGGAACCGTGGACCGCGTTGTCTTTGGCCCGGCCGAGTACCAGTGGCATCCCGATCCGCCTTCCGCTGCCGATGCGGCGCAGCCAGCCATTAATGCCCAGGCGGGCGCCGCTCCTGTCGGCACAGGCCGCCGCCGCGGCAGTAGTGGACACGCGGACCCGGACGGTCCCGCCTCGAAATCGGCTGTGACGGGTGTCGGCGCGGATGCGCTTTTCAACCTTCCGAAGGCATCGATCGTGGTGCTTCGCGGCAATCTCGGGGTCCAGTAGACGGTCTTTTCGCCAGCGGTTCCTCTTAAGGAATCACCGGCGTCTGCGAAATGAACGCGGAGCAGCACGCTCTCTGGAATGCGAAGCACTTTATGAAGACGCGAGGATCATTTTTTCTATAGGGCAGTTTTTATGCGTTTTCTTACTCTAAGAACGCCTCAAAAGGGCTCCTCGGGGGTACTTTTCCGCGGCCACGCTGCCGGTGGGCCTATCAACGCGCCACATGAACAAACCGGCTCGGACGTTCCGCCGAATCCATGCAACTTTCTCGAAGGCTGGCTGCCGCCACCCGGATCGCAGCATCCAGAATAAGCGGCACGTTCCCACCGCTGGCAATTTCATTTTGCTCCTAACTCAGTAGAGACAACCGTTCTGTCGAGCTGTTCACGCGGTTCAAGATTGTAGGTTGTATTGGGAACGAGTTGAATCCAGTCGACGACCCACAGCGGATTGAGCTGCGGCCGTGTAATGTTGACACAAAGGTCGTGTTTGCCCTGTATGGCAGGGAAGCTGGTCTGGAGAGGCGTTATGCCGGGATGATTTTCCGCAGATGGAAATGGCAAGGAGGCCACAACCCTTCCGGAGCAGGTGTCCAGATGGATGTTTAGGTTTCCGTTCGGCGTGAGCGGTCTACCGAGCGGAGGAAGCTTGGTATTGCTGTCGCGAAAGACGTAGGGCAGCGGAAGGACGCCGGCTGCAATTTTGCCAATGCCGGTCAGCTCGGCGTCGCGATAGATCCAGCAGGGCTGGAAGTAGTTGGCCAGGACTACGGGACTGTTCTGCTGCGGCGGATCGGGCTCCATGGCGATGGCCGGATCGTCGGCACAGAGCTTCATCTGCTGGCTGTAACGCCTTCGCACGGAAAGTTCGTTGAGATCGCGGTCCACGTTGCTGCCTGGGATTTCGCCGTCGCCGAACACGGCGGTGCGGAGACGGGTGGGCAGGGCCAGAGTGAGAGGCTTCCCGTAAACGGGCGAGGAAGCAGTTACAATCGAACCGTCCGTGGTGTAGCGCACGATGCCGAAGCCGGTTTGGTTGGCGAGGCTAACGACGACATGTCTCTGGCCCAATGTGAGCGCTTCTTCGAAGCGGACGCGGAAGGCTGCCGGATCGAAGTGAATGCCGAGATCCTGATAGCGGCGCATTTCGTCGACAAGACGCGAAAGAAAGCTGCTCCAGTCGCGGTTCTCCGAGGTGCTCCATGCGATTTCGGCCAAAGCAGCCGTGCGCGGATAGAGCATCCAATCGACGCGGTTGCTCGTGATGACGTATTCGGTCCAGAGATTTGCCTGAACGCCAAGGATATGCCGGCGCTGCTCGGGCGTGAGCGTAGGCGGATCGGGATTGAAGTCGTAGATGTTTTCGATCGTGTTTAGGGTGAAGCGTCCGGGAGCTTCGTCGGCAGCCGCGCTTTGGCGATAGTTAAAGTACATCGGGTGGACGGGGGTGAGCAC
>JBARBP010000074.1:0-2206 GCA_049793195.1 Occallatibacter sp. | reverse complement strand
GTGAACACCATGACCTACGATCCCGGCGCAGCCCTCAGCCTGGTCGAGATTCACGTGATGGAGCATGGCCTGCTGATGCTCGAGGGCGGCGGCATCTACCGGCTTGGCGACTCGTGGTATCCCGTTGAGGCTGGCGACTTCATATGGATGGGCCCCTACTGCCCGCAATGGTTTGGCGCCCTCGGCAAACACCCCGCCAAATACCTCATCTACAAAGACTGGCGTCGTCACCCGCTGGGAGCATGATCCATGAGCACTCACCCGCAACTCACGATTGACGGCCTGATCGCCGAGTTCCTCGCTCTCGGACAAATCTCTGAGGCCGAACCTCCCATCGTCACGCGCGTCGTCTTCAGCGAAGCAGATTTGCGCGGCCGCGCCTTCGTCAAGAATCTCTGCGAGAACGCGGGGTTGGAGATTTCGCAAGACGCAATCGGAAACACCTTTGCCCGCTGGCAAGGCAGCGATCCCTCGCTTGCTCCAATAGGCACCGGCTCGCACATCGACGCCATTCCTAACGCTGGCTTGTACGACGGATCCGTCGGCGTCCTCGGCGGTCTGGAAGCAATTCGCGTCTTGCAGAAACTCGGATTCAAGCCTCGCCGATCGATCGAACTCGTGATCTTCACTGCGGAAGAACCCACCCGCTTCGGCATCGGCTGTCTCGGTAGCCGCGTGATGGCCAGCGTGCTCTCACCAAAACAGGCACGGGCTCTACGCGACAAGGAGGGCCGCGGCCTGGAAGAACTGCGCGCGCAAGCGGGATTCACCGGCACTCTCGAGTCCGTCGCCGTTCCCAAGGGCCGCTTCCATCAATTCGTCGAACTGCACATCGAGCAGGGCCCGTATCTCGAACTGGAAGGCCTCGATCTCGGCCTTGTCACGCACATTGCCGCCCCTGCCAGCCAGCGCATCGTGATCGAAGGCGAAGGCGGACACGCCGGCGGCAAACTCATGCCTGGCCGCAAAGATGCGCTGGCCGCGGCGGCAGAGTTGATCCTGGCCCTCGAGTCTGCCACAAAATCAACCGGCGTTATCGACACCGTCGGCACCGTTGGCGTCTGTGAAGTGTTTCCCGGCGCAGTCAACAGCATTCCTTCGCGCGTTGTGATGACCACCGACATTCGCGACATCGACCGCGCCCGCCGCGACAGCGTTCTCGATAAGTTCCACAGCACATGCGCTGAGATTGCAGCCCGCCGTGGCGTCACCATCACCCCTGAACTGCTCAACGCCGATCCGCCCACGACCTGCGATCCTGCGATCCTGGCTGCGCTTGAGGTCTCGGCGATCGAAGCAGGCAAGTCCTACAAGAAGATGGTCGCCCGCGCCTATCACGACTCATCTTTCGTCTCCTGCATCGCGCCAACGGCCATGCTCTTCATTCCTTGCCGCGGTGGAGTGAGCCACCGCCCCGACGAGTACGCTTCGCCCGAATGGATCGGTAGCGGCGTGCACGTGCTTGCGCGAACCCTCGCCAGGCTTGCCGAATAGCGCTTCCGCTTTGAAACTCAGGCGCGCCGTTGTATGCTATGCCTCAACCCATAGCGCGCATCTGGCCTTCCCAACCATGAGCACGACCGCAAAAACCCGCATCGTTGGCTCTAACGCTCCCCGCAAAGAGGGGGTAGACAAGCTGCTGGGCCGCGCGCTCTACGTCGACGACATTGAACGCAAGGGAGTCTGGTACGGATCGACGGTCCGCAGCACAATTCCCCGCGGCCTCATTCGCTCCATCGGATTCGATCGCCGCATCGACTGGAGCGAGTTCACAGTTGTGACCGCCGCCGACATTCCCGGCGAAAATCATATTCAGCTCATCGTGGCCGACCAGCCTTGCCTTGCCGATGGGCAGATAAACCACTGCGATGAAGCTATCCTTCTTATCGCGCACCCTGACAAACACAAATTGCGCGATGCCGTCGGCGCAGTCCGAGTTGAATACGAGCCTTTGCCTCCCGTATTCACCATCGAAGAAAACGAGCGCCACGATCAAATCGTTTGGGGCAAAGACAACCTGCTCAAAAGCTTTCTGCTGGAAAAAGGCAATGTCGATTCTGTGTGGGCAACAGCAGCACACATTGTCGAAGGCGAGTACCGCACCGGCGCGCAGGAGCATCTCTACATCGAGAACAACGGCATCATCGCCGAGTGGAACGCAGAGAGCGGCGTCACCGTATGGGGTTCGCTGCAATGCCCCTACTAC
>JBARBP010000073.1:0-7177 GCA_049793195.1 Occallatibacter sp. | reverse complement strand
AATACTCGCGCTCCGCCAGGCGGCCGCGCAGCGCTACGACACTCTCCTGAGCGAAATTCCCGGCCTTGACCGTCCGCCGCTCACCCTACCCCGCCGCGTCCTCAGCTGGTTCGTCTACCTGGTCCGGCTGCCGGATGGCGTCAACCGCGACGATGTACAAATGCATCTGGCCGGTCACGGCATCGCCACCGGGCGCTACTTTGCCCCCATCCATCTGCAACCCTCGTGGCGCGCGCAGTCTACTTCCATCGCAACCCGTCTTGCAATTACAGAATCCATAGCGCGGCGCGCACTGGCGCTGCCTTTCTTCAATCGGATCGCGGCCGACGAGCAACAGGAAGTGGCCGAAGCACTGGACGATGCGATTCTTTCCGCAAGCTGACTTCGGTGGTCTCCACCGAACGCAGATGAATGCGAGTTACTTCTTGGTTGGTTTGTCGCGGCACGAACGAAGGTAGGCAACAAGATCGTCGACCTCAGCCGATTCAAGATTGTCCTTGAAGGGTGGCATTTCCTTTCCGCCCTGAAGAATCTGCTCGCGTATTTTGGTCTTCGTCAAGATCCGGCCCACACCCGAGAGATCCGGCCCCTTGTGTCCCCCAACATTGTGAATACTATGGCAGTGCGCGCATCCATTGGCCGCAAAAACAGCCGCACCATGCTCACGCTGACTCTGTGAAGATGCGAATACTTGTAAACCAGTGGCCAGGAACATGCAAAAGCCAGCGACCCAACCCTTCATTGGCCGCTTCCTTTGCCGGCTCCATCGAGCTCGGCCGCTTGGTCCCGATGCACATGCCACGGCACGCTCTCCGCCGTCACTTGAGGATGCGTACGCAAAAACTCGAGCGCATACACATTCGCGGTAGGGTCGTCCTTCTCGTCGGCAAAGGCCGCAGCCTCCTGCGCTGCTTCCTTCTGCATGCCCAGCCGTCGGTAAACGATGGAGAGAATGTAGTGCGCGGAAAGATCGTCGGGGTCGATCGCCTGGACAGTCTCGTACTCCGTGCGCGCCTCCTGGTACTTGTGCAGCTGGTAGAAGGAGAAGCCGAGTTCTCGATGCGCGTCGCGCGAGCGCGGAAACTGCGTAATCACGTCGAGCAGGTCCGCAATTGCCGCATCGGGATGCCCTTGAATGCGATCCACCAGCGCCAGGTAATAAAGCGCCCGCGCGTTGTGCGGTGCCAGCTTCAGCGCCTGATCGAGGCTCGTCCGCGCGCTTGCATAGCGCTGCCATGAGAAGTCCGCGATTGCGACGTTCGTATAGGCGTCGGCGTAATCGGGTCGCAGTTGCGCCACATTTTCAAAGGCGCGTTCACTCTCCGCATATTGCTGGGCATCGAGCAGGCCGATGCCGTAGTTGTTCCACCGCATCCACGCCGGGTTGTCCGCCGCATCGGGAGGCGTCGCGGCATTTGAACCCACCACCAGCGTCCGAGTCTTTGCTGCCATCTCCACCACTGGTTGGTCGTAGTGTTGCTTCCCCATGGCAAAGTCGATGAAGTGCTGATTGAAGCGGCGGTAGTTGACTTTCGCGGAGATCGAAATCGGTCCCTTTGCGTACTGAGGCACCTTGAACTCATACCGGACGATCTGCGACCGGCCTGAAACGATGCTGTTGTTATAGGCGATCACGCGCGTATCCCACACCTGGTGCAGATCGTTCAGTTGGCCCTTGATGTTGATCAGCCGGTTAGTAAAGCTGTGCGCACTCGGGTCCAGCGCACCGTCGGCACCAAGTCCACCGGAGTGGGTGAGCGTGTGGCCGGCTGCGTCTTTGGCCTCAAACTCAACCCAGCTCTCGTAAAAATCGCGCTGCTCGGGAACCAGGTTATGAGCGATCCCCTTGTTCTGGATAACTACGGTAACGGTGAGATCGTCGCCGGGCGCAACCGTGAAGGCTTCGCTGCCCAGCGGCGCAATGATTGGGCCACCGTTGCGCTCGATTGCGAAGATGTCTACGTTGAGCGCATTGTTGCGCAGGAAGGCGATCGTCTTGTCGAATTGCTCGTTGTAGCCGTAGTACTTGAACATGAGCGTGTTCGCGCCCAGCCAGCGATGCGAGGCCAGTTTGCCCGGCTCCGACCCGTAATCGCGAGAAGTAATCGGCTCCATTTCCATGTGGCATGCCTGGCAGTTTGAAACCTTGTCCTTCACATAAAAAGGAAGCGGCGACTCCTAGCCAAACGAAGATTGCTGCCACTCGTCGTATACCGTGAAGGCGCGCTGCCACTTATAGTGATTCTCTTCGCGAGGCAGTGCTGCTTTATGGCAGGCTACGCAGAATTCACTGGTGCGATAGAAATCGCGCATCACCGCCTTTGTGTGGCGATCGAGGTGAGCCAGAATCTCCTTGTCGGCGACTGGGCCGAATATCGGCTTGTCCTCCTCATCTACCAGTACCGCGGGCACGCCCATCACATAACTTCCGGTTCCCTGCGTCGTCACCTTCTGGATCGAATGGCAGACCGAGCAAGTCACCCCGTCGTTATCGAACTTGCGATTGATGGTCGATCCGGTCGTCAGGGCGCCGGAAACGAGCGCAATCGGATTGTGGCAGCCTTCGCAGTGGCGCGTATATTCAATGCCCCGCTGGTTTATGAGCAGATTTATGTTCTTCACGTACCAGGGATTGCGGAACGAGTTCGCATGGGCCGTCTGGCGCCACTCCGCATAGGCTTGCTGATGGCAATGCCCGCAATACTCAGCCGTGGGAAAACTCTTGGGATTGATAAACTCACCCGTGTCGGTGGTCGCATTCGAGGGCAAAAACGGCCGACCCTCCGCAAATGGAAGCTTGTAATGCTCCGAAACGTCTTTCGAATAGGCCGCCCGCTGCGTAGCCGGATCGTCCGCCGCATAGGCCACCGGGGAATGACCCTCATGAAACATGAGGAAACCGCCAGCCAGGAGGCCGGCGCCGGCGAGGCAGGTAACTCGTTGGGTTCTCGAAAGGGGAAGCATCGCGCCCTCAATTCTATTCGCCCAAGGGGAGGGTTGTATCCGGCCCAGGTTGCGGAGAAATCTCAACCCTAGGTTGGAGACCCGCTCCGGGCTCCCATCGACTGCACCGTGAGCCGCCCGAAAAACTAGTCGGTCTGCGGCCAATCTGACCAAATCCCAATCGCTCCATCGCGTATTCACCCATCAGATCAGGACAAACATTCGAGGCAGAAGTCGAGTTTCCTCAACCTATTGGATGATATGCCCATCCACAAATCGGGTGAAGACAGAGAGCCAATCGAACAAAGATCATTGAGGTCATCAAATCTTAGCGGCCCTCCCGACCCCTTTTCGGGAACCTGTTTTCGAATTTCTTTCGCTTTTTGTGGGTCGTTACCTCATCCTGCCGGATTCGTAACATTCGGACCGGGAGAAGCACGCACGGAAAAACAACTCGCGCGCTGAAAGCCGTCGTTCAACCCAAGACATGCGGCCCCTTTGAACAATCGCACTTCTGGAGTATGCCTGTGACCTCGAAGTTTCTCACTCTCTTCGTCTCTATCTTTGTCTGTCTCTCAGCGACTCAGGCTCAGAGCAACTATGCCGTCGTACGCGGATCCATCGTCGACCTTCAGCATCGAGTCGTTGTTGGCGCGCACGTTCACATCGTCGCTTCAGAAACCGGCGTCGAGCGAGAAGTAGTGTCGAACTCGGATGGACTCTATGAGATAGCGGGACTGCAGCCGGGCAAATACTCATTGACGGTTGACCGCACCGGATTTAAGCAGGCCACGCAAACCGTAGACCTCGAAGTGGGACAGCAGGCAACCATCGACCTGCAGTTGGGCATTGGCGCCGACACCCAGACGGTTTCTGTGCTCGCCCTGGGCGAATTGCTCAAAACGCAGGATGCCAGCGTGGGCGAAGTGGTGGATCAGCGCTCAGTCGATTCCCTTCCCTTGAATGGCCGCATGTTGATTGACCTTGTTCTGACCGTACCGGGAGCGCACATCAGCCACGGCGCCGCGACCGGCGACATGAGTGCTCTCTATTGGAGGCCGGGCCAACGGTCGGCAGTAAGCATCGGCGGAAGCCGCCCGAACGCGAACTACTTTCTTCTCGATGGGGCAACCAACACCGACCCAACCTTCAGCACTCAGAATCTGAGCCCCTCGCCCGACGCGGTGCAGGAGTTCCAGGTCCAGACCGGAAGCTATTCGGCCGACATGGGTGGTGCCGGCGGCGGCCAAATCAACATCGTCTCTCGCTCCGGATCCAGCCACTTTCACGGTACGGCTTACGAGTTCCTGCGCAACGGGGCCATGGACGCCCACTCCTTCAACCAGATGGGAACTTCAAATTTCCTGGTGCAGAACAACTTTGGCGGTTCGTTCGGTGGCCCTGTAAAGCACACCGGAAAGACCTTCTTTTTCCTGAACTATGAGGCCCTGCGGCACGTTGAGGACGACGTAATGGTAGACACAGTGCCAACCGCGGCCGAGGACTCCGGCGATTTCAGCCAGAGCGGCGTGAATATCTACGACCCGAATAGCACGATTGCAAACCCTGCATACAATTCCAGCCTTCCTGTGAGCAAGTCGAACCCTCAATACATTCGCCAGCAATTTCAATACAACGGCGTTCTGAATGTGATTCCGCCTTCACGGCTGACTCAGGCAGCCTCGATCATGCTCAACAAATACACGCCACAGCCCAATACCATGGACATGGGCTCAATGACCATGATGGGCCAGCCTACCGTCATCGGCGCAGGAAACGACGCCAATAACTATATGGACATGCGCAATGAGCACATGACGGACGACCAGGGCACGGTGCGCGTCGATCACAGCTTTTCCAACGGCGATACTGCGTTTTTTCGCTACTCCGCGGCCAGCGAGTACGGTTTCATGCCGGAGGGTCTGCCTGGCTTCGGCATGTATCACGACAATTTCTCGCAGCAAGGCATCCTGGCATGGACCCGCGTGCTCTCGCCGCACATGGTCAACATTGCGTCGGCCGCCGTCTCGCGCCTGGTCATGGAGCACACTACCGAGAATGCCGACAAAAACGACATTGTCACCGAACTGGGCATCACCGGAACCGGCTTCGGCGGACCCAATGCCTGGGGCGCTCCTTATTTCACCGTCCAGGGGTATTCGCCGTTTGGCGACAACTATCTAGCCACGCCGATGAACGCATGGGACACCGTGATCGAAGGCCGGGACGCGTTGAATTGGCAGATCGGCCGTCATAGCACCAAGTTTGGCGCCTCCTACCGGAGGTTCATCTGGCCCATGTGGGGCTTCTTCCAGAATCGCGGCTACTACCAGTACACGAATGGCTATACCACCCAATACGCACTCAACGACGGCGTCAGTGGATCGTCACTGGCCAACTTCCTCCTCGGCCTGCCGGCAGCGCGGCAGGGCCAGGCCGGCGTGCCCCAGATGCAATTGCGCCAGTGGTACGCCGACGGCTATGCACAAGACGCGTGGCGGATGACGACAACGACAACGCTCACGTATGGTCTCCGCTACGAGTTCATGAGCCCGCTCGTCGATCTCGACTATGCAAACAGCAACCTCGATCTCTCCAGTGGCGCGCCCAAGGTCTTCATCGGCGGACAGAACGGCTACCCGCGTGGACTCATGTACGCCAATCACACCAACTTCGCCCCTCGCCTTGGCCTGGCGCAGAGTTTCCCCAGGCTGGGCGTGGTGGCGCATATCGCTTACGGAATCTTCTTTACGCCGGTGGACATGAACACTTGGTGCAACCAGCGTCACAACGTGCCCTATGTCTTCCCTGAGACGGCGCAGAGCGATCCCTTTATTCCCTCGATCACCACGCTGAACCTGCCTACTCCGGTTCTCGGCACAACAGCAGTCAGTTTCACCGCGCTCCAGTTGCATGCGCCGGCGCAGTACGTCCAGCAGTGGAGCACCTCGCTTGAAAAGCAACTGGGCGCCGAAACCACAGTCGAAATTGGCTACCTGGGCGCTGGCGGCTTCCACTTGCAGCGCTCTCACCTGATTAACAACGCGCAGCCCGGACCAGGTTTGATACAACCCCGCCGTCCGTTTCCCAAAATCAGTTTTGTAGCCAACTCGGTTTTTCCTGCCGCCGTAGCCAGCACCATGACCAGCTCCACGTTCCCGGCGACCACTATCAACTTGCTTGAGAACACCTCGCAGAGTTGGTATGACGCGGGCTACGTCAACGTGAGGCGTCGCGCCTCCAACCGCCTCAGCTTCCTGGCCAACTACACCTTTGCCAAGTCACTGGAAAATGCGCCTGACTTCCGCTCTCCCATGTTTGAATCCGCCATCCCACAAAACGACAACGATCTGAATGCAGAGAAGGGCCCAGGATGCGATATCCGCCAGCGCGTTGCGGTAAGTGCCGTTTACAGTCCTCCGGTCCTGGGGAAGAACGGCCTCACTCGTGCTTTAACCCGCGACTGGCTCGGCTCTCTCGAATACCAGGTCCAGACCGGTTTTCCCATGACGATTTCCGTCTTTGGCGATACTGCGAATGCCGGAACCGTCGTCGGCGAGAACCCAATACGCGCCAACGTCACCGGCCAGGCGATCTTCCCATCGGGCACCAAAAACTCGACCACATGGTTCAACCCCAACGCATTCGCCGCGCCGCCCGCGTACACCTTTGGCAATGTCGGCAGGAACACGGTCTATGGCCCCGGATTGCAGACCATGGACCTGGCTGTGGTCAGGAGTTTCAGCGTCGTTGAGAAGGCAAGACTTGAGACCCGCGCCGAATTCTTTAACGCCTTCAACCACACCAACCTTGGAACCCCCAACCGTTTCGTGAACACATCCAGCTTCGGCAGCATTACTGAAGTTGCCACACCCGGACGCGAGATCCAGGTAAGCGCGCGTCTCTCGTTTTAGGGCGATGGGCCAAGGCTTAGAGAGTCTCTGAATAAGTTGAAGCTTTGAAAGGGCACGACTTCAGTCGTGCCCTCAGTACAGCAATATGAGGGTCGCAATTACAGGCCACAACCAGAGGCTGTTTCTTCTTCCCCGGTGTGGCCTCAAGGAAATCCATCAGCAATCGCGCTACTTCCCCGATCCTTCGGCAAGAGTCACAATCCGGTCCACACCCGGAGCCGTAAAGTGCTCCACCTTGCCGTCGGGCCAGTGCACTTCGATGTCGTCCACTTGACTGGCCTGTCCAAGGCCGAAATGCGGCCTGGGATCGCTGGTTGACG
>JBARBP010000072.1:0-15735 GCA_049793195.1 Occallatibacter sp. | reverse complement strand
ATGTCGGCGAGTTCCCTGCGGATGCGAGCAGGGTCAAAGATACTCCCGCAGGTCGCGAACCTGGTCGCGGACGGGAGCGTAAGCGAATTCGAGATCGTTTAGCGACATGCTTTGCTCTTATGACCTGACTTTGTCTTGGACTTTGGCAGCGAGGATAGCATGGCCAAGCAGTGTTCTTGCCGCCCACGCAACAATCCCCAAACCAAGTATGGCACAAAGCCAGGCGAACACGTCGCCGTGCGCTGTGTAGAAAGTGATGTCGTCGCGGAAACCGTACTCGGCGGGAAGCGCGTCCATCGCGTGGCGGGGAATGCTCTGGCGCACGCGGCCGTAGGGATCGATGGCGGCCGTGACACCGTTGTTGGTGTCGCGCAAAATCCAGCGGCGGTTTTCAATCGCCCGCATCCGCGCCATGTTCAGGTGTTGCCATGGAGCGCTGGTGTCGCCGTACCATCCGTCGTCGCTTATGTTGACGAGCACCTCGGCGCCGAGTTGGGCAAAGTGGCGCACCTCATCTGCAAAGACGGCCTCATAGCAGATGAAGACGCCGTAGCGATGGCTTGTACCATTCGCGTTGACGAGGCGGAAAACCTTTCGGTCTTCGCCGCGATCGAATCGCGAGACTTTTCCGGTGAGCTTGCGGGCAAAGAAGAGCAGTTTGCTGAAGGGCACGTACTCGCCGAAGGGGACGAGGTGAATCTTGTCGTAGCGGCCCACGCGGTGGCCGTCCGCGCTCACGACAAGAGCGGAGTTGTACTCCCGCCAGCCGTTGTCAGGAGAAGGTTCCATGCCGATGTTGCCCACCACGAGCGGCGCACCATCAGCATGAGCGATCTCCACCAAGGCCTTTTGAAGGCGCGCGTCGTCCTCAAAGAACGGCGCGGGTGACTCGGGCCACGCGATCAGATCGGGATGAGTGGGATACGGAGGACAGACTATTTCGCCGTTCGATGCGCCAGTTTGGGGAATACCGGCGATGTAGGTCTTGCATTGCTCGGCCGCGAGCTGGTTGAAGTCGGCCATATGGCGATCCCATTCGCCGGGACCCATCCACAGGCCGGAACCGGCGACGTCGAGATTGGGCTGGATGAGCACAGCCGTCGCTGTGGGTACTGGACGGGGCGGCTGCAAGGAGAAGCCAAGCTCCAGAAAAATGACCAGCAAGACGCCGAAAGACCTCCAGACCTCGACGCCAAAAGGAGCTTTCAACCTCCAGCGCTGCTGTCCTGGCGTAACCGGCTGTGACGGAACTAGCCAGCCACCCACGAGAAGCGCATTTGCTGCAACGAGAACACAGCTGATGCCATAGACGCCGGTCCACGGAGCGAGTTGATTCACAAGGCCGTTGTCTACTTGCGAATAGCCAAGCTGGTCCCAAGGCACGGAGGTGATGCGCGACGCTGCCAGTTCGAGCGCGGCCCAGAAGACGGGCGCAGTGGCCAGCGCGAGGCGTGTGCTGCCACTCGCCTTTTGCACCAACGCGACGGCCAGCCCGAAGAATCCGAAGTAGAGCCCCAGCACCAGGCTGTAGCCCAGCAACAGCAGCGTTGGTGCGAGCGGCGGCATGTCGCCGTACTGCATCATCACGTCGCGAACCCAATAGCAGTTGCCGGCGTACCACAACACCCCGCAGAGATAGGCAACCAGAAACGAACGGCGCAACGGACGGGGTCGGCCCTCTTTTGCAGCCGACAGGATTGCCCATAGGAGCGGCACTAATCCGAACCAGGCAAAGACCGACCGCCAGGGTGGCATTGGTCCGGCAAGCGGAAACGGCAACTCGAGCAAGCAGGCGGATAAGGCCGCTGCAGCCCACAACCTCCATGTGCCTCGTGGAAAAGCGGGCTGAGCGCTTGCTGGTTGCATACAGGGGCGAGTTTATCGCACGAGGCGGTGAGGCGCAGGGGAAACACAGTCTAAGGCTCGTGGAATCAAAGTTTGTGATCGCGGACAAAGGCAGCGGGCCGGCGGGCGATCTGGCCCGGTTGAATTCACATCCAGTATATGAGCCGAAGAACTGGCTCAGATTGGTCCAAAAGCACGTTACAATCTTTGTATGGTCGTGGCGATTTTCTTGATGCGCGTTCTCGAAGCGATGTTCTTCTTCGGTCTTGTTGGATCGTCCGTCGTGGTGATCATCAGCTTTATTGAAGACGGTAAAGAGCTGTTCGGAAAGGACTAAGAAGAGCCCGATCCGGCTGCACTATCCCACCTGTCCATTTCGTTTGACACTGCCTTCGTTTGGACATAGACTCAGCGCAGGGCGGACGGACGATAGCCCTCCCGATTTCAGTGCAGCGCTTCCAGTGACGACACTCTTACGATGGCCTCTTCCCGAACGACCGTAGCCCCCTCGTCCAACCGTGTCCGCTTAATCGTGGCATCGTCCGTGATGCTCACGTTCATCTCATTTTGGCGCGCTGCCGCGATTGTTCTCTGCGACCTTGGATCATCGGCCTTCTATGCCGGGGGCATCGCGGAGCAGGCGATAGGCGCGGCCGCTCCCTGGTTCATTCTCGGCATTATGCTGTTCAGCTTCGCGGTGCGCGCGGTTTACGTCGAAAGCTGTTCGATGTTCACCCGCGGCGGCGTTTACCGCGTGGTGAAGGAGGCCCTGGGAGGCACCTTCGCTAAACTCAGCGTTTCTGCGCTGATGTTCGACTATATTCTCACCGGTCCAATCTCCGGCGTGTCTGCCGGGCAATATATCACCGGACTGATGAACGAGCTGCTCACGGTTGCCGCAAGCAGCAACTGGCTGCCTCCGGCCCTGATGGACGCTCACCACAATCCATCGTTCCTCTTCAACATGGACTACACCTCGGCCGTGTTTGCGGCCGCGGTCACGATCTACTACTGGTGGGAGAACATCAAGGGGATTGAGGAGTCGAGCGGCAAGGCTCTTCGTGTCATGGAGATCACCACCGTGATGGTGGTGATTCTGTTGATCTGGGGCGTTTTCTCAGTGTTTGTGCGGGGCGCTCATCTGCCTCCGCCGCCAACGGTAAGCAATCTCAAATTCAGCACCGACGCGCTGGGATTTCTCAAAGGAACCAAGCTTGTGCCTGTTCTGGGCTTGTTTGGCATTCTCATGGCCTTCGGCCACTCTGTACTCGCGATGAGCGGCGAAGAGAGCCTGGCACAGGTCAATCGCGAGATCGAGCATCCCAAGCTCAAAAACCTGAAGCGCGCCGCGATTGTCATCGCTATCTACAGCCTGATCTTCACGGGCGGCGCCACGTTGCTGGCGTCGATGCTGATCCCAACCGGGCCGCGAACGCAGATTTATCAAGACAACCTGATCGCCGGACTGGCCATGTACATGGTGGGGCCACTGTTCTGGCGGATTGCCTTCCGCATCTTTGTTGTGCTGGTCGGCTTCCTGATTCTCTCCGGCGCCATCAACACCTCGATTATCGGTTCGACTGGCGTGCTGATGCGCGTAGCCGAGGACGGGGTATTGACTGACTGGTTCCGCAAGCCGCATCCCCGCTTTGGCACCAGCTATCGCATCGTCAACATGGTTTTCATCCTCCAGATGACTACCATCATTGCCTCCAGAGGCAACGTGATCATGTTGGGCGAGGCGTATGCCTTCGGCGTCATCTGGTCGTTCACCTTCAACAGCCTGGCCATGCTGGTGCTGCGCTGGAAGTATAAGGGCGAGCGCGGCTGGAAGGTACCTCCCAACATACGCATCGGCAAGATAGAGGTTCCGATTGGTCTGCTGTCTGTCTTCATGGTGCTGCTGACCACGGCTATCGTAAACCTGTTCACCAAGTCGATTGCCACGGTGAGCGGGATTGTCTTCGCCGCGGCCTTCTTCATTATCTTCAGTGTCTCCGAACGCATCAACCTGCGCAGGCATGCGTTGACAGCGCGGCAGATGAAGGACCACTTCCAACTCGAGCACCAGGACACGGTGAGCAGCGAGTCGGCCCAGATTCGGCCCGGCGGCATCATGGTGACCATGCGCGACGTGGCCAACCCAGTGGCGCTGAAGTGGATCCTGGGGCGCACCAACACCGATGACCGGGACGTTGTGGTCATTAGCGTACGCATGATGGGCGCAGGCGGACCGGAATATCTGAGTGCCGAGGAACAAAGCTTTAGCGAGCACGAGCAGATGCTGTTCACCAAAGCCGTCTCAGTGGCAGAGAGTTTTGGCAAGAAGGTTTCGCTTTTGGTGGTTCCCGCGGGCGACGTCTTTGCCGCCCTGGCGCAGGGCGCAAATTCGCTGGAAGTGGACTCGGTGGTTTCCGGAACCTCCAGTTCAATGACGCCCGAAGATCAGGCCTTCCACATGGGACAGGCCTGGGAGGCACTGCCGGAGCCCAAGCGTCAGTTCAACTTTTACGTCATCTCTCCCAATGGCGACACCAAGGTCTTTTATATCGGGCCGCATGCTCCAAGCCTGAGCCCGGACGATGTGCAACTTGTGCACCGGTTGTGGCTGAACATGCGCCGTGATCCGTCGGTTCCAGATCTGCATCACAGCGACATCATCACCTATGCCCTGACCCGCCTGGCCGGCCAGTACGCGCGAGAGAAAGTGGATATTCTCCGCGATTTGCGCAACGTGCGCGCCGCCGCGGGGCCTGACGCGCCAAAACTTGGCAGTCCGATTTCATCGGATGAAGACGGTGTTCGCCCATCGCCAAGGGCTGTCAGGCAGACGCGCGATCAATAGGCGGAGTCAGCGGCAGAACCAGATCAGGCCGAGTATTCTTCGCCCGGCGTCCAATTTAGTACCCGCACACTTGAATCCACCAATGCGGCCAATTGCTGCGGCGTGCCCGTCAATGGCGGGAAGGTGCCGAAATGCAGCGGCAGTACCACCTCTGGCGCAAGAAATTTAACGGCGAGCGCTGCTTCTTTCGGCCCCATCGTGTAATGTCCCCCGATGGGAAGCATGGCCACCTTCGGCTGGTAGAGCTCGCGAATCAACTGCATGTCGCCGAAGACCGTGGTGTCTCCCGCATGGTAAAGGACGGGCCCGCCGGCAACCGTCAATACAAATCCCGTCGCGATTCCGACTTCGTGCACACCCTTTTCATCCTGAGCCGCCGCCGAGTGCTTGGCTTCAACCAATGTGGCCGCTACGTCCTCCAGTTCGACCGTGCCGCCAAGGTTTATCCCGATGGTGCTGGCCGCGCCTTTGCCGCCCACATAAGCCGCCAGTTCATAAATTGCCACCACAGTCGAGCCATGTTTCTGGGCTACCGGTACTGCATCGGAAATATGATCTCCATGACCATGTGTCAGCAGGATGTACTGGATCTTTGACGGCAGGGAAAATGCCTTGGGGTATTTTGGATTCTGCGCAATAAACGGATCGATCAGGATATTCGTGCCCCCGGCGGTCTGGACCAGAACCGTCGCGTGACCAAGCCAGGTGATGCGCGTTTTGTTCGATTGACTCATGATTCCTCCCCGGGAAAGTGTGCAGCCGCTAGGGGCTAGCGCGTCATAATCACTTCAGAGACGCTGTCTTTGGCCAGGAACTGCTTGTGGCTCGACCAGCCGGCAAAGAGGCGCTCGATGCTGCGGTTGGTAAAGGCACGCTGAATGGGAAACTGGTGCGTCAGCTGCACCTCGACGTCGTCGCCAGGGGTGACATGGTAGCGACAGCGCACTGTCTCTTCGCCCTGGTTTCGCGTGTGAAAGAGGGCCAGCACCTGCCCATCGGGATTCATGGCCTTAAACAGGTGCGCGACCACCGGCACCACAAACGGTTCGGGCAGATAGTCCAGAGCCGTCCACAGCAAAACCACGTCGAACATGCGGCCATCGAATTTGAGCGTGCGATTGAGAAAGCCCTCAACATCCCAGATTGGATTTCCGTCTTCGTCGCTGCCGGTCTGCCACTCTTCCGTCCAGGCGTCGTGGACCATATCGGTAAGAAAGATGCTGTGGCCGAGGTCGGTGAGGTAGTTGATATTCGCGGGCGAGGTATAGCCGCTGTCGATGATGCGAAGGCCGGGCTCAGCCTGGAGACGCTTGCGCACCGCTGCCCAGGCGCCGGAGTGGCGGGGCACTCTTGGACCGACAAGCCCTTGAACGGATTCGGGGGGAGCGTTGTCCTGCTTCTTTTCGAACCAGCGGCTGAGCAAGTTCAAATCCTCATGCGGTCAGGCGAGCGACCGTCTGGCCGGCCGTTTTGACGCGTTCTCCTCAGAGGGTGCCCCCAGGAGCCGACGCGCCGTCCTGCGCCTTGGAGACGCCCTGGGTCAGGTCCACCTTGCCGCGGAATACGGCATTATCCTCCACGGCCAGGCGAAGGGCGCGAATATCGCCTTCCACGCTGCAGCCGGCACGCAGTTCGACGCGCCCGCTGGCCACCACGTTTCCTTGTACGCGCCCTTGAATCAGCACATCCTTGGCCGATAGATCGGCTGAAACATTTGCATTCGGGCCAATTGTTAGCCGGCTCTCGGCAAGGCTGACGGTCCCTTCGACGCGCCCATCCACTATCAGGTCTTCGCCACCTTTGACTTCGCCACTGATCACGATCGTTTTGCCGATGCGCGCCGGTGAATTCTCCACTGCCATGGTCTCAATCCTTCCATTGGGGCAAACAAGGCCCTGCCCGCACTATACGCAACCCGGCCGCATTGCTTCAATCGCAGACTGCTCGCGCCAGCCATTAAACTGATAGCAGTGCGCAGACTCCTCCAGCTCATCTGCCTGCTGCCCTGGGGCGTTCTTGCCCAAGGGCAGCCTGCTGCTTCCAGTCCGGAATCGCTTTCGCCCGCGCAGGCCCAGGCGCTGGTGGGACGCACGCTGGCGACGGAGATCAGCACCGCCCAGGACCCGAACCGTCCTATGCGCTTCCTGCTGCGCAAGAGCAGTCCCCGGCTAACCACTACCAAGGACATCGTCGAAACCAGGGAGGGCGCCGTCGCCCGGCTGCTCTCGATCAACGACACCCCGCTGGCCCAGGCCGACGAGCAAAGGGAAGAGGCGCGGCTAGACGCCCTGGCGGGCGATCCCAGGCTGCAGATACACCGCAAACAAAGTGAGGACGCAGACATGGGCATCGTCCTCAAGCTCCTGCGCATGCTGCCCAATGCATTCCTCTACCAGTACGCGGGTTCGGTTGCGAGCCCCGCCGGGACGCCCTCTGTTCCGGTTGAAAAATTCACATTCAAACCCAATCCAAGGTTCAACCCGCCTGACTACGAGAGCCAGGCGCTCACCGCCTTGTCCGGCGAAATATGGATCGATCCCGTGCAAGAACGCGTCACCCGCCTGGAAGGCCATCTGCAGCAGGATACGGACTACGGCTGGGGCATTCTGGGGAAGCTGGACAAGGGAGGTTGGGTAGTGATCGAGCAGGCAGACGTGGGCGGGAAGCAATGGCGAATCACGCATGTGCAGATGGAGATGACCCTGCGCATTCTGTTCAAGACCAAGGTCTTCAATACCGTCGAACAGATGAGCCGCTATTCGCCAGTGCCCCAGGGGCTCGACTACCGGCAAGCTATCCGGATGCTGCGGGCTGGAGCAGGCGGTGCAGCGCAGGCGGGGCGATAAACCAAAAGCAAATCGGCCCCATCCGTTGCGGATGGGGCCGATTTGCTTTCCAGGTTACAGAGCTAGGACATCTTGGCGAAAACGATGACCAATGTGAACAACGTGAGGGACTCGATCAGTGCCAGACCGAGAACCAGGAAGGTGAAGATCGCCGGACGCGCTCCGGGGTTGCGGGCTACAGCTTCGACGGCCGATCCAACCGCCCTGCCCTGGCCAAGACCGCACAAGCCGGCGGCGAGACCCATACCCAGACCAGCGCCGATCGGCACCAGATTGACAGCGGCTGAGCCACCGTCCGCAAAGGCCGGAATGGCGAAGCAAAGCGCCGCCAGGGCCATGAATACATATTGAAGTTTCCGCATATTTCTCCAGCTTCCCTTTGGATTGGCTGCCAGTGGGTGGTTGAGGCTCACCGAGCTGGCCCCCTCACGCTTGCAGCCTACCGTTGCTCCGGAGCGGAAGCACTCTCCGGCGGAATCTTGTTCGAGTTTCTAGTGCTCGTGCGAAACCGCCAGCGACAGATAAATCATCGTCAGCAGCATGAAGACGAAAGCCTGAATCAGCGAAACGAAAATGTGCAAGATCAGTGTGGCAACTGGAAGTCCTATAGGGAGCGCCGAAAATGCAACCAGCGTTATCATGTCGCCCGCAAACATATTGGCATAGAGACGAACACTGAGCGACATGATTCTGGCCAGGTGCGAGACCAGTTCAATGGGAAAGATTAGCCACGCCATATACCAGATCGGTCCAGCAAAGTGCTTCAAGTAACCGACTGCCCCTTGTTCACGAATCCCCTGGTAGTTGTAGTAAAGAAAAGTGGGGATAGCGAGTCCCAGCGTCACCATGATCGAAGTCGTGGGCGCCGAGACGCCGGGGATGAGTCCCACAAGATTGTTGATGAGCACGAAAAGGAAAATGCAGGTGACGTACGCCTGAAAGCGCTGGTAGCCGTGGCCGATGACCTGCTCAGCCTGGTCGCCGATGATCTCGTGAATCATCTCGGCGATTTGCTGTGCCGGGCCGGGCTTCTCAACCGACAACGTAGCGCGCACCAAGATGAAAAACGCGATGAGTCCCGCGACCACGATCAGTTCCACGGAAAAAGCGCTGAGGACGGCCGATGCCTGCTCCGACGCCTTTTCGGCAGGAAGGCCCGTCGCATGAAATCCGGCAGCCAGGATGCCGCCGAAGAGCTTAACCAGCAAATGTGTCAATACAAACGATTCAGACATGAAAACTTGATTCTTTCTGCCCGCAAAGCGCCATTCTAAGTCATCGCCCAGGGGCCCGTTTTAATTCTGCTATTCGTTCCTCAATGGGTTCTTGCCTGCTACTCGCGCAGCAACCGCAGTGCTTGCCATCCGATTGCCAGAACTGCCAGACAAAGGCCGCAAAGAAGTGCTGTTACCGAGCCATGGAAACATTTCAGGCTAACATAAATGACCCCGGCAAAGATGGTGAGCCTGAGCACAAAGAAGAGCACCACAACCCCGGCGCTCGCGGGGGCCTTCTGTTTGTCCAATCTAGCATTGATGACACGCACCAGGCGCTGCCATTCCAGGACGCTGGCGGCCGAAATCAGCGTCCCGGTCATCAGCATGGCGCCGCTGCGCCAGCCGCCGCCAATCAGCACCGCAAGCGACGCTATCAAACCTATAATCAGCGCCATGCGCAGGGCGCGCTTGAGCATCGAGTCCAGGTCGGCGTTGGTAAGATCTTCAATGGGGTGGTGAGCCGGTTGGTTTTCCTGGGTCATTGTTTGGGGCCGGGCGTGCCCTTTCCGGACCCGTTTTGGCCCTCGTCTCCCAAACTGGTCTTCTTCTCGGCCAGTACCGCCATCTGGATGACATACACCAGCCCTGAGACACATCCAAACACCACGCCTGCAATCTCAATCCATTTCTGGTGCAGCGCGTGGCCCAGCCACCATCCGGCAACCCAGCCAATCAGCACCGCCGATGGCAATACAAAGGCGATCTGCAGCAACTTCTCCGCCTCGATGAGACCGCTGACGCCACTGGAGAGACCGGAGTGTGATTTAGGGGGCGGATTGAAGCGGTTGAAGGGCATGGCGGCTTCTGTTCAGCATACAGCGCCAAGTGCAGTGCGGGTATACTTCCCTTTTGGGCATGAGCGTATCCGAAAGCGCCACAGGCCCGATGAATGGAAGGAATCACACGTGTTCGATTCGGAGTTTGAGCGCAGTCTTTTCGATTTGCGCAAGGCCAAGTTAGTAGAAATCGAGAAGCTGGGGCAGTCGGCGTACCCCAACCAGTTTCCAGCGTCGCACACCATACCTGCGGTGCGCGCAAAGTGGGGCGAGGCAACATTCGATTCGGGGGCCGAAGAGCTCGAAGCCAATCGCACCACTGTAGCCGTGGCCGGGCGCATCATGGCCATTCGCGCCCAGGGAAAGGCCGGCTTTGCCACGCTGCAGCAGGAGGGCGAACGGCTGCAAATTTACGTCCGCCTCGACGCGGTGGGCGAACAGGGCTTCGCGCTCTACAAACTGCTCGATATGGGCGATCACATTGGCGTCTCGGGCTACCTGTTCCGCACACGGACGGGCGAGTTGACGGTGCACGTGGAGCGGCTGACTTTTCTCTCCAAGGCCATGCTCGCGCTGCCGGAAAAGTTCCACGGCCTGGCGGACGTGGAGTTGCGCTACCGCCAGCGCTACGTGGACCTGTTCACGAATCTCGAAACCCGCGAAGTCTTCGTGAAGCGCGCCAAGGTGCTTCGCGCACTTCGGACGTTCTTTGACAGCCGTGGATATCTTGAGGTGGAAACGCCAATGATGCAGCAGATTGCCGGTGGCGCGGCGGCGCGGCCCTTCAGGACGCATCACAACGCGCTGGACCAGGATCTCTTCCTGCGCATCGCCCCGGAGCTTTACCTGAAGCGGCTGGTCGTCGGTGGGCTCGATCGCGTTTACGAGATCAACCGCAACTTCCGCAACGAAGGCGTAAGCACGCAGCACAATCCCGAGTTCACCATGCTGGAGTTCTACCAGGCTTATGCAAACTACCACGACCTGATGCAGATCACCGAGGAGCTGGTTGCGTTTGTGGCACAGCAGGTGAACGGAACCACGATCACGACGTTCGATGGAGTAGAAATTGACCTGGGCAAGTGGACGCGGCTGACGATGCGGGAAGCGATCCTTCAATTCTGGCCGGAGGAAGCGGGCGCCAAGCCGGCAGCCACCGCCTTCGAAGCTGCCAATGTATTGCAGGTTCGGCTTCATGCGGCCATGAGCTCTCTGGAAAAGGCGGCTGGCGAGACCACGCGGCTCACCCCGGAGCGCATCGCAGAGCTGAAGACCATCCATGGCGCAATCACGGCGGTCTACTACGAGTCAATGAAGGGCGCGTCGGTGGGCAAGTCGGTCTACAACTTATTCGAGGCGGTCGTGGAGCCGTTCCTGATCCAGCCAACCATCATCTACGACTACCCGACCGAGGTATCGCCGCTGTCGAAGGCCAAGCCCGATGATCCAGCCCATGTGGAGCGCTTCGAGTTTTTTGCCGGCGGCTTCGAGCTTGGCAACGCCTTCAGCGAGCTAAACGATCCTGTCGAGCAGCACAAACGCTTTGCCGAGCAGCTTGCGCAGCGTGCCGCGGGCGACGACGAAGCCCACCAGATGGACGAAGACTACGTCCGCGCTCTGGCCTACGGCCTGCCTCCCACCGGCGGCGAGGGCCTCGGCGTAGACCGCCTGGTGATGCTGCTGACCGGCTCGAAATCGATTCGGGACGTGATTCTGTTTCCGCTAATGCGCAACAGAGAACAGAGATCAGAGAACAGAGATCAGGGAACCGAAAAACAGGGATCAGGGGTCAGGGATCAGGGATCAGAAGAGACCGCTGGCTGAGGTTTGTGCGATCCCAGCTCTCATCCGGCGCGGTGGTCGAGACCTGTGGCACGGGCAAAGTTCGCACGTTGAGTTCGAGTCGAAACGCTAACTCCGCCTCTACCTAAAAGCTAGGAGCTGTTTTTGAACATTCTTTTCGTCGGTGACATCTTCGGGAGCGCGGGGCGCAAGATTGTGCGCGAGCACATTGGCCATGTGATCGCTGCCCACCAGGTCGACCTGGTTGTGATCAATGCCGAAAATGCGGCGGGCGGCTTTGGGGTGACTCCCCAGATTGCCGAAGATCTCTTTGACCTGGGCGCGGATGTGCTGACCACCGGCAACCACGTTTGGGACAAGCGCGAGCTTGTCGACTACATGAAATCGACGCCTGCGGACAGCCAGGAGCGGCCTCGCCGCGTTCTGCGCCCAGCAAACCTGCAGAAGGGCCTGCCCGGCTACGGCGTCTTTGAAGGCGCCACGCAGGATGGCGTGGCGTTTGCGGTGGTGCAGCTTATGGGCCGCGTTTTCATGAATGGAACCGACGACCCCTTTCACGCCGCAGATGCCCTGCTGCCGCAGATCAAGGCCAAAGTGATCCTGGTAGATTTCCATGCCGAGGCCACCAGCGAGAAGGTCGCGATGGGCTGGCACCTGGATGGACGCGTAACCGCGGTCCTGGGCACGCATACCCACATTCCAACAGCAGACGAGCGCGTGCTGCCGGGCGGCACCGCCTACCAGACCGACGTGGGCATGAGCGGACCTTACGACAGCGTCATCGGTGTTGAAAAGGAATTGGTGCTGCACAGGTTTCTCACCGGCATGCCGGGAAAATTCGAGGCCGCCAAGGGGAACCCGAAGATGTGCGCCGCACTGATCGCCTGCGATCCCGAATCCGGCCGCGCCTCTCGAATTCAGCGCATCATGCTAGGCGAGTAGTCGAACCAGACCTTCGAAAACAAAAAGGGCAGCCTGTAACAGGCTGCCCTTTATGATCCCAGGAAGTGTGAATTATGCGCCCGGCCAGGAAAGACGGCAGGGGGTTATTCGTTGATCAATGAGCGGCCGGATGGTGACCGGCGGCCGGCTTGGCCGCGGGGTGATGCACCGGGGCTGCCTTCTTCTCCGCCTGAATGAATCCGTCCCGCAGCACGATTTGCGCGGTGGCGCCCCTTGATCCTGCGGCCGGAACCGCTGAATAGGTGTCGTAGGTTGCATCCAGCTCATCGGCGGGCTGCAGCTTGTACTCCAAGCCGGCAGCAGGTGCGTCCTTGCAGGACACAGGTTCCTTCAGGTTGACGATGAAGTCCGCGCTCTTGTTGTCCTTCGCGTCCTGAGTAACGGCCACGTTGATGGTGCCAACCGCGGGCTCTACCGAAAGCTTCTTGATCCTCGAAGCTTCGCCGGTTAGAACATCCCCGAGCGCGTCGGTATCGGCCTTGACTCCGTTCGCCAGAATGAAGTCCTGCGCGCCCTTGACATCGGCAGGCGCTGTCACTGAGCCACAAGCGGCCGGAGTGGTCAGCTTGACAACGAACTCCTTGGGCTTGACGGCGGCGGCTGTGGTCTCCGATATCTTCAAGACCGTTGCGGACGCACTAATCACGACTCCCGGAACCGGGGTTGCCTGATTCTGCAACACTGCCCACAGTCTCTGGGCATCGTCCTTTGTGCCGTTGGCAAGGATGAACTCCTTGTCTTCAAGATTGAGCTTGGTCAGGTCCGGCGTAGTTGCCAAAACGTTATGCACGATCTCCGGCGGCGTTGGCGCAGGCGCGATCGTAAACGAATCGGGCTTGAAGAGCGTTTGAGCTGACGCAGTCTTCACAGCATCCAGGCCATCCAGGTTGCCGTGAAAGCGCTTGTACCAGTACTCGAGCTTGGGCTCAATCTGGGCCTTGTAGGCGGGAGGAGCAAAATTCCAGGCGCGCGCATAGAACCAGATCGCCTGCACGATATCCCGCGCATCCGGCTTCGCATAGGCCTCGGCCAGTTGCAGAGTGTCCACCAGGGCCGTGCCGCTGGTCGTCGCTGGAAGCGGAAAGAGATTCAGTTCCTTTTTGTATTCGTCTTCCGCGGCCTTCGAGTCCTTCTTCGAAACCAGGTCGTCGAGAGCGATCGCCGAGTCATAGATCGGATAGGTTGCGCCCGTCATTTTCGCCCAATCGCTATCGGAGACATCGGCGCCCTTGGGAACCGTCAAGCCCTTTGTGGCAATCGCGGCCGCATCATCGCAGGTCTGCGGGTCATTGGTCTTCCCGCACTGGGCCTTCTTCAAAAGAACCGAGACAAAAATCGCCTTCATGTTGTTGGGATCCACCTGCAGCAAGCGGCCGGCCGCGCTGAGTTCCTTGTCGGCGTCGCCTGCCTGCTGGTAGGCAGTAATCATATCGTCGAGGGCGGCTTTCTTGGCCACGGACTGCGGATAAGCGGCGAGAAAATCCTCCAGGGCCTTGGCTTTGGCCGCTGGATCGCTCTGTGTGGTGGCGGTTTGATACGCATTGAATTCGGCAGGGTTCTGGATAGAAATCTGGTCCGAACCCTGTGCACGCAGCGCAGGCGCGGTAACGAGGTTCATGCTCGCCAATGCCATCACCGATGCCAAGACTAACTTCTTCATGCAGTGCTCCTGGGAATTGCAGAAATCGAGATTGAAACTCACACACTCGCTAGCGGAATTTGCAACCGTTCTAGGTGTCGGTTGTGTGCCGGGGTGCCGGATTAACGATACCACAGCTTCCAATGCGGTGTTGGTTGGATTATAGAAAGCCGCTCCCGCCCGTGACAAGCAAAGTTGCACCGAAAATTGGGGTCGGGCCAACCCGTTAGCGTTCACTGCGGGCCACCACAGTCGCGCGAACAGTGCCGGGCGGCAACCTGACACTTACTTCATGACGATAAAAGTTGGAAAGACCGGCTGAAAATGCCCCTTTTGGGCCACGGCAGCGAACTCGCCGGGGATTCTCACCTATTGGAGCAGCCGCACCAGGTCGGCCTGCTCTGCAAGAAAGGCATCATGACCATGGGCACTGTTCATCTCCCGATAGTCGGCACGAACGCCCGCGGCACGAATCGCACTCGCAAATTCGCGCACCGTCTCGGCCGGAAACAGCCAATCCGAGCTGATGCCCACAAAGCTCAACTGGGCGCGGATGTGGCCGAAAGCTTCCTCAGGTGAGGAGCAGCCGCGTAGCGGATCCCAGGTGTCCATAGTCCGCAAAATAGCGAGGTAGGCGTTGGCATCGAATCGCTCAATGAAGCGCTGGCCCTGAAGGTCGAGATAACCGGCAATATCGAAACGCCCGCCAATCAAGCCGCTTCCCTTTGCATCCACCGTCCACGGGTCTTCTCCGCTACGGTTGGGATTGCGGCCAAATCGCTCTTCAAGCAGGGGCGCGGATTTGTAGCTGATCATACCGATCTGGCGGGCCAGGGCAAGTCCGCGCCTCGGCGGCCGCTGCGGAAGATAGCGGCCCTCGGCCCAGTCCGGATCGTGCTGGATGGCCTGTCGCTGCAGGTGGTTCAACGCCAAGCCCATAGCCCCAAGCGGCGCCACACCGATGACCAGCGCCCGCTCCACACGGTTGGGATGAAGGATGGTCCAATCCAGTGCCTGCATTCCCCCAATGGAGCCACCCAAGACGAGACGCAGCTTTCGAATTCCCAGCGAGTCGAGCAACTGGGCCTGGGCCCGAACATTGTCGCGAATGGAGACCAGAGGAAAATTCGGCCCGTAGGCTTCGCCGGTTTCAGGATCTACCGAGCCGGGTCCAGTCGAACCGTAACATGAACCAAGCATGTTAATACAGATCACGAAATCATGTTCCAGCGACAGGACCGCGCCCTTCGCAAAGATCTCAGGCCACCAGGCGCCCACCAAAGCCGAACCAGTGAGCGCATGACACACGAGCACCGCATTGTCCCGCGCTGCATTCAGACGGCCGTAGACCGCATAATGCAGCGTGGGATTGGCCAGCGTGCGGCCACACTCCAGCAACAATGGCTCGCAAAGCACAAAGTCGCCTTCGTAAGTGGGATCCAGGACCTTCGTTTTGCTTTCAGGCGCGGCGCTGGTCCCTATTCGGCTTTCGGTCATATCACTTCTTATTGTGCAGCATCGCTAGCGGTTATGGGCTAAACGGTACAGCCGTTGGCAGCTTCAATGGCCTGGTTGAGGTCGGCGATCTGATCGCGCACGTCCTCGATGCCCACCGAAAGCCGCACCAGTTCCGGAGAGACACCAGTCGCAGCCTGCTCTTCGACTGAAAGCTGTTGATGAGTAGTCGAAGCTGGATGGATGACAAGCGACTTGGCATCGCCGATGTTGGCCAGCAGGGAGA
>JBARBP010000071.1:0-3251 GCA_049793195.1 Occallatibacter sp. | reverse complement strand
GCCTTGCAACTGAGGCAAAGGTCGAGCGCCTGGTGGACGGCCTCGCTCTGGAAACCTTCCTTGCGCAGAGCGCCGGAGAGCATCTCCCATAGCAGGCGTGCCCGTCCGCGCGTGGAGTGCTGCTCTTCGCCGGTGGCCCGATAGCTTGGGCACATCACTCCGCCCGTGGTGTTGCGGCATGCGCCTACGCCCACGCAGCGCTCGGTCGCGTGCGCAAACGAGCCATTGTCGGCGACGAATGCGAAGTGAGTCTCCAGCTCCCGCGTCTTCAACTCGCCAGCGGCCCCTGGCGAATCAATCTCGTGGCGCAGATTCTCCACGGGATCGTAAACGCGAACCGCGTCCATAAGCTTGCCGGGGTTCATGCGGTTGTTCGGATCGAACAGAGTCTTGAACTCCCGGAAAGCCTCCATCAGTTCCGGCCCAAACATCTTGGGCAACAACGCTGCGCGCGATTGACCGTCCCCATGTTCACCGGAGAGCGAGCCGCCAAAACTGAGCACTACATCGGCGGCGCGCGTAATGAACTCCCGAAATGCCCGCAGCCCCTCCACCGAGCGGAAGTCGAAGTTGATGCGGGTATGCACGCATCCTTGCCCGTAGTGACCGTAGAGAGGGCTGCGAAAGCCATACTCAGCCATCAGTTTGGTAATGGCGCGCAGGTAATTGCCTAGTTGCGCAGGCGGAACGGCGGCGTCTTCCCAGCCTTCGTAGCGGTCGGGCTCGCCAGGCACAAAAACCATGGCGCCAAGCGCGGAGTCGCGCACCTTCCAAATGCTCGCGGCTTCTTCCGGCGTGCAAATACGGGTAATGGGGCGCACGGGCCAGGTCATGCAGGCGCCGGCTAGATTCTCGGCCTGCTCGCGGGCGTCCTCGGCGGTCCAGCCGCCCACTTCTACCAGCAGGAAGCTTACGCCGGCCGGGAGCTGCGAAAGGTCGCGGAGGTTCAGTCCCTTGCGACGCATGAAGTCGACCAGCAGGTGGTCAAACCCTTCAAGGCCGATGGGATGATGTTCAAGCGCCAGCGGCACAGCGTCCGCGGCCAGGAACGGATCGTCGAACCCCAGCACGGTGAGCACGCGGAAGGGCGGGCTGGCGGTCAGGTTGAGCGCGGCGGAAACGATGTTGGCGCACGTGCCTTCCGACCCCACCAGGGCGCGGGCCACGTTGAAGTTGTTTTCCGGCAGAAGCTCGTCCAGGTTGTAGCCGGAGACGCGCCGCGGAATGCGCGGAAATTTTTCCCGCACCAAGTCTGCATATTTGTCGCGGATGCGGGCCAGGCCCGAGTAAATCTCGCCTACACGGCCGCCTTCCCGAATCTTTGCCTTCAGCTCTTCTTCCGTGGTGGCGCCCACGGTCATCCGCGTGCCGTCGTAGAGCAGGATGTCCAGCGAATCAACATTGTCCACAACCTTGCCGCCCAGCAGCCCATGCACGCCGCAACTGTTATTGCCGATCATGCCGCCCAGGGTGCAACGGGAGTGGGTCGCGGGGTCGGGCGCGAACGTCAGGTGGTGCAGTTCGGCGGCGTCGCGCAGCCGATCGAGAACAATGCCGGGCTCGACAGTGGCCAGTTTGGCCGAGGGGTCGATCAGGATCAGGCCGTTCATGAAGCGGGAATAATCGAAGACGACTGCAACATTGGCGCACTGGCCGGCCAGGCTGGTTCCAGCGCCGCGCGGCAGAACGGCCGCGCCCACCGCCCAGCAGGCAGCCAGCGCAGCCTCTACATCCGCCGCGTCCCGCGGACAGATTACACCGATCGGGAGCTGCCGGTAGTTTGAAGCGTCGGCCGCATACATTGCGCGGGCGCCGAGATCGAAGCGCACCTCGCCGCGAACGTTGTTCTTGAGCAGCGTTTCAAGTTCGTGATGGGCAGAAAAGCTTTCATGGTCCAGAAGAGGCTGGCTTGGAAGAATAGAAAACGAAGAAGTGCTCACGGGGACATGGTAGCGCGTTTGCGTGGGTTGGCAGGTTGTGATGGGAAGAATCGAACCGTTTCTAGTTCTCGCAGAACATCCGGTTGCCGCAGGCGCCGCCCTGCATGCAGCAAGGTCCCCCGGCGCCGCACGTCCCTTGAGGTTCGGGACTGCTGTCGAAGTGCTGGCCGCTCCTTTTGGTAATCGCCCCCGCCCCGCCGCTGATCAGCCGCTGAACGCCCCCACCGCACTGCGGACAAGACTCAACTGGAGCCTCCGACATCTTCTGCCGCCGTTCAAAACGGCTTCCGCAGCCATCACAAAGATAATCGTAGGCTGGCATTAGGAACTCCCCTTCAATAATCCGGTGTTTGATTTGATTATACGAAGTTGGCGGTGCTGCTTCTCAGGGAATATCGGTTCGGCTCCCATGCTGGCCATTGGCGAGGTTAGAGGCGGTTTGCAGGTAATTCGCCCAGGATAGCGATTGAGGCGGTGCCGAGGAGACGGTACTCGCTGTGTCGAAGCTAGGTTTCCATTTCCTCGGAGTTCACTTGCTTCCTGTGTCGGTCGTGGTCCTCGTAAAGTTGGTCAGAACCTCTTCGTGCCATTTCTCACCATCGGACCATTCCTTGCGCTTGATGATTCCGAGAGTTGGTGCTAAATAAAGCACAACCTTCTGAGGGCCATCCATGTCGTGTTCATGAGCGATCCAACTAATCTCGATCTTCGCGCAGTGGGTGAATCTCCCGGCGGGTATCACGATTGATTGGCCAGTCGCCGCAACTCGGTAGGTTTGTTCCCACCCTCGAAGCGTGTGAATCCACTCGTCTCCGGCCTCAAATCTGATCTTAAGGTGAATCCACTTCTCACCAGACGATCCGTGAACCCAATCGACAAAGGCGCTTCCCACCTTCAATTCGTCCTTCTCGGGGGATTGATCGCCGGACGAACGAATCAGATAGCCTCCACGGATTTCCTTGAATTCCACTCGCTTGTATTTGAATTCATGGGTACCTTTGAACTCCTCCACCAGCTGAGGACCTAGAGAAAAGTAGGGCTGGGGATGGCCCTTTGCGAACGCGTCACGTGGTGAGCAAACGAGCAAAAGCAAAGCCAATATTGATGGGGTCCAGAACTGAATGTTTTTCACAGTCAGTAATCTACACCTCCAGGATGCCTCGTGAGGTTGACGTGAAAAGACCGAGCTGTCGCTCATTTTGGGTTCCGCCCGGGAAGTCACCAACTCGGAAGTGATATGGTGTGACCCTGTCAACATCTTCGAATCGCTGGGGTGGTTTTTGCTTTTGTCTTTTCGAGGACAGGGTCAGC
>JBARBP010000070.1:0-3003 GCA_049793195.1 Occallatibacter sp. | reverse complement strand
AATACAAGATCGCCACCCGGGGTGGTGAAGAAACCCGAACCTTCTTGCCGGGTGGGACCTATCAGCTGGATCTGCGCGCGGGGCACATGCTCGACTTTGCGGTTTCGAAGAGTGCGGCATCCGATGGTGGAGTGCTTATCGGCGTGGATGTTCGTGGGACGGGAGCGCACCGCTTCGCTGTGCGGTTCGACAATCTCAAGTTGAATGATGAGCAAAAAGAGATCGCGCTGCAGTCCGGCGTTAGCGGCCATCTTGAATGGCACGCCCGGATTGATTCGCCAGATACTTCCTGGGTCGCGGTGATTGTGCCGGATGACGATCTGGCAAGACGTAAGGAGTTGCGCGGCGCTGTTTGGGAACATTAAGTCAGGGAGATACTTCAGCGTGAAGATAAAGCTATCCAGCTATCATTTGCAGATTGTCTGGCTTGTCCTATACGGAGCCTTGGCATCCGCCCAGTCTCGTTCCACCGCGGGTCAGGAACTATTCACCCAGCACTGCGCAATCTGTCATGGCGCTACCGGGGCAGGAACCCTGGGACCCAGCCTGAGCAACTCTCAGTGGCAGGCGGAGACCACCGATCAGGCTTTGCAGCAAACCATTCGCGAAGGTGTGCCGGGTACCTCGATGCCCAGCTTCAAGAGCACGCTTACAGCGAACCAAATCATGTTGCTGACGCGCCATATCCGCTCCCTTCGTGTCGACGAGGCAACCGGAAACAAGATGGCGCATGCAGGATCAATGGTGACCCAGGAGCGCCTGTCTTCGGCTGCTGAAGACACCAACAACTGGTTGATGTACGGCCATGACTACACTAACCAGCGCTTCAGCCCGCTTGCAGCGGTGCGCCGGGATAATATCCGCAGGCTGGTTCCGGTTTGGAGCTTTCAGACGGGGGTGCCTGACGGGCTTGAATCGACGCCGCTTTTCGTTGACGGGGTGATTTACCTCACTACCGCATGGAACCACGTTTTCGCCATCGACGCGCACACCGGACAGCAGTTATGGCATTACCGGCGGCTTCTTCCCAAAGAGCTGCACTATTGCTGCGGACCGGTCAATCGCGGCCCCGCCATTGCAGGGGGCTTGCTTTACCTCAACACGCTCGACTCCCATTTGGTGGCTCTGGATCTTCGCACAGGCGAGGTCCGGTGGGACGTCGAAGTCGGAAAGGTACAGGAGAATGCCAGTGGCACATCCCCGCCGCTCGTGGTTGGGGATAAGGTCCTGGTGGGCATCGCCGGAGGCGATTTAGGGTGCCGCGGGTTCGTCGACGCCTATCAGGCGGAAACCGGCAAGCGCTTGTGGCGGTTTTACACTGTCTCCGAACCGAACGGAGGTGGTGCAACCTGGCTGAGCGGATCCTATGATCCGGATTTGAACCTTGTCTACTGGGGCACTGGCAACCCATATCCGGCGTATGACGGCGATGCGCGCCCGGGCGACAATCTCTACGCCGACAGTGTGATCGCTCTCGATCCAGCAACCGGCCGACTACAATGGCATTACCAGTTCACGCCGCACGACGCCTGGGATTATGACGGTACCAACGAGATGGTGCTTGCAAACCTGCACGTCGATGGACGCACGGTGAAGGGCCTGCTACACGCCGACCGCAACGGGTACTTCTATGCGCTCGACCGTGCCGACGGGCATTTTCTCTTCGCCAAGCCATTCGTGCGTGTGACGTGGAGCAAAGGTTTTGCCAGCGGCCGCCCCATCCTCGATCCGAAGGCCATCCCAACCATCAACGGGGTCACAGTTTGCCCGGGGGCCGCCGGGGGCAAGGAATGGAACCCCATGGCGTATAGCCCAGTGACTGGGCTGGTTTACGTCCCGGCGATCGAAAACTGTGCGATATTTACGAACTACGGAATAGAGGCGCGGCGACAGGGTTTACCTCCCGGGCCCAGCGGCTTCAGCTACCTACCCAACTTGGCTTACGGTAAGCTTGTGGCCGTCCGCGCGCAAACCGGGGAGATATCCTGGGAGATTAAGTCCCGCTCGCCTATGGCCTCGGGAATGCTCGCCACGGCCGGCAACCTGGTCTTTACCGGCGATGCTGAAGGCTACTTTCATGCTTATGACGCCGTCGATGGAAAGCCATTATGGTCGTATCAGACCGGCTCCGGAATCCGCGGCGCACCGATTGCGTACCGCCTTGACGGCAAGGAGTATATTGCGGTCGCCTCGGGAATGTCGGGCGCGGTCGGCGGCTATACCGGAGAAGGGGCCCCCTGGCTGCACGATTACCGGAGCGGCGGAACGCTTTTTGTCTTTGCACTTTTTGAACAGAAGCACGCGGGCGTCGGGAAGGAGATACATGGGTCCAAGCGGTAGGCGGCAAGCGCCGCGAATTCGTCTTTTCGTATCCTTCCCGTCAGGGCAAACCTGACCTTACCGGATCCGCCTCGCTCTGGCACGACCGTGAAAAGCCAGTCGAGCTTCCCAAGGGTTCTATGATCGAGTTTACGGCGCATTTTCTTAAATTGGCGAATGATTCTGAGGATCCAGATCGACAGAGCCGGAAATACGGGGCCAGCAAAGTCACGGGGCGGCGATGGTTGGCTTCTTCTGCCATCGCGGGCAAGAACGTAGGCTATGCCAATCAAGCCTTCGCGCGAGTTGACAATGGCCAGGGATCTGGCGTAATTGCCTGGCGAACGGCACACCGCACAAAAGTGGAGGAACCCAATGCTAAAGCTTCTCATGGTTTTCGTGGTATCGCTCCCCCTTCTCGGGCAACAAACGACTCCCGCGCCCGACGCAGCGGCAAAGGCCGCGCGGCGCGCGGCACACGAAGCACGAGTTGCGGCGAACCAGGCGGCGCATCCGACTCTCCCGTTAGGCTCACCTGCGCCTGATTTCGCTCTCCCCGGTGTTGATGGAAAGATTCACAAACTCAGCGACTATGCGGCCAGCCCCGTACTGGCCGTGGTATTTATGTGCGACCATTGCCCGATCGCGCAAATGTACGAGCAGCGCGTCCAGCAGATGGCCGAC
>JBARBP010000069.1:0-18049 GCA_049793195.1 Occallatibacter sp. | reverse complement strand
ATCCGCTCACTCAGAATCGCGATCTGGACCTCCGGTGAACCGGTGTCCGTATCGTGGGTGCGGAAGCGTTCGATCAGTGTTGTTTTCTTTGCAGTCGCCAGCACGGCGTGAGTTACTCCTCTTGTCTTCTCAGGTCCACTTCTTAAGTGTCTAGTGTGAGATTACCATGAAGGCGCAGGGGGGCGCTATCTGCGGGCAGGTGGGAACCTGGAAGGAAACCCTCCCGGTTCAGGCTCACCAATTTGGAGAAATTGAGCACAAGCCGTGCCTGAAACTTCATAGCGGAGCTGGCGATCCTCTCCGGAATCGGTTAAGGCTGTGGGGCAGACCAGTAATTGGCGCGGGCGACAATTCGGGCGCCGTAGTCCTGGGCGGTTTTGATGCGGAGGGTGTGGAGGCCGGAGGAGGGGTCGGAGGGGCTGAAGGTGATGAGATAGCGGTTGCGCATGTGCTTTGCGGCGTCGACCACGCGCTGCTGGAAGCGCTTGTCGCCGGTGAAGGTGGTGTACTCCCCGCCGCTCATTTCGGCGACTTCTTTGGTTATGTTTCTCTTGAATGCTTTGATGGCCATGATGAGGGCCGAAACCATGCTCATGGTGGGCTGGTCGCCGTTGCCGACGAGATCGTCTTTTACGTCATGGGATAGCTCGGCGAGCGCAGGGGAAAACGAGACGCTCAGCACGAGCACATCGGAACCGCCGATCTTCTGGATCAGCGCCGGGATCTTGGTGTGCTTGCTGCCGTGGTCGCGCTCTTCGCTGATAAGAAGAAGAACGCGGCGGAACTCCTTGGGCTGCGTTTCCAACAGATCGACGGCGGAACTCACGGTATCGAGGATTGCAGCGCCGCCATCGCCGGGCTCGAGGTGGTTGAGCGCGTCGTTGATATCAGCACTGGAGTGGGTGTAATCACGAATGAGATGTGGTTGGGAGTCGAATCCCATCAATGCCGCCTGACTGCGGGGGTCGGTGAGAAACAGGTCGAGGAGCGGACCGAGCTTGGCCAGCTTATCGAACTCGAGAACGCTGACTCCGCCCTGCTCGACGGCAACGACGAGGGCGACCGGAGCGGTGTCCATTTCCTCCTGCACGCGGATTTTCTGCGCGACTCCGTTGTCTTCCAACACAAAGTCCGAGGGCTTCAGCCCGTAGACGATTCCACCTCCGCGCTTCTCAACCAGCGTGGGCACCAGCACCTCGGTGGCAGTCACGCGGAGGGTGGTCGAATCCGATTGGGGGGTGGGCATGGGCTGCGGAGGCTCGACGGGAGGCAACTTTTGTGCCCTGCCAGGATGTGAAGCCGTGAGCAGTACGGTGAGCCCAAAGAGCGCGAGGCGGGAGGAAGCAAATCTCATGCGGAAAAGAACTCCAAATCAATTGACCATCTTCATTTTCCAATATCGGGCCTAGTTGTCGGGCACGCCTCTGAAGACAACGGCCTGGCCGGTGGGAAGACAGAGCGGAACGCAGGCACGGGCGGCAAAGAATTCATCGACGGCTGCTCGCGCGCCGGGGCATGACGGAAATCCGTAATCGTCAAAGACGATGAAGCCACCCAAGGTTAGACGGGGCCAGACGAAGTTCAAACAGTCAACGATGGATTTATAGATGTCGAGGTCGACGTGGACGAACGCAATTGTGGACGACTCGAGACCCTGGAACGACTCGGGGATGAAGCCGGGGCGCAGGACGCAAAGGTCGGCATTTCCGACATAGGCACGGACAGCATCGAGAGATGTATCGCGAAAGTCACCCTGCCGATGCAGATCTTTTTGCGAGTCGGTTTGGGGCATGCCCTGGAAGGTATCAAAGAGAAAGAGCTTCCTGTCCTTTTGGGCTGAATCTCTCAAGACTGCAGCCATCATGGCAGCAGTGCCACCTTTATAGACACCGCACTCCCACACGTCCCCCCTAAGGTGGAGGGCCTGGCGGAGCAGTATCCAAAGAACGTAGCAGCGGTCGGGCGAGACAAGGGTCTTCGGAGCGGCAAGCGCGTAATATCTTGCGAATCCTCCGTCGCCGAACCATGGAGAAAATAAGGGACGATACAACGCGCCGTCGGGAATGTTGCGTTCTTTTGGATTCTTCGGCCGGTTCCGGCGGAGCTCATAGCCGGCCATGGCGAGAAGCTTGCTGAGCATTGAATCTCCTGATTGCGCCCAGAATCACAAGCGCTTGCGCGCTTCGCGGTCCAGGCGTCCCGTCCAGGCGAGAAAACTCAAAAGCTCCCAGCGCGAGGCCCAGACAAAATCGATGATTTTTTTGGCCGTCAGCGTCTCGGCCTTCTGGCCGGAGTAGGTCTCAACGCGCCAGCGCAAGTAGTCGCTGCGCCAGGGGGTGAACCGATGGCCGCGAGTTGCATTCCAGAGGAAGCGGAGAGGCGCGAGCAAGGCGTGTCCTTTTCAATTGAGTATAGACGGCCAGGACGGAGAGGGCTGCGCAAGCAGGGACGACAGCCGAGCGGTGGTTTGGCAGATCAACCCTGCAACCGACCGCCCCTGCGTATCGTCCTCGCCGGGATTGCCTCTCCCGCGGCCAGTGAAGCCCGCCACTCCTTTTGCGTCCTCTCATACAAACCTCTCGTCGCGCTATTCCGGCTCCCGAGCATTCTGTTGGTTACAATCGAATGCCCCCACTGCGTCGAGCGCTATGCCGCCACTTGCACGGTTAACAATTCACTTTTATCCCGCCACCCAGTACAATCCAATCCCGCCACGAAAAAGGTGCTGATAGAACGGTTTACTGCCGGCCCGCCGAAGGATCGAACTGCCAGAACTCAACCCGGCGAAAATCCGGCAAAGTTCCGCATAGGCGGTGATACAACCGCTGCTCCAACGAGCAGTAGATCATTGATCGTCGCACCCCGCGTTGCTCCCGACCCCGCGCCCGACAATGCGCCAGCCGCATGCATAGTGGTCCAGCTTTGTCGCAGGACAGATCAAGAAGGTTCGATCCTCATTTGAACTCAAGCTGAGCTTAATTGGCTTTGATTTGCAGGCTTCGTCATTCTTCGATTCAGGCTTATACGGATACCGCGAAGTAACGGTCAACTCACTTAACCCCGGTTCGAGGTAGAGACAGACGGCTTGGCCTCCAATCACCGGCAGATTGTAATCCGATACACGAATCCAACTTTCCAACACATTCATAGCGCCGTTATTCTCTGGCCTGACAAAGCAAAGGCGAGCCCTGTCGTCGCGCCACGTCTGTGCGAACGCGGAAGTGCAGCAGACAAGAGCCAAGGACGCACACATCAAGAAAGGTTTCATGACGGCCATTTTAGCCCCTTCACGAAGTAGGCTTGACATTCTGAGCGTATCGTCGCCAACTCGTCCCCAACCCCTGGACGGAGCAGCCTAGGTCCCAGGGAGAGCCGAAAACCACATTAGCGACGAGTTGCCGGTACTTCGACCGGAACGAGACAGGTCGTCGTTTTCAAGTCATGATCTGAGTCAGCGAACGACTTTCATGCAAGCCAGAATTGCAATGCCGCACATCAGAGTTACCGCAAAAGAAATGACCACAGCCCAAACAACACGTGCGACGCGATAGCTTTCCCGATCCATGAAGCTAAATATTGCTCCAGCCACTCCGAACTGGAGAACAACGCATGAGAGAAGGCCGATTCTGGCCTGATGCTGTGCGACGGCAATGCTGTGTTCTCGTCCGGGGAGACCCCACAGGTCTCCGACTACGACTCCGTTCGCTATGTAAATCATGCAGCCAAATGCCGCTCCCAATCCAGCGAGGACAGCTAGTGTCAGGCGAAGCCATTTTGGGAACCGAGTCTGGTAAGTTTGCGCCATTACATAGAATCGTCGACGTGCGTTCAGCGACCGCACCTGCAATGATTACGCGGACCAATCCGCGCTAGTTCCCAAGTGGTCGCCAACTTTTCCGTAACCCCAAAATCCGAGTAGGGGAAGTGTAGGCGGTGATACACTCGCGAACGCGCAAGTGAACCTGTCAGCTTGGTGGTAGCACCTGAACTTTGACGAATTTGATTACTTTGCAATCGGTGAGACGGTAACGCCATTTCCCGGTCGTTGCAGGAGTGATAGTAACAACGTCAGGAATTTGGATTCCATCCACGAATTGGTAGGTGTATGCGAAAGCCGCGTCGCCGCCTGCGGCCGTATCTGTGGTCTGCCCCGTTTTGACTGAAGAAAGAGTAAACCCTTGTGGACCTGCGTCAAAGTTGGTTGAAAACCGCATGGGCTGCGGAAGTTGCATCACTCCGCTCGTCACGCGAAGGTCAGGTTCCAGCAAAAGCGTTCCCGCGACGTTTTCGCCTTTCATCGTCAGTTTGTAACCGGATGGCAGTTTCTCAAATTTGTACTGAGTCTTCCCAACAGGCAGGACAACATTAGTACTCGACGGAATCCAAGCATTCAACCCACTTGAAACCATCGCGATGAATACCTGCTCAAGTTGTTCAAGCTGGGGTCGATGCGGGGCTGCGCTAAAATCCGGCTGTTTGGGAATAGAAGATACGACTGCCTGCGTGTGATCCACGTTGACTCTATGGTTGACGGCCTGAAGTTTTTCCACCATTGGCGCGGCTGATGCAGGAAAACTCCCGAACATTTCAGCGTAGTGTTGCTTCCAATCAAATTGCACTGAGCAATCGAAGGATTCGAGATTACGCGTGAAAGGAGCGTCGTAAGCGGCCCGAGCCTTTGCCATGAGCTGGTCATCCGGTTCCAGTGACTGTGGAACCGACGAAGCGCACAGAGAAAGCAGAATGACTAACGCCGAAGGTGTATAGCGCATGATTTCGATGGTATCGCGGTGGGTCTGGCCTTCCCTCAAGGCAAGCCGTTTTTTAATCTCGGCTGAACTGGGTGAGTGGTCGCCAATTAGGAAGTTTCGCGTGAGCCCGGTCATCGGGGCGGAGCCGAACCCGCCGGAGATTTCAGGCGTGCGGCGGCCCGCTGCACGCTACGGCGTGGATGACGCGAAACCGGCACGCCTGAGGCGTGGATGATATCAAGTACACTCCCCACTCTCCTTGCTGGCGGCATAACGTTGTAAACGGTGGGGGCATAACTTTGCATTGAGTGGCGGCATTCGTTGTAGGAATCTGGGGATTGATTGTGATCCGCACATTTCATCTAACTCCGACGTGCAGAATATTTCTCACCCCGATTTGCAGATTATTTCTCCGAACTCTCTAAACTCCTAAGTAGTCGGACCGCGCGTTCCCGCCCTGGACTGCAGCGGCACGGGTGCAGGACCTCGAAAAAATGCCTCTAAGTCTTTGTGGCAGACTATTTTACGATCTAACCCTTTTGAAATCAACAGGTTAGCGCCGCTAATCAACCGTACAAGTCACTCATAACAAACCGCTTAACCCAAAAAGGGTTGGGGGGAGGAGGATAGGAATGTATCTCGCGTGTCGTCATATCAAACCTAACGGGGTCAGGTGTAAATCGCCCGCCCTGCGCGGCAAAACCTTCTGTTACTTCCACGCCCGAGTCCATGGCGCCACCGAAATGACCCCGACCTCCGACATCAGGCTTCCCCTCCCCGAGGACCGTGCTTCCATCCAGCAGTCGCTCTCCATCGTTTTCGATGCGCTCCTGTGCTCGCGCATCGATGCCAAAAAAGCCGCACAACTCCTCTGGGGTTTGCAGATCGCCTCCGGCACCATACCCCGCCAGGACCATCCGGACCCGGAAACAGTCGAGTCTTTTACCCGCGCCAAAAACGGGGAAGAACTCGCGCCCATTTGCCGCATTTGCAGCGACGCCGACGACTGCGATGAGTGCAAGCACGCCCGCACCTGCCCCGCATACGATGGCACCGAATGGGTAGATGTCGACGAAGAAGAATCCGATGACGAAGAAGAATCGGACGAAGAGGAAACGGACGAAGAAGAATCCGAGCACGAAGAAGAATCGGACAAAGAAAAATCCGGAAGCGATCTCGACAATGACGAAAACGGCAGCAATGAGCCCGCCAACCCAAGCTAGAGCTTGCTGAAGAGACTATTGGAGGCGGAACCAAGCTCCGCGATTACGTCTTCAAGCGCGGTCTGCTGCGATGCGGTGAGAGAGAGTTGAGTCGACACCTGAGCGATGTCGGCCTGCATCAGGTTGGTCTGTGCCGCGGTTAACTGCGTTTGCTCGCTGTTTACGGCATCGGAAGCCGAAGTGAGATGGGTAATGGAGTTGTCGATCGTGACGCGCTGCTGCGATATGTAGTTCAATGACGTGCTCAGCGCCTGCGTGTCGCTTACTGCTTTGGCGGTGTTCACCGTGCCGGTGGAATAATCGGCCACCAGAGCGTTGAGTGCGGCAAACACGCTGTTCGAGCCGCTGCCTGAAAAAATCTGGTCGCCGGGCACATTCAACTGTATGTTTTCGCCGTTGGGCATCTCGAGATAGTTGATATTACTGTCGCCGCTGTAGGTGGTGACGGCTGGAGAGGTAGCCGTCGAAGTGTTGAACGGAGCGTTTGACGTTTGGCCACCAGCGAAGATGTACTGGCCTTGGTAGCTGGTATTGGCCAGAGTTGTGACCTCGCCGAGAATTCCGGAGATTTGACTCGCAATTGACTTCACATTGCTGGAGTTCATGGTGCCGTTATTAGCGCTGGTGGCGAGAGAAACGGCCTGGGTGAGCTGAGCGACAACGCTGCCAAGAGCCGAATCCGCAACCTGAAGCTGTCCGGTCACCTCGGTCGCGCTCTGGGTGAAGGAGTCGTCCTGCTGGATTTGGTTCAGGAGGAGTACATTTTCTCCGGCGGAGACCGGATCCTGGCTGATCGCACTGATGCGGGTACCACTCGACAGTTCCGCGGACAACTGCTGCTGGGCCACCTGGATCTGGTCGAGCGAACTGGCGAGGTTAGTTATGAAATTTGGGTCTACGCGCATTGCATTTCTCCAACGACTTTCTCCACTGGCAGGGAGCGTCTTCATGCGCTTCGCTGAGTCAACGGCTCAACGGCGCTTTAAGTCACGGTCGTTTGTTCACCAAGATTCAAGGCCGAGGCCATGAGCGTATTCAACATCGCAAACACTTGCGAAGCCGCCTGGTAGCTGCGTTCGAGGGTTGTTAGCGCAGAGGCTTCGTCATTGAGATTCACGCTGGAAAGCGAGTCGTTCTGGGTCTGCAACTGGGAGACGGAGGCATTCTGCGCCGTGTTCTCGATTTGCACGTTGGAGACGGTCGAGCCGAGGGTGGAAACGAAGTTCGAGTAGAAATTCGACGGGGACTGGCCGTTTACGATCGACTGATCAGCTAGTTTTGCCATGGTCACTGCGTTGCTGTTGTCCCCTGTTCCCTGCCCGGCTGCGGCGGCGGAGATTTGATTCGGATCGGACATGACGACCGACATCGATGCGGCACTGCCAGAAACGTCGTTGGCGCCGGAAGCAATGTTCGCCAACTGGGTAGGCGGACGAGAGAAGATATCCAGGGTCATGGCTCCGGTTGTCGAAGAGCCAACTGCTGCGCCGGTCACGTTCTTCGCATCAATGCCTGCATTGTTGAGCGAATTCACCTGGGTTGAGACGCTATAGGCAAGTTGATCGAGCGAAGACAGGACGCTGGGAATATCTTGATCGCGAGCAGTCAGATCG
Organism: Occallatibacter sp.; assembly: GCA_049793195.1. Taxonomy (GTDB): domain Bacteria; phylum Acidobacteriota; class Terriglobia; order Terriglobales; family Acidobacteriaceae; genus Telmatobacter. Next base: position 10,462 of record JBARBP010000069.1, on the reverse strand, counting down.
CCGCCGAGTGAGCCGCCGCCAGAGGCGAGCTGCCCGGTCACATCCTCCGTGCCGATAAAAAAGTCAGTGACTCCGCCGACGGTTCCGGTGGTTAGCTGGACGTTTGTTCCGTTGGAGACGAGCAACTGGCCGGCAGTGGTGGAGATGGCGAGGCCGTTGTTTTCCGTAGAAGACTGGTTGATGCCGATCAACTGCGAAAGCTGGCTCAAATCCTGCTGACGCTGGTCCTCCAGAGTGCCGGCGTCGGCGTGGGGCGAAGTGGACTGGATTTGCAGGTTCAACTGGGCAAGGTTGCTGGTGAGCGCATTGACCTGATCCGCTACGCCGGCGGTCTGCTGGTCGAGTGCCAAGCGTTGGGCGTTGAGGCTGGCGGCAGCGTTCGATACGTCGCTCGCCAGCGTGGAAGCAGAGGACAGAACTTGCTCGCGCAGGGAGTTGTTGGTGGGATTGGCTTCGAGGGAGGAGAAGGAGTTGAAAAAGCCAGTGATGTCGCTGCCGATGTCTCCGGCAGTCGAGGTGGCCGAACCGGATGCCGGCGTGAAGAGGGCCTGCACGGTATTGAGGGCTGTGAGGCGCGAACCGGAGGCCGATGCCAACTGCTGTTGCTGGTCCAACCTTTCTTCGAGGACGCGGTCGCGCTGGGAGGCGGCCCCGGTCTCCGTGGCCCCCGTCCCGACTGACATGCCGTCGATCTCGATGGGCTGGTTTTGCTGCCAGGTAGGGGTTTCTTCCGTGTAGCCGGGCGTGTTGGCGTTGGCGACGTTGTTGGCGACGACATTGAGGGCCGCCTGATTAGCGTCAAGGGCCTGGGACATGATGATAAGCGCCGAGCTAATTGTCCCCATCAGGCGTCCCCTTCGCTGCGGGTTCCCGTACCTGCCGATCGGTGTACTCCAGACGTCCTGTGCGCAGATCGCGGAGGCGGTTCATCACGTTCAGGTTGGCGCGCGTGGCCTCGAGCACACGGGCAAATGTGGCCATGTCCCCGGCGGCCTCGCGCGACTGGCGCGCCAGCGTTTCCCGCCGACTGCGGCTGAGGGGCGTCAACTCGCGGTTCAGAGCCTGGCAGGAGAGGGCGAGTTCCTCCAAACGGCCAGCATCCAAATGCGATAGCGCCAGCGAAGCCTCGACGACGAGTTGTTTCAGCTCCGGATGCTCACGGCGCGTTCCACTTCCCTGCATCACCCGCTTTCCTTTCTCTGGGCCGAGGTGCGAGAGTCTTTGTGCGGTCAACCATTTTCCGCTTCCGACTCTGCTCACAAAGGCCAGACCGGGCCCGGTCAACTTAAAATGTCCTACTGGTCGCCGCCCAGCATGGCATCCACCATTTTGGAAGCCACTGCTATGGCCGGGACACTGTAGGTTCCGGCCGCAAGGGCCGCCTGTACACCTGCCACTCTGTCCATGCGCACCCCGTCTTCGCCGGCGGTCAGCTGCACTTCGCTTCCGGCGCTGCTGAGGGTGGCGTGGTCGCTGCCGAGGGCTGTGGAAGCGCGTGCCGCCGCACCGTTCCTGGGCCCCGCCGCAGGCTGCGTCGACGCATTGACTCCCAGAAGTGACTTCAATCCTTCAAGACTGTTGCGAATATCCATGCGCATTGCTCCTTGCTGGGACTATCGGCGTCCGCGTTAATCACTTTAGTTATTTGGAGACGCTCATTACAGTATCGATGTGCAGATTCCCAGTTACCTTCCCGGATTCGCGACTGGTGCTGGGATGGGAAAGATCGTGCAGGATGCGGTTGGCAATGCCGAATCCTCCATGCTGGCTGACGGCCTGGCCGAGGGCCTCGGTGGCAAACTCGCCCAGAGCGCCGTTCGATCCCGTATCTCCTTCGGGGCCTTCATCTTGGCCCGTAAGGGCGTCTTTTGCGGCCAGTGGTTTCAAGAGCTCCTGCATCATCTGGGCCTCGAACTCGTGGGCAGCACGCACCAGCCGGGGCTGGGGCGCCGTGGCCTTCGCTTCGTCCTGGGTTGCGCTTGTAGCAGCGATAGCCTGCACCTGAATACCTCCCGTATCAGAGAACTTCCAGGTCGGCCTCCAGGGCGCCGGCCTCCTTCATTGCCTGGAGGATCGAGATGACATCCCTGGCCCCTGCGCCTGTTCGTTGCAATTCCTGCACCAAATCTTCAACCGTGGCCCCCTGTTTGAGCTCGATGTGGTTGACCGGCTGGTCCTGGGCCTGGACACTGGTCTGCTGAACCACCTGCGTGGTCCCCGCGGAGAGGGGTCCGGGCTGCGAGACTTCGGTGGTGGAGATGACGTTGATCGAGAGGCCGCCGTGCAGGATGGAGACCGGCTGCAGGCGCACCGTTCCCCCGATCACAACGGTACCTGTGCGCTCATTGACGACCACGCGGGCTCTCGGATAGACCTCGACTTCGACGGACTCAACTTTGTCGAGCAAGGCGGCGACATCCTCCTCTGGTTGAGCGCCGATCTCGACCCGGCGGCTGTCGACCGCATGGGCGCGGACTGAACCGAGTTCCCCATTGATGGCCGAGGCCATGCGCTCGGCGGTGTGGAAATCGGCATCGTTGAGAACAACGGTGACAGTGTGCATCTGTTTGAGGTCGAAGGGAACGGGCCGCTCGACCAGTGCGCCGCCTGGAATGCGCGCCGTGGTGGGGTGGTTCATCTGCTTGCTGTTGCCTCCGGAAGCCGCTATATAGCCACCCAGTACCAGGGCGCCCTGGGCCTCGGCGTAGATCTGGCCGTCAGGGCCGTAGAGCGGCGTCATCAGCAGGATGCCTCCTTCGAGCGAGCGTGCATCGCCGGCCGAAGAGACGGTGATATCGAGTTTGTATCCCGGCTGGCTGAAAGGCGGCAGCGTGGCCACCACAAAGACGCCGGCCATGTTCTTTACCTGCATGTTGCTGGCGCTATTGGCGCCGGTTTGGGGTACAGTGATGCCCATTCGTTCCAGTGTGGAGAGCAGGGTCTGCGCAGGGAAGACGGTCTGGGAGCTGTCGCCAGTGCCGCGCAGGCCGACGACCAAGCCGTAGCCGACCAACTGGTTGTCGCGAATCCCGTCGATGGTGGCCACGTCCTTGACGCGCGCCAGGTGCCCGGGAGGTTCGGCGGGGAGAGAAAGGCCGGCCAGGGCCAGGAGCATCACCAGACCTATTGCGGAACAGAATTTGTGCGTAATTTGAACCTTTATGAAACTGAATTTGGCTGTTCGTGTCGACATGCCCTTGTCCCGGTCTCTTTCGTCCCCTTTGAACTAACTGGTCTTCGCTATTGGCGGTCTCGATGCATCCTTTTGGGCGTGCCCCGTTGCTAGAAGATGAGGAGCCTCTCCAGCAGGCGCACTAGCGGGTTTTGCCGGTAGGTGGAGTCGTTGACGATACCCTTTCCGGTCACTTCCAATTCAAGGTCGGTCATGGCGGTCGACTGCACCTCGTTCTGCGCGCTCACGTCCTCAGGGCGCACCAGCCCGCGCAGCTTGATCAACTGTGTCTGTTGCGAGAAGGTCAGCTGGCGGGTGGCCTGCACCACCAACATTCCGTTGGGCAAAACGTCGACGACCTCGGCGCCGAAGGTTGTGGCAAGGCTAGAGTTGGTGGTGCTCTGCCCCTGCGCCGTGAGCCCGGAGGCCGCAGTCATGCCGATCAGGTTCTGGAGCGCATTCGAGGTCTTCAGCTTGCCAATCAAGCCAGTCAAACCCGAGTTGGCATTGGAGGCGCGGGAGTTCTTCACCTGGCCGTCGGTCGAGGCGGCCAGACTCTCGGTGACGACGATCGAAACCACATCGTGGAGACGAACCGCCTTGGCATCGGTGCCCAGCCGGACCAACCGGCCTTCGGTGCTCCAGATCGACCCCGGCGCGCGAACTTCGGCCGCCTGTTGCGCGCGCACGCGCTGGATGTAGGCACTCAAAGCCGTTTCGGGTGGGGTCGGCTTGGCAGCATCGGCGGGTTTTGGCTTTCGAGCGGACGCTGGGGTTGGCATCGACGCCTGGAAGGTCGCGAAGAGGGAGACGAAAAGGACGATTTTCGACCCGGGGTTCATGGCCGCACCCGTACTTCCGGCGCAAAGGCCGCATGGCCAGGTCCGAGAGCCACTGCCTCGACCACGGCACCGCCAATGGCCAAGCGCAGCTTGAGATGCGAACCAGGCAGAGCTGGGCCAAGCGCCACTGCCTGAAGGCGCGCCTGAACCAGGGGCGTATTCTCTTCGACAATCAGCCGGTCTCCGGTGTGAATGACCGGCAGGTCTCGCCCCGGGCCCGGTCGCCCAAACGTGGAGGGTGAGCCGCCCGCCGCTTCAGATCGCCGCAGTTCGACTCCGAAGGCAGCCAGAACCAGACGCCCAGGACCACCTGGTTGGCCGGGACCGCGCATCAGCAGCCATCGATCTCCGGTGTGAGGGTCGTCGATCTCGCGGAGGAGCTGGGCGGCCGACGGCCGGACGCAGGAGAGGGCCAGAATCGCCACGCCGATCACCTGTTTCGCCCCAAGATTCATTCCGCCTGCCTCCTGCGTCAAACCCCACTTTGGCGATGCCTAAGTCTTCAACTATCACTTACGCTTTATCTAGTCATATTATTGACTTGAGAATACATATCGTCGGCGGCCTTGATGACCTTGGAATTGGATTCATAAGCCCGCTGAGCGAGAACCATCTGCACAAACTCAGTGACCACGTCGACATTCGAGTTCTCCAGGTAATTCTGCTGCAGGGTTCCCATGCCCTCCGTTCCTCCGGGATTGCCCAGTACCGCGTCGCCGGAGCTGAGCGTGGCTTGCAGGAGGTTCCCTCCCAGGCTCTCCAGACCACCGGGATTGGGAAAGCTAGCCAGTTGCAACTGACCGAGTTGGGAGGGGTTTTGCTGGCCGGCCAGCGTTGCGTTCACCACCCCGTACTGGGTAATGGTGACCGCAGTCGCATTGGAAGGAATGGTGATGGTGGGAATAATCGGATCGCCGTCGGTGGTCACAATGGTGCCCTGGTTATTGAGATGAAACTGGCCGGCGCGAGTATACGCAATGGTGCCGTCCGGCCGCTGGACCTGAAAGAACCCGGAACCTTCAATGGCGACATCGAGCGGATTGTCGGTCTCGTTCAGCGCTCCCTGGGTGTTGATGACCTCGGTCGCCGCCGACTTGGTGCCCAACCCGATCTGCAAGCCGGCCGAAACCGTGCTTTGACTCTGCGCCGCACCGGGAGTGACAAGATTCTGGTAAACCATGTCCTGAAACTGCAGGCGCAACTGGCGAAAGCCCGTGGTTGAGGAGTTGGCCAGATTGTTGGCGATGGTGTCCAGATTCATCTGCTGCGCGCTCATGCCGCTGGCGGCTGTATACAAGGCTCGAATCATCGTTATCCTCCCTAAAGGCAGGGGTTAGCGGTTAGGGGTCAGGCCCAGTACACTGTCCCCTGCCACCTACACCCTCGGCAGGTCTTCGGTGGCTATCTTGTTGAACTCGGTGTGGAAGACAGTGAGCGCTTTCTGCATCATCTCCGCCTCGCGCTGCATGACGATCAGGTCGAGCGAGCCCTGGACCACATCCTGGTTGGCGGACTCGATGGCTCCTTGATGGACCGACGCGGTTTTGGCGGCTACCGGGTCTACGCCGACCGGCGCCACGTAACGGTTGGCGCCTTCGGGTGTCAGCTGCGTCCCGGCTGGAAAGGAGAGAACCCCGACAGTCGCAACCGTGCCACCAGCCACCGACACGGCGCCATCCGCGCCCACCGTTACTTCACCAGGCGGAACGGGAATCGGCTTGCCGGCCGCCGAGAGCACCTGCTCCCCTGAAGAAGTGACCAACTGCCCATTTAAAGCGCGGTGGAAGCTGCCATCGCGGGTGTAACGGATGCCGTTCGCGGCCTGAATCTGAAAGAAACCTTCGCCCTGGATGGCCAGATCGAGGGGATTGCCGGTGGACTGGAGCGGACCTTGTGCCGCGCTGAGACTATCGCCGCCCAGCAGGCCGTAGTTGTTCACCGTGCGGCCCAACTGTGAGTTCGCGGCATCCGGCCCAAGTAGCACCGAACGAAAGTATTCTCGTTCGGCCCTGTACCCAGGAGTCTGGGCATTGGCAAGATTTGAGGCAGCGGTATCCAGAGCCTGAGTTCGAGCCACCAGCCCGGTCATTGCCGCGTAGTATCCACTGTCCATCCCATACTCCCCTGACTGGCGGAGGATCATGCAAATGGACTGCCGTGGAGGTCGGGGAGGCATTAGAGCAACTTATGAATAGGGATTAAGGGGTTGAAGGCCTCACCGATGTGAGGCCTATGAGGGTGGAAGTCTGGAACATCCCAGAATTCTACTCAGTTTCTCGTAATAAATATATTCTTGGAATTGCTCTATTTTCGGAATTACCAGATTTCAAAAGTCGAATAAACCGCCATCCGGCCGCCGCGGTGCGTCACCGACTCTGCTTCAGCGATTCCCTGACCTGGCTGGTGGCCGCGCCGGAAGCCGGCACATCTTTCGTCTCTGAGGGTTGCGGAGGGTTACTGCAACCCGTCGCAAACGATGGTGACGGCAAAGCTCGATGCTTCGAACCGGTAGAAGTGGTGTAACTGGAACTCAGGCGCCTGCACGTGGAGCTTGTAGTCGCGGCCGGTAATGACGGCAGGAACCGAGAGTCCGCAGTTGGCAGCCAACTCCGGAACCTTGCCCTTCCACGAGCCGGCGAGCATGTTGCAGATCTCGCCGATAGCGTCTTTCACGGTGTCGTCGATCTCCTGAAACTCCATGCCGGTCATATGAGCGGCGATCTCCATGGCCGCTGTACGGCCCGAGGAAAAGACGCAGGCCCCGCTGAGCAAGCCACCAAACCCGACCACCGCGGTCACCGATTCCGGTTCAAGATCGTTCTGTCCGGCAGGCGCGAGGTCGCGCTGGCAGTTGACGCCCAGCATGAGTTGAAAGACCTCCTCGACGCTCGCGTCCAGGTTGCGCGGGTCGGAAACCAGTTTGAGGGATGCACGCAACGATACCGCCATCTTAGGCTCCATTTCTATGCCGCTTCCCCGCCCCGTCGCGATTGCGGCCTTGCGCACTCCATTGAGCAACACGGGGACTCCTTCCGGCCAAAACGGCAACTTCGGCTAAGCCGCGTGAATTAGCGGCAGAACCCGTTCTTTCACCTGCTCGGCCGTGAACGGCTTCCGAATATACCCTTGCGCGCCGGCCATGATCGCCTGCTTCACATGCTCCTCGCTCGACTCGGTGGTAATCATCACCACGGGAACACCGGGGGCCAGGTTCTGCGCGCGAAGCTGGCGCAGGAACTCCAAACCGTCCATCGAAGGCATATTGATGTCGGAGAGGATCAGGTCAACCGGCTTGGTTCTGAGCACATCCAACCCCTCACTCCCGCTTCCGGCTTCATAAACCACCAGCGGGTCCAGGCCCGCCTGGCGCAAAGAACGCTCGACAATTTTCCGCATTACCGAGGAATCGTCAACAATCAGGGTGCGAATTTCGCTCATGCCCAGGCTCCTCTGCTGGAGTGGTTATCGGCGCACTTGGGAGATTCTTGAAGTGAGGTTCCGGGCGCCGGGCGACCGCTGGCATTTGAACGGGAGCGGGTAGCGGACATGAGCCTGCATCGGGCATGTCGCGGCATGCGTCATGGCGCAGACCGCAATGCACGCCAAATTCGAGATGCGCGTCAATGCGTGCGAATGGAGCAGATCAGGTCCTGGATCGAGGCCGCATCCGGCAAGGGGCCTCTCTGGGGATGACGCCACATCCTGAGCCAGAGACAATCGTGCATCCTCACCAGGCAAGAATCGACGGGCCGCGCCCGTTCCAGGCGTTTGGAAAGCGCCTGAACAAGAGCAGGTTCCGAACTGGCTTCGATCAATTCGACTGCTGGAAACCTCGCGTTCAGCATGCGCGCATGCGCCGGCCTGAACAGGGACTCCTGCACGATCCCGCATTCAACCCGCAGCCCCGTCATGCGTTCGACGGCGAGGGCAAGCACAGCGTCGAGGCGGGATTCAAAACCCAGATAGAGAATCTTTCCTGCGGCTACGCGCAAAGGCAGAGCGCCAAAGGCATCCACAAAGAGGCGGGGGAGCAGGGCGGTGAGTCCTTCGGCGTCGTGCAGTTCCATTCCCAGCACCGGGCAACTCCATTGCAATCCGAGCGCCCTGGTCACCAACTGCTCACTTACACCCTGCTGGCGCACCAGCCACTGGCCCAGGCGTCCGCCGCCGGCGCTCTTCTGCGCTTCGAGCGCTCCGCGCAGCTGGGCCCCTGTAATCCATCCCTGTTCCAGCATCGCCAAGCCAAGCGGGATGCGGTGGCGATGACTTTCATCGGCATTCCCCCGGGCATCCATTTCGCGGCGCAGGCCCGCTTCAACCCGTTCCGCCGTGCAGGCGGCCGAACAGCTCCAGCCACCTTCAAAGATGGGCCCCGAGCGGCTGCGCCAGAGCTTGAGCCATCCCGAGGAACAGCCGGGATTGGCGCAGGTGGCAAGGATCCCGGACCGGGTACCGTCCGGGAAGCGGCTGGGGGCTCTCAGCTGGCTTCCGTGCCGTGGTTCCCGGGCGCTTGTTCTCAATCCAAGAGCGCGCGCGCCCGCAGCGGCCTCGTGAGCTCGAGTTACCTCGCGCGCTCTGGTGGCCTCATGGCCCAGGTATCTGGTCAGAATAGGCATCGAATGCTCTTCAAACGCTTTCTGGGCGCGGCGACCTCGGTGACCCTCAGGCCAAAGTTGCCATTCACCAGCACCACTTCGCCGCGGGCAACAATCTTGTCGCCGACAATCAGATCCACCGGGTCCGAAACATGACGGTCCAGCTGCACCACATCGCCCGGACCAAGATCGAGAATCTCGCCCAGCGGCATTTCGCGGCAGCCAAAGCGCAGCGACGCTTCGAGCTCGACATCAAGGAGAAGCTCCAGACCCGGAGTCAGTGAGGGCGCGGGTGCCCCAGCGGGCGTCCTTGCCTGGTGAGAGGCGGAGGGAAGGTCAGCTTCTGCAGAGGCTTCGGGCTTGGGCGTGCGCACTTCATCCCGAACGAGGATGGTCCAGGACCGGTCGCCGGACTTCAGCTGAAATGCACGCGTGACCTTGGCTTCCCCGGAACTCTCTTCAAACTTCTCGACACGGCATTTTTTACCGGTTTTGGCCAGAAGCTCCCCGGCAGCGGCATTGAGCGTTTCCTGCAGCAGTTCGGCCCAGCCGGCCTTCTGGTCGGCCCCTTCGCCCAGCAGCGGCGCTTCCAGAATCGAGGTGTCGAGCACAATGACAAAACGCCCTTTTTCATCTCCGGCAACTGTGGCAACGAAGCCGAACGAGCCCGCCGCAAACGGTTTGGGGAGCGAGTCGACGAGTTCCGGCTCTCCGGCCAGGGCCTGCTGAAAGAGGTCGGCGGCCACCTGTGCCCAGCAATCCATGAAGGTCTTCATGGGCCGACCTCGCTCGGCACTTGCCTGACGAGCGGGGTGGCAATCACTCGTTCGATACGGGCGGCGCGATGAGCACCCTGGCGGATGGCCTGCGCCTCGGTCAGCGTCTGACCGCCAACCTTCCAGACGAGCGGGGTGTTGGCCGCCAGATCGAGGCGGAGGACGCTGCCCGGCGCGAGGTTCTCGATCGTGCTCGCCGCCAGGCGCACGGCCGGCAGTTGCAGCGAGCCGCCAAAACGGATGCGGCGCGCCGCGGCGCCCATCCGTTCCTGAGCGTCTCCGGCGTGACGGCGGCGGCGGCCCCAATCCGAGGTCAACCGACGGAGGATGGTGTTGGCCACCACGGCAGGAAAGGCCAGATTGAGGAGGCCTGAACTGTGGGTCATGCGAATCTCGAAGCTCAGGCAGAGGGTCTTCTCATTGACGGAGATAACGCGCGCCACCTGGGTCTGCATCTGGCGGCGCTCAAAGTTGAAGCTGAGGCCGACCGGCTGCCAGGCTGCGGTCAGCTCGCGGCAGATGATTTCGACGACGCTCCCCAAAATGGATTCTTCGATGTCGGTCAGCTCGCGGAGCGGCCCGTCCTTGCCCTCACCGCCCAAAAGCAGATCGATGACCGGGGGCGCCAGACCGAGGTCTAGTTGCAGGACCGAGAGCGCGCCGAGCGGCTCCAGACGTACCGAGGCAACATAGCTGATCTCGGGAATGCGGAGGAGAAACTCGTTGAACTGGATCTGTTCGGCAGAGACCAGGTTGACCTGAAAGCGGGTACGGAGCCAGGCAGCGAGGTTATGAGTGAGGTTGCGGGCAAACAGGTCGTTCAGCATGCTGATGGCGCGCAACTGCTCGGTCGAAATCTGCCCGGCCGAGGAAAAGCTGTAGGGCACAATTCGGGCGCGCACCTCGGCGCGGGGCGCCTCCGGCGTCGAACTCCGGGCAGCCTCGAAGAGGGCATCGATCTCATCCTGCTTGAGCGTCTTTTCGATCAACTCTCATCTCCCCTGCGGGTCTGGCTGCTGCATCTTGGTTCCCGTCCCTCTGGTTTCGTTCAGGTCCTGGGTTTGAGCGGTGTTCTCT
>JBARBP010000068.1:0-16275 GCA_049793195.1 Occallatibacter sp. | reverse complement strand
CTGGCAGGCTGTAACAGCACGCGACTGTTCGATTGCTTTGAAGCCATACCGCGCTTTGAACCACAGGCGGTTGAAGTCCATCCACCCTATATATGCATAATCCGCGCCGCAGAGCACCGCAGCCAGTTCCACCAACTCGTCAAGAGCGGGGTCGGGGTTGCGGTCGAAGATATTGAACTCAGGATGCAAGTACGCTTCCTGGTTCTCAAATAACTTTGAGCCTGGCATCGCGCCCATAATGTACAGGTACCCGAAGTCAGTATCTTGGAACGAACACAGATTGACACTCACACAAACCGGCCAATTTTGTGGAAAAAGAACTGCCACTCAAGTACTTGGATTTTTCGACTTATAGATTCGGTTGCATGTTACCGACGGTACCTCGGCATTTGGTTACTCGCGCGTGGCAGCGGCGCAAATAGCGACGTTCCGGGACGTGGAATTCAGATCTGGATGCGCGTTTTTCAGTGCTCGAGACTTGACGCGCTCACGCGGAATTCTCCTTCAGTTTCCGGCGGGCAGCTTGCAGCAGTCTCCGCTTTCTGGCGGTTCGTTAGCGCCGGCGTCCATGACTACTTTCCAATTGCCGTCCGGCTCCCTGCGCCACATGGTGATGTAGCGCCCGGAGGTGAGCACAGGGTTGCCGTTCGAGTCCTTGCTGCGGCCCTCGTAGTGGCCCCAGGTGTAGCCCATGTCGCCCGAGGGGCCCATCATGGCGTCCGTTGGGGTCCACGATAGTTGATAGTCCCTGGGCGACCAACCGGCCGACTTGGCGATCGCGACCTTGCCGATCAGCGGCGCCGCGCCGTTGCCGAGAGCCACGCCGTCCCCGGCAAACCAATCCGCGAACGCCGCCCCGCCGCGCGCGGCCACATCTCTGGCAAAGCGCGCTTCCAGCTCGAACAGCAACACCTTGCCGGGCTTCACCGTCGTGTCGGTGAGCGGATTGGGTGCGTCGGATTGCGATCCGGGCTCAGGCAACTGGGCCATAGCCGCCGGGATCGCACCTGGAGCCGCCCCGGCAAGCAACCCAAACAGTGCGCCCGCAATCGCCAACGTTCCAAGACTCGCTCTCCGATCTCTTGCCATTTCTCCAACCCTCCATGAATGAATAAAAGCTCTATGGGTTCATCGTACAACCGCCGGTTGCCGGAACGCGTGCAGGGGTTACGGTGTCTGCAACGAAGCGAACTATAATAAGGATCTTCGAATCTGCAATCCCTTTGGAGGCACCGGATTTCTCTCCGAAGTGAGCAAAAAGGAACAGACACGGTTCCTAACCCGAGCAGATCATTGGGAAGGCCTGAGTGACGCCGTCCGACGTCCGGCGAATTCAACCTGAACAATATGGCCTCACCCCAGGGGCGGCAACTCGGGCATGCGTCAATGGTCAGGTCGCGGGAATGGACTGCTCGTCTCCTTGGAAGCATTTCCTTTCAGACCTCTCATAGAGGGTTTTGCAATCAGGATCGCGCTTTCGCACCGCCCCGAGGAGGTTCCATATTGATGGCCGATAAGAATGAATTCACATTCGACCCCGCCGTCTTTCTTGCGCACGCCGGGCTTGGAAGAAGAATCGTTGAGCTGAAGGAGGGAGAGGCTTTCTTCTCCCAGGGAGATCCGGCGGACTCGGTCTTTTATCTTCGCCATGGCCGGGCAAGGCTCACTGTGGTTTCGCAATCCGGCAAAGAGGCCACAATCACGCTTCTCGCCGCCGGAGATTTTGTTGGCGAAGGGGCGTTGGCAGCGGTGCCGGGGCTACGCTTGTGTACGGCCACCGCCACCAATAGTTGCATAGGGCTCAAGATCACCAGAGATGAAATGATCCGGGTCATGCATGAAGAACATGAGTTCTCCGACCTGTTCCTGAAGTTCCTGCTGGAGCGCAGCATGCGCACCCAGGCCGATCTGGTTGACCAACTCTTCAACTCCAGCGAAAAGCGTCTGGCGCGAATTCTCCTGTTGATGGCCGAGTTCGGCAAACCCGGAGAGCGGGAGACCTCCATTCCTCCAATCACACAGGAGACCCTGGCAGAGATGATCGGCACCACGCGTTCTCGTGTGAGCTTCTTCATGAACCGCTTTCGCAAACTCGGGTTTATCAGCTACAACGGACGTATCCAGGTACACAAGTCGCTGCTCAATGTAGTCCTGCTCGATCAACTGCCTGACCAAAATGCTCAGAAGCCGGCCATTCGTTCGATCGCCTGACATCTCTCTCTGCCCGCCCTTCGAGCGGTTTGCGATGCTGCCAGGGTTAGCGGGATAAACAACCAATCGGACTGCTCTATCTCCGGCTGGTGCGAGTTTGTGGACAACTTAGAGGCTGGCCTCGCTATGATTGAAGTGACTCCCAAACAAAGTGTTCAATAGTGGACAGACTTTAGCTGCGGCGGAAGTCAACCTGAACTCGTTTCGCTGAAGATGCAATCAGGTGCGGGAGCCTGTTCAGTGGTAAGCTGTTTGTGCCTCTTCGACCTTCGGAAAATATGTGCCGAAGCTCAAGGTGCGGCAACTCTAAACACAAACCCTGCTTATGCGGTGCGCAGAAGCAACAACAATTGCAAGAACCTGAAGAACCACCGGAACAGAAGTGCAATGGTCACCCTGGCCGGCAAGAACTTCAGCCTGATTGCGGAGGAAAAAAGCATGGATTCGCGATTATTGAAGACGGCTTGCGTGGTTCTAACGTCGGCATGTGCAGTATTCATGTCGGTGGGGTGCAAAAAAGCACCGCCGATAACCCTGGCTTGCAATGCCAGTGCCCCTGCTATTTTCGCTGGCGAGCCGGTCAAGCTGACCGCGACGGCCGGAGATGTAAGCATCAAGAAGAATACGAGTGTGCTGTACACGTGGACGGGCGAAGGAGTGACGGGCGACGGCAGCGCGGCCTCCGTCAACACCACCACGCTGGCTCCCGGCGCTTATACCGTGAAGGTTGGCGTGAAGGAAGGCAAGAAAGGCCAGGAAGGTTTGAAACCCGGCCAGGCTGCCGAGTGTTCGACCAACTTTACCGTTAAGGAATTCGAGCCGCCGACCATCACTTGCGCGGCCGCTCCCGGCACCATCAAGCCGGGTGAGGGCAGCACCATTACCGCGGTCGGCGTGAGCCCGCAAAACCGCCCGCTGACGTACAGCTATTCGGCAGCAGCCGGTACAGTCTCAGGAGACACGACCTCCGCCGCCTTCTCTTCAGCCGGCGCACCGGCAGGCCCCGTGGGAATTACCTGCAAAGTGACCGACGACAAGGGGCACACCGCGAGCAGCGACACCACTGTGACCATCGTGCCTCCGCCGCCGCCGCCGCCGATTCCTCACGTTCAGGCGCTCTGCACCATGAGCTTCGACAAGGATGCGAAGCGTCCCACGCGCGTGGACAACGAAGCCAAGGCCTGCCTGGATCAGGTAGCCCTGGATCTGCAGCAGCAAGCAGATGCCAAGGCCGTGGTTGTGGGCGAGTCGGATGCCAAGGAGAAGGACATAACCGCAAAGCAGCAGAAGGTGGCCCTGAGGCACAAAAAGGCCAAGGTTGAACTCTTTGACGCGCAGCGCGCTGTGAACGCCAAGGACTACCTTGTAACCGAGAAGGGCATCGATGCTTCCCGCGTCAGCGTGGCTACTGGTACCGCAGACAGCCAGAACGTAGAAAACTACCTGGTGCCTGCCGAAGCTGTGTTCTCGACAGACGTGCAGGGAACCACACCGGTGGATGAGGGTGCGGTGAAGGCCGAGGTGCGTAAACCTCTTGCCCAACGGCATCACAAATAGCTCGCTTTTGTAACAGAGCAGCGTAACAAAACGCCCGTTACCTGGCCGGTAACGGGCGTTTTGCTTTTGCTGGAATGTCTGTAAGCCCTGTGAATGCCTGATGGCAGCCGAGTCCTGGGATCGCCGCCTCCCGCTGCGCCAGGCGGGTCCGAGCCGCCGAAAGTATCAAATCCCTGGGGAGCCGGCAAGCATCGAATCAAGGTCTGAGCATCCAGCAGCCGAATTCCAGCCGCGGGTATACTATAGCTTGGCAAAAGGGGTTGGGGAGATCCCGGTTTTTTTGGGGTTTTTCGGGATATCAGGGGGAGACTTACTCCCCGGAATGCCAGGCTTTATCCAGGGGGAAGGCAATCGATGGGAACACTGCTGGAGTCGATTCAATCACCCACCGACCTGAAGCGCCTGGATGAAGTACAGATGGCGGCGCTGGCGGAGGAGATTCGCGCATTCCTGATTCAGACGCTGTCAAAGACCGGCGGACACCTGGGACCCAATTTGGGGGTTGTGGAACTGACGCTGGCGCTGCACGCGGTCTTTAATACCCCCGAAGACAAGATCATGTTCGACGTGAGCCACCAGGCCTACGTCCACAAGATTCTCACTGGCCGCCGCGACCGCTTTGAGACCATCCGCCAACCGGGGGGCCTGAACGGCTTTATGCTGCGCACCGAAAGTGAGCATGACTGCTACGGCGCAGGACATGCCGGCACCGCGCTTTCCGCAGCCCTGGGCATGGCCGTGGCTCGTGACCTGGCGGGCGGCTCGGAGCATGTGATCGCCGTGGCCGGGGACGCGGCGTTTACCAACGGCATTACCTTCGAGGCGATGAACAACATCGCCGAGCAGACCAACCGGCTGATCGTGGTTCTCAACGACAACGAGTGGTCCATCGACAGGAATGTGGGCGCGGTTGCGCGGTACTTCCACCGCATCGTAACCAACGAACACTATCAGCACCTGCACAAGACAGCCTCGCGGCTGATTGAGCGCTTCGGCGGCAAGACAGCCATCAAGGTTGTTCGCCGCGCGGAAGAGGCGGCAAAGAGCATACTGTGGCCCTCCATTTTGTTCGAGGAGTTCGGGCTGGAATACTTTGGGCCCATCGACGGACATAACTTGCCGCTGCTGATCGAAAGCCTGAAGTTCCTGAAGGCCGCCGACCACCCCGTTCTTTTGCATGTGCTGACACAGAAGGGCCGAGGCTATCAGCCGGCACTGGACGGCCAGAAGAAATTTCACGGGCTGGGCCCTTACGATCCTGAGACTGGCATGACCAAGCCTGCCGGTCTTCCGACGTACTCTGAAGTATTCGCCAACACGCTTACCGAGCTGGCCAACAAAGACGAGCGCATTGTGGCCATCACGGCAGCCATGCCCAATGGCACCGGCCTCGATCTCTTCAGGCCGCATCATCCCAGACGCTACTTCGATGTCGGGATTGCCGAAGAACACGCGGTGGTGTTCGCTGCCGGGATGGCGACGCGCGGCTTCAGGCCAGTGTGCGCCATCTACTCCACCTTTTTGCAGCGCGCATTCGATCCGATTATTCACGATGTCTGCCTGCAGAAGCTGCCGGTGCTTTTCTGCATGGACCGAGCGGGACTTTCCGGCGACGATGGACCGACACACCACGGGTTGTTCGATATCGGCTACCTGCGCTCCATTCCGGAGATGGTGCTGATGGCTCCCAAGGATGAGGACGAACTGGCCGACATGATGAAGACTGGCCTGGAGCTCTCTGGACCCAGCGCAATTCGCTACCCGCGCGGCGTGGTTGCAGGCGTGACCCGCAAGGCGGAGGCGCACGCGCTCCCCGTTGGCAAAGCGGAGATTATCCAGGAAGGCTCAGACGTGGCCATTTTGGGCCTGGGACCGATGACCGCCATGGCCAAACAACTGGCTGCTCAGTTGGAGCGCGATGGTTACTCTGCCGCGGTAATCAATCCGCGGTTTATCAAGCCTATCGATCGCGATGTGCTTGCGGAATACGCGCACCACGTGGCTGCTTTTGTCACCATTGAAGATCACGTGAAGATGGGCGGTTTTGGTTCGGCTGTGGTTGAAGCGTTGAAAGAATTGGGCTCCGAGGTACCTGTGGTTCGCATCGGCTGGCCCGACCAGTTCATTGAACATGGCAAGGTGGACGATCTGCGCGCCAAGTACGGCATAAGCGTAGACGCTGCCCTGGCTCGGGTGCTGCCTCTGCTTGCAGGACGCAGACGGCCCACACTTGTGGCCAGTTGAAAGAGCGCAACTCGGGGAAAATGGTAACTAACCATAGTTCAGGCACGACAGGCTGGTTCGCCGGCGTTCCCAAACCGCTGTGCGACAATCCTCAACAGACCGGCCTATCGATGCGACTCGCTCCAAAGATCATGACGTGTCTGCTGGGTGTGACCCTCGCATCCGTCCTGGCGTGCGCAAAAGCGGCGCCGCAGGTCACCCCAAATTCAGCCGCCTCGGTTCCGCTGGTTTTGACCGGCGGCACGGTAGTGGATGTGACCACCTGGGGCCACTCGGCACGCGATCTGCAGGATGCGGTCGTGATCGTGCGCGACGGGCGCATCACCGATGTTGGCGCCGCGGGTGCGGTGGCTATTCCCAAGGGCGCCCGCGTCATCGACTGCACCGGAAAATTCATCATTCCCGGCCTGGTGGACGGGTACGCCGGCATGAACTCCCAGGGCCAGGCGAGTGCCAATCTCTACATGGGTGTGACCACGGTTGTGGTCCGCAGCGACCCGGAACACGGCCTCATTGATTTCAACGCCAATCCCCGGCCGCATCTCTACCTTATTGACTCTGTCGGCGTTACCGACAACTGGAGTCTGCTGGCCAGGCAGCCGGAATGGATGGGCAGACTCAAGGAGGGCGCGCGCCCCGTCGAGCTCAGCCCCGGAGACACAAACCAGCAGCTCAACGACACCGCCCGGCTAGGGACGCGCGTGGTCCTGCTCGGCCATGAGGTCACCGCCGCCAACACGCAGGTGATTATTGTCCGTGCTCACCAGTTGGGGCTGGTCACGTACGGGGAGTTCGTAGCCACGCCCTACACGGTGGGCGTGGAGGCGGGGGTTGACAGCCTGCTGCACATGAAAAACTACGACCTGGGCGTGATCCCGGCAGAGCTGCAGCGCCCGCTGGTCGACGACCCCGATGGTTCGGCAGCAAACACGGCCTACGACTACTCCCAGCGCCTGCCCCCTACCGACCAGCATTTGCGGACTTACGCCAGCTTCCTGGCTTCGCACCATGCGGCGCTCATGCCCGCCTTCAGCCTCCACTTTCTCAACATGCCCGGTCATCGCAATTTGTGGCTGGAACCGGCAGCGGCAATCCTCAACCCTGCCCACATGTTCAATCCCTCCAATCCCATCACCGGCGAGATGGATTACCCATTGGGCTACTGGTCCCGGCACACGCCCGCCGCAACCCAACGCTGGTTTGAAGAGAACATGCGCAAAAAGGCCGACCAGGACGCCATGCGCATGTGGCTCATCAACGAAACCATCTTCGCGGCCTATCCCCGCTACTTGGCGGCCTCAGGCGCGCCTGTCGATGGCGCCATGCCCGGCATCTCCCTCCATACCGAGCTTGAATTGCTGGTGCGGCTCGGGCTTTCGCCGCGCGAGGCGCTGGCGGCAGCCACCAACAATTACGCTCTTCAATTTGGATGGAATGAGCTTGGCCAGGTAGCTCCAGGTCGCCGCGCCGATATTCTGGTAATCGACGCCGATCCTACGGCCAACATCTGGAATGTGCGACGCATCTCGACGTTGATTGTGGACGGCGAAATCGTTGATCGCGACGCGTTGCTGAAAAGGTGAACGCGGCTGCTTTCCTATCTTCAATGCGAACAGTCACAATGGTGCGTGGACTTCTGGACGATATCTGAGCGGGCCGGACTGCGGCTTGGCTTGCTGGGAAGAGCTTTTCGCTGCGGGCTCAACGCCAGTTTGGCGCTTGGGCTTTTGGTGGCCGTTTCGTTTTCTTCGCTGGCGCAAGAACCCGACCAGGCGCAGTCAGAGCAGCCCACGACTCTTGACCGCACGCCGGCGACACTACACGGAATTGTTCGCAACGCCTCGACGGGTCAAGGGCTACCCCGAGCGTTGGTGCGCGTTGAGGGCGATGCCGACACTGGCGCACTGACCGATGGAGAAGGCCGCTTCGAGATTCCCAACATTCCAGTGGGGCCGCAGGCGGTTGAAGTGCGCAAGCCCGGGTTTCGCGACCTCATCGACGTGGGCGAATTCGAGGCCCAGGGCGATCAGATGGGTCCTCCGCACAATGTGATGGTGGCAGCGGAGATGCCGGACGTTCAATTTACGCTCGCGCC
The DNA here is from genome assembly GCA_049793195.1 of Occallatibacter sp. Taxonomy (GTDB): domain Bacteria; phylum Acidobacteriota; class Terriglobia; order Terriglobales; family Acidobacteriaceae; genus Telmatobacter. Next base: position 8,168 of record JBARBP010000068.1, on the reverse strand, counting down.
TGCAGGTGCCATTCGCGGCCAGGTTGAGCTATCGACCGGCGATGCGGCAGAAGGAATCACGCTCAACCTTGCGCAGCGGACCATCCAGGAAGGCCGCGCAGTTTGGCAGCAGGCTGCGTCCACAAAGACAAAGAGCGACGGAAGCTATCGCTTCGGACTGCTGGCGGAAGGCGACTACGCGGTGTCGAGCGATCCAGCGATGGACAGCGATCTGGATAGCACGCCCGGCGGAACCGGTCAGCGCTGGGGTTACGCAGGCGCGTATTATCCTGACGCGCGCGAGCCTTCCGGGATAACGAGGATTCATGTTTCAAATGGCCAGGAGACGCAGGCGAACCTTTCGCTGACGCTTGAGCCCTTTCACGCCGTTACGGCTGCAGTGTTGTTTCCGCAAGGCGTTCCGGCTGAGCGGGCAGGAGCGAACCTTTCCGCAGTGGTGTTGGACAACGCTGGCCGGCAGCTTCCTTACCAGGCGCAATACGATGAGCAAGCGCATTCCGTGCAGGCTGAGTTGCCCGATGGCAGCTACACGCTGCTGGTGTCGAGCATTCCGCCTCAGGAGCGCAGAAGAGGTCAGGGCAACCTCAACGCCGGAGTGCTCGCGGGTTCGGTGGAAGTGACCGTGGCCGGCCGCGCGGTGGCGAATCTGCGAATTGCGCTTTCGGCTCCAAGGCCGAATCCCGTGCAGCTGATAGTGCAGCGCAATGCAACCTCTCCGATTGAAGCCGGCCTTATTGAAGTGCAGGTAAGCCAGTCCAGCGGGTGGATCGACGACAGCATGGTGGGGGAGTTCGCGAGTGGGGCCCCCCCCGGGCCGTTGGAGACTGTCTACACCAAGCCTGGTTCCTATTGGGTGCACACCCACAACCAGAGAGGTCTGTGCGAGGTGTCGTTCACTGCTGGCGGGGCGAACCTGGCCCGCGAGCCTGTGATTCTTGGGCTCTCGGGCTCTGCTGCTCCGATGCAGCTCACCCTGCGCGACGATTGCGCGAGCCTGCAACTCAGCCTGCCGGACACACTGGACGCCATTGCTGCCGGCGAGGAGCCGTACTTTACCGTGTATGCGATTCCGGACTTCGACTCCACGTCGGATGTGGCGCCAGTCACGCTGCGCGCTTCGACGGGAGGAAGCGTGACGCTGAGCGGACTTACGCCGGGCAACTATCACGTATACACCTTTGCCGGAGCGGTGGCGTTCGCTTACTGGAGCCGCGATGCTTTGGCGGCGCTGGCGAGTCGCGGCCAGGCGATTGCGCTTTCCCCCGGCGCGACCGGCAATCTGGTAGTGGAGGCGCCGGGACAATGATGTGGTCACGCGCACGTCATCCAATATTTGGTTGCGGTTCCATGAGCCGCGCGCTCCTCGGTGTGCTGGTGTGTGTCGCAGCAATCGCGCAGGTCCGCGCATCGGCCCAAACCGGCGCGGTGGGCGCTTACCGCGTCTCCGGGACGGTGGTGAACGCAGTGACCGGCGCTCCAGTACCGCGCGCAACCGTTGCAGTGCTTGCGGAGGAGGATAGCCATCGCATCGCCGCCGCGCAATCGGACAATGACGGACGCTTTGCCATCGGCGGCCTGGCCGCTGCCAAGTACCAGCTGACCGCATCCAAGCGCGGTTATTCGACCGCTGTCTACGACGAGCATGGGGACTATAGCTCGGCGGTCGTGACTGGCCCGGACCTGGATACGGCCAACCTGATCTTCAAATTGACGCCGAGTGCGGTGTTGCGCGGCGTGGTCACGGGCGATGGAGGTGACCCGGTGGAAGCCGCGCAGGTGATGCTGTTCCAGAAGCCACGCGAGCATGAGCCTGCAGCGAAGATCGTTCAGGTTGACGCGGCCATCACGGATGACACCGGGGCTTACGAATTCGACAACCTGGGCAACGGAGAGTATCTGTTGGCGGTCAAAGCCGAGCCCTGGTACGCGATGCACGGTGCAGGGACCCGGCAGGGAGCCGCGAATCCTGCCCTCGACGTGGCCTACCCAATTACCTTTTACGATTCGACGACGGAGGAGGCATCGGCCTCGCCGATTGTGCTGGCCGGGGGCAACCGCGTGGAGGCGGACATGAGCCTTCATGCGGTTCCGGCGCTCCACTTGGTGGTGGAAGCGCCGCGTAAGCAGGATGGCTCGGCAGCAGTCCCGGATTTGAAGCAAGCCATCTTCGGCACACGGCTCTCCTCGCGGAACGCCGACTTCATGGACACGATCACCAACGGCCGCGCGGAGTTCACGGGTCTCGCGCCGGGCCAGTATGAGCTGACACAGGGCGATCCACCGCACGTGTTGGAACTGGACGCCGGCACCAGCCAGCAGGTGGAACCCGGCGCGGGCATTCCCGCCTTCGCTGTCAGCGGGACGCTGCAGACAGCGGCCGGCGCGCCGTTTACCGGTGACGCGGATGTGACCCTGGAGCCTGCCGAAAATGCGCAGGGGCTCAAGCCGGTCGAGTCTGAATTCAACCGCGGAGCGTTCAGTTTTGCGGCGGTTCCGGCAGGGACATGGAAGCTGCGGGTGGATCAATCGGGATTGGCGGAGCCGGTGATTTCGATAACTGCGAGCGGCCGGGTGCACGCCGGGAACACAGTCACGGTGCAGGACCGTGCGCAGACGCTGGTGGTGCGCGTCAGCGCGGATGGGGCGCGGGTGGAGGGATTCGTGCGGAGCGGCGAAAAAGCGGTCGCGGGTGCGATGGTTCTGCTGGTGCCAAACGATCCAGCCGCTTTTCCTGACCTGGTGCGGCGCGACCAGTCGGACTCGGATGGCAGCTTCGCCCTGCGCGATGCAGCGCCGGGGCAGTACACGGTGGTGGCTATCGGGGGTAGAACACAGGGCGGCGTCCAGAGTGGATTTCAGGGTGAAGTCGGAGGTGGATCGGATCTGGATTGTACCCGCCCCGAGGTGATCCGCCGCTATCTTCCGGGAGGAATCGCCGTCACTGTAACAGACACACGGAACAGGACCGGGGACAGGGTAATCCGCCTTCCAGGACCGGTTCCAGTGCAGATGCGGTAAGCGCGTCGCGAAAGGCCAGCCGGAGTTCGTAGAACCGTAGTGGAGAAGGCCAGACTAGAGAAGATTGGGGTCGAGAGGATAGTCTATGAAGGTATCTGAAACCAGTCGCGGTGTTCGCTTCGGGGCGCAATCCGAAAAGCGCCAGGATTGACCAGCATAGTTGAGGAGTGTTTCCAGTTGAAGAGTAAGTTCCAGATCTCGATTTTGGCCGTGATTGCGGCCGCTCTTATGCCCCTGGCCGCGGCAGGCCAGATTGCCCCAGAACGTGCTCCGTCGGAGGGGCCGCAAGCGCCCACATACAAATGGGAAGCGTTCGCCATGGCGGGCTACACCAGCCTCAACCAGGTGAACCAGTCGCGCTATGGGCTCATCGGCGGCCGGGCCGGCGCGACCCGCGACTTTGGCAAGCACTTTGGTATCACGGCGATCGGATCCTACTACAAGCCTCCGACGGGCAAGAGCACCCAAACCCATCCCGGCAACCCCGGCGATCCGTCGGTGTATTCCGGGTTGGCCGGGCCTGAATTTCGCGCGACAATCTACGGCAACTTCGATGGTTTCCTGCATGGCTTGCTGGGAGTGGAGCATACGGGTGGCGAACACATGACGCCCAATATCTCCTTTGCGGGCGGCTTTGGCGGCGGCCTGGTTTACAACCTGAGCCAGCACTGGGCGCTGCGCGCGTCGGGTGACAGGGTCGGCGCGTCGTTTTCGCTCAACAACAATTCACCGCAACTGAACTACTCGCCCCACCTGCACTGGAATGCACGCGGCGAGTTTGGTGTTGTTTACCGGTTCTAGGCGGCTCCAGGGAAATTTGTGCGGCAAGAGGCTTCTCCGCTGGGGGAAGCCTCTTGTTTTTGTGTCCTTCTGGCAAAGGAGACCGAAATCGGGAACCTGGGGCCGGCAATCTGATGCATTGAAACGACATAGCGCACAAAAATCTTTGGATGAGGCCCACGCCCTCAATCCTTGCAAGGAGCGCGGATAAGGGAGGAAACCTGGGCGCGCGTAAGGAACGGATTTCGTCTCGCATATTGGTATTTAGTACTTTATCCCGATATACAGGCGACCAGAACGCGGTGCATACTTGTCATTAGGCCGTCCGCGTGAGGCGTACCCTTCCCCTTGGGATTCCCCGCCTTCATACCGGCCATTACACTTGCAAGTGAATCGCTTTCAGCTGTTCGATTGCACGAACTGCGAAAGCGACAAAAACATGGCGCGGCGCGATTGCGCACGGATCCGTTCTTCAAGGCATCCGGGAGCTCGGTGCGCAAGGCGTAAAGACAAGAGATCAAGAACAGGGCTCACTGAGAGGGAACCATGGCACCTGCTGCACGCAATCAGGCTCGATACCCAGGAATCCGAGTTACCGCGAACGGTAACCAACTGGTCTCGTACCACACCGAGACGCGTATCGCCGACGCCGGCGTGTTTTATCCCATTACGCCTTCGACCGAGGGCGGCGAGTTGTTTCAGCAGGCCTATGCCGAGGGGCATTTAAACGTCTTCGGGCAAAACACGATTGCGATTGAGGCCGAGGGCGAACATGCGGCCCAGGGCGGCGCCATTGCCCATTCGGTGTGCGGCAAGCGCGTGGTGAATTTTACCTCCGGGCAGGGCGTTGTCTACGGTGTTGAGCAGTACTATCACGCGCCGGGCAAGGGCTCGACCATGGTGCTTGAAGTGGGCGCGCGCGCGTTGACCAAGCACGCTCTGAATGTGCACTGCGGCCACGACGATATATATGGTGCGCTCGATACGGGCTGGATTATGCTCTTCGGCAAGGATGCGCAGCAGGCCGCGGACCAGGCATTGATTTTGCGCCGCGTGACCGAGCTGAGCCTCACACCGGGCATGAACATCATGGACGGCTTCCTGACCACGCACCTTGAGCGGACGTTTTATAAACATGAATCCGAATTGATCCGCGAGTACCTCGGCGCGCCGGAAGACATTATCGATTGTCCAACTGAGGCGCAGCGCATTCTGTTTGGGCCCACCCGGCGCCGCGTTCCCAAGATGTTGGACCTGGCCAACCCCGTTCTGCTGGGGCCGGTGCAGAATCAGGAACACTACATGCAGGGAATCGTGGCGCGGCGCAATAATTTTGCCGAACCGATTCTCGAGTTCCTCGAAGCCGCGTACAAGGACTTCGGCGAGCTGACGGGCCGCAAGTATGGGCTGATCACCGAGTACAAGACCGCGGATGCGGAAACGGTGTTCGTATCGCTGGGCTCTGCGGCCGAAAACATTGAAGCTGCGGTTGACTATTTGCGCGAAACGCGCGGAGCAAGCGTTGGGTCGATCCACATTAATGTGATCCGGCCCTTTCCTGAAGCTGCTGTTGTGACGGCGCTCCGGGGCAAGAAGAACGTGATTATTCTGGAGCGGACGGACGAAGCTTTGTCGCCCGACAATCCGCTGGGCAAAGACATTCGCACCGCTCTGTCCAAGGCGATCAAGACGGAAGGCCGTCCGTCGGCGGAGGGATTGCCCTCTGTGTCACTCGATGAAGTGCCAACGATTTTCGGCGGCACCTATGGGCTGGGCTCGCGCGATTTCCGTCCCGAGCACATTATTGGTGCGTACGAATATGCGACGGCGGGCCGGGCGCGCAAAGATGGCAAGACAGCGGCCGACGGAGTTTCGTTCATGGTGTTGGGCATCGACCATCCGTATTCGGTGGTGGGCGACGAGACCCCTTCGCTGCTGCCTGAAAGCGCGGTTGCGGTGCGCTTCCACTCCATCGGCGGATGGGGCGCGATCACCACCGGCAAGAACCTGGGCGCAATTCTCGGCGACTTGAACGACCTGCTCTACGAGCGCGACGGATTGAAGGACGACCTCGGCAATCCCAAGGAAGTGATCCATGTCAGCGCGAATCCGAAATACGGCTCGGAGAAGAAGGGCGCGCCCACCAGCTACTTCATGGTCGCCGCCAAAGATCGCATCCGCGTGAACTGCGACCTGCGCCACGTAACTGTGGTGCTCTGTTGCGATCCCAAGGCGTTTACGCACACCAATCCGCTGGACGGCATGCAAGAGGGCGGGAGCCTGGTGTGGGAGTCGGATGTAGACGGCGAACGTGCGTGGGAGAATCTGCCGCTCTGGGCACGCAAACAGATCATCGACAAGAAGATTCGCGTGTTTACGCTGCCCGGTTTCGACATTGCGCGCAAGGCGACAGACCGCGGCGATCTGCAATTGCGCATGCAGGGCAATGCATTTCTTGGCGCCTTCTTCGCGGTGAGCCCGATGCTTGAAGAGTTTGGCATCACGCAGGAGCAGTATCGCGAGGTTGTGTACAAGCAGTATGTGAAGAAGTTCGGCAAGCTCGGCGATGCGGTTGTGCAGTCGAACATGGAAGTCATGATGCAGGGTTACAGCCAGGTGAAGGAGATCAAGATCGGCGAGCTGAGCGCGGCCGACAAGTCCACTCTCCGCGGCCAGGCCCTGATGCCGATTCTGGAACTCGCGACTGCCGGCGGAGCGTGCGGAACGGGTTGCCGTTCTACACCAGTGCCCGCCGGGCAAGGGCCGCGTGCGCCGATTGACAGCGTAAAGGTATTCGATGCGGAGTTCCGCTCGCACTATGGATACGATCAGCCGGCGACCCCGCTCTCCGCGATGGGCGTGATTGCGGCGGCGACGGGCGATACGGCCTCGAAGTATGTGGCCCGGCGCGAGACGCCGCTCTACATTCCCGAGAACTGCACGCAGTGCATGGAGTGCATCTCGGTTTGCCCGGATACGGCGCTGCCCAATTGCTCGCAGGACCTGGGCACGCTGCTGTCGACCGCAATTTCGTACTACGTGGCCGACGGCGTGGAGCGGACCAAGATGCTGCGCACGCTGCCCGAGATTGAAAAGCGCATGCGCGAGCGGATGGTAGTGGAGTTCAAAACTGGAACTCCGTTGCAGACCATTCTGCGTGATGTGGTCAGCACAGTTGATGGATTTTCGCCGTCCGCGAAGGACCAGTTCTTCGCCATCATGGACAAGGTGCCGATGGCGTATCAGAAGGTGAACGCGATCTTCTCCTCGCCCGAGCGCAAGACGCCGGGGGCGGGCGGCGTGTTCTCAATATTCGTGAGTGATCTTTGCAAGGGCTGCGCGGCCTGCGTCACGGCATGCGGCGACCACCAGGCGCTGAAGATGGTGGCCGAAACCGAAGAAGTCAATGCCGAGCACGAGAGCGGCACGGGCTTCCTCGACCTGCTGCCCGATACTGCGCAAAAATACTTGGGTCTCTACAACGGGGCCAATCCGGCGGACTCGAAGACGGCCACGTTGCGCAACATGCTGATGGTGCGGACCAACTACGACGCCCTGGTGGCCGGCGACGGCGCCTGCGCGGGCTGCGGTGAAAAGAGCGTGCTGCGTTCCATTGCCGCCGTAACCGAGGCGTACATGCGTCCCGTCTTCCACGCCAAGAGCGATCGTTTTGTGATAAAGGCGGGCGAACTCGAAAAGACCGGCGTTGCCAAGCTGGAGGCGCTGAAGACGAGCAATCCGGCAGAGTATGCGCTGCTGCGGCAGGCCATCCTTCACCTGGTGATGGGCCTGGGCGGTGAGGACGTAAAGGACACCAAGGGGCGCATTGCGGCGTTCGAGGCTGAGCAAGGCGAAGTCACCGACGCGCAGCTGGTTGAAGCAATCGCGGCGGTGCTGCTCACTGAGGCCTTCAACCACAAGAACCTGCAACCGGTCGACGGACGCCTCGCCAACGGCATGAGCGTGATGGCGATGGCCGCGCACACCGGCTGCAACACGGTTTATGGTTCCACGGCGCCGAACAATCCGCATCCTTATCCGTGGATGAACTCGCTGTTCCAGGACGGCGTGACCGTGGGCTGGCTGATGGGCGAGAGCTTCATCGTGGACCACTCGCGCCGCTCCGTCCTTCCCGAGCGCCTGGCCGACATTCTGCTCACGCGCGAAACCAACGTGATCAGCGAAGAAGAGTATTACCACTTCACGCACTTCACCGATGCGCTGATGACCGACCAGGAGATTGTGGAACTGCCCAAGGTTTGGGTAGTCGGGGGCGATGGCGGCATTGGCGACATCGGCTACCAGAATACGTCGAAGGTGATGTTGCAGAATCGCCCCAACGTGAAGGTGCTGATGCTCGACACGCAGGT
>JBARBP010000067.1:0-5920 GCA_049793195.1 Occallatibacter sp. | reverse complement strand
TTTGAATTTTGGTGTTTCCCCGGCCTTCAGCCAGAACAAGAAAGTTTCCGATGCGCCAGACCCGCGCCCTTCCCGCCTGTTCCTACAGCCAAAACTTTTGGGTCGAGGCCCTTAGGCCGCAACCGTTGCGGCATCGCCGCCGCCAAACTTTTCCTTCTCCACGCCCTGGCCAATGACGACCGCAAGGTCTCGGCCAGCGGCATTCATCACCGTGACCAGCCGTTGCGCGGGGGCATTGATGAGGAACAGGAGCTTCGAGAACAGCTCTTCCTTGCCCGGCATGGTCGAGAGCGCCTTTACTTCATCCACGCCCAGCAGCTTGCCGTCCACAATGCCAAGCTTGAACTGGAACTCCGCGTTCTCGCCGGCCCACTTGGCGAAGACTTTGGCCAGAGCAACCGGATCGCCCGAGGTGAAGGCGACAGAATTCACGCCCTTCAGTCCCTTGAGAGCCGACTCGACCGCAGTTCCCTGCGCGGAAACCGCCGCCAGCTTGTTCTTGACCACGCGATACTTGCCGCCGGCTTCGCGGATCACTTTGCGCAACTCAAAGTCCTTGGCTACGGTCAGCTTTGAGAATGTGCCGATGATCGCCGTTGTCGAGCCTTCAAGCTCGGTGGCCAGCACCTTGACCTTCTCAGTCTTTTTTGCTCTCGAAATTGCCATGTCTTCGCTCCGCTTCGACAGGGGTCAGAGATCAGGGGTCAGAGATCAGTAAAAATACTCGACCTTTGCCTGCTGTTTTCTCGATCCCTCTTCCTCGCCCTCATCGGGCGCGCTGTTTCAGTCCCTTGCTAAGTCAGGCACGATGCCAATCCCAGCACCGTACTCCCTGATCTCTGATCCCTGCTTTTAGTGCTTGCCCGCCGCGTCGGCAACTGCCGAATCCAGCGGAACCCCGGGGCCCATCGTCGAGCTCAGCGTGACGCTCTTGATGTACTTGCCCTTGGCCGCCGAAGGCTTGGCGCGCACGATCGAGGAGATCACCGTGGTTGCATTGTCTATCAGCTTTTGAGGCTCAAAGCTCAGTTTGCCCACCGGCACATGCACCAGGCTGGTCTTGTCGGCCCTGAACTCGACCTTGCCGGCCTTTATCTCTTTCACCGCCGCAGCCACATCCATGGTGACGGTGCCTGTCTTGGGATTGGGCATCAGGCCCTTAGGTCCGAGCACCTTACCCAGACGACCCACAACCTTCATCATGTCGGGCGTGGCAATGAGCGCATCGAAGGCGGTCCAGTTTTCCTTCTGGATCTTCTCCACCATCTCCTCGCCGCCTACAAAGTCCGCGCCGGCATCGGTGGCTTCCTTCTGGCGGTCACCGGCGGCACTCACGGCGACGGTCTTGGTTTTGCCCAGCCCGTGCGGCAGGACAACGGTTCCGCGCACCATTTGATCGGCATGGCGCGTATCGACACCGAGCCGCATGGTCAGGTCGACGGTTTCGTCGAACTTGGCGTACTTGACCTGCTTGAGCAGCCCTACGGCCTCAGGCAGCGGATACGCCGGCTTGGTGACAGCCGCGCGCGCCTTCGCAATGTTCTTGCTGAGTTTTCTCATCCAACCCTCGTCTCCCACCGCAACTGCCAGCCCCGCTTTGCGGGGAGCTCCCGGCTGGAGGGGCAACGTTGGACGCCGCCGCATCTCAAGCCATCAAGAGCCCAGAAACCGTGGTGCTTGTGACAGTCCAGGGATTTCCCTTGGACACATCTTTGAATCATAGCGAAACCGGCACCAAAATGCAAACCGGCAGGCAATGGGGCGTCCCGAGGAACGCCCTATTTGCAAGCCCGCAATCGGTTGTGCAATCGGTTGATCTAGCGGCCTCTACGGGCCGGTCCTGAGTCCCATTCCGTACCGGTACTGGTAGGCCGTAGCGCTGGGCGCCGGCGTCGCATTTGGCTGAGTTGTGAAAGTGGAAAGCACCACCGCCGGCTGCGCCCCCGGCACAAACCCAATGAAGACTTGCATGTTTTGCTGGTTGGCGGCTCCGAGATTGCTGACCAGCGGCCATGTGCCAGCGCTGCCGGTGACGGTAAACAGCCCATTGCAGCATGAGCTGGCAAGTTCGCCCGTGCCCACCAGGCTGGCCTGGCTGGATACCGGCGCGAGCGTTCCCGTCCAGGCCAGGGAGCTATTGGAGGTATCCGTAAGCGTGACCGTTCCGTCGGCGGCAATCGTCAGCGTGGCAAATCCCATGCTCGCGCCGCGGGTTTGCTGCAGGCACTTCCAGCCTCCCAAGCAGTTGGGCGGGGTACCGGAGGGCGATCCAGTGGGCCCGTGCTCACCATATTGGTCAAAGCCAGTGACCTGACGCCGGAAGAACATGACCTGGTAGGTCCCGGTGAGCGGATTGCCGCCCACCGTGGGCTCGAACGCCGCGCTGGAACTCTGCGGGAAACCGATCACCGTGCCCTGCGTGGCAACGTTGAGGATTGCCAACGATCCGGGATAGCCGAAGAGATAGTCGCCGCGCTCATCGAGGTTGCTATTGGGAGCGACGTCGGTGGTCGCGATCCATGGCCCTGGGTAGTCTCCGGACGGGAATGTGAGCGGATCGAGAATGTTGAAAGGCGATGTGAACATGTTCTCGCCCTGCAACGCGGCCCAGGGTGTGTAACCGCTGCCGGTAAAGTTGGCACTGGCGTCTATGGCCATGGAGCCGATCGCCATGTCTCCATTCGAGCTGCCATTTGGTTGGTTTGCTCCCTCGATCTCAATGAAGTTGTAGTTCTGGCCTGTGAAATCGGCCGTAGTCAGGTTCATCTGTGGAAGGGCAACCACCAACTCCGGCGCATCGATGCAGATCGGCGATTCGCCGTCGGGTGCCGGCGGCTGGTTGAAGCCGGTGTTGTTTATCTCGACGAACAGTGCCTGATCCGGAAGTTCGAGCACGCTCAAAACGTTATCGCTGGAATCGTTGACGGTGGAACTGCCGTCGGCATTCAGGGTGTACGGAATCGATGCACGGTTTCCATTGTTCACATCGTAGTAAGACAAGGTTCCAGCTACGGGATCAATGGTGAAGGTCAAAAGGTCGCCGCCGGCCGAACTGCCCACGTAGAGCCGTTGCGCCGTGGGTGAGACGGTGCTGCCCAGCGAGTTCCATGCGCCGGGAGGATTGGCTGTGCTGGAGCCACCCGGATTTGCGGAGTTGCCGCTATTCGAGGCCGTGGAGGTGCTCGACTGCGGTGTCCCTACACCGTAAAAGTAGTTGTAGGTGTCGCCGCCGTTATACCCTCCGGCAGAAAAACTCGAAAGCAGAACCGCCCCCTGGGAAAAGGCGACGAAGACCTGCTGGGTCTGGCCACCGTTGATGGCGGTGAAGGTAAACAGGCCAAAACACTGATCGCCAAGCTCGCCCGGAGTTCCTTGTCCGGTGGTCGTCGTGCCATTGTAGAGAGAAGGCGTGTCAGCGACGGCAATCAGCAGGCCGGAAGCCATGGGGTTGCCTTTGCCGTCAAGGAGGGTCAGATTTCCGGATATATCCAGGGTGAGCGTGGCCACTCCCCAGGAGATATTGCCCGCCTCGAGACTGTTGCCGTCCGGCCCGTATGCGTCAGTCTTTTGGTAGTAGGTCAGGGTGTAGGTGTTGGCCCAGCTGGGATCGAAGTTCTTCGATGCAGCCTTCGGCAAGCCAACGATCGATCCATCCTCGGAATCGTCTAGAAACATCCCGTTCGATGTGCCGAAGATGTAGTTGTTGCCGGTCGACGCGGGCGGCCGGGGCAGCGCGAGAGTCAGGTAGGGCGACGGGGTTGTGGCGGGCGGAAGCGCAAACTGCAGAAGGTTGAATCCGCAGTTGCCGCCGCCGCAACCTAACGAGTTGGACGGCATGTACTCCGTGCCGCTGATGTTGCCCACGCCATCCAAGGCAATGGAGGCAATCCCCACGCCTCCGCCCGTGGTGCGGAATTCGAAGATATTGTAGGACTGGTTCTCGAAGCTGGCGGTGGTCACGTTCTGCTCCGCCACACCAGAGACCAGCGCGAGTTGGTCCTGGGTGCTGCCGGCGTTGTTGATGAGCGCGACGAAGCCAAGGCCCGGCACCTCGGAGAGCGAAAGTAGATGACCTGCCGGATCGTTCAGAGTCGTGTTGCCGTTAAAGTCGGAGGTGTAAGTGATGACGTCGCCGACACCGCCGCCGACAGCGCCATTGGATAGGTCGACGTAAGTGATCGTGTTGCTGGACTGGTCGATCGAAATGGTGATAAAGTCCCCCACCGAAGCCGATGCGCTGTAGGTGCGCATCGCAGCCGGCACGGTGATGGTTGCCTGGTTTTGAACGCCGCCGATGGCAGCGATGATATCGGCGCTGCCCGCCACGGCTGCCGTCACCAATCCTGCCGACGAAACTGTGGCAACAGAAGAGTTGTCGGAGCTCCAGGTGACCGTGGAGGTCAGGTCTTTGCTGCTCGAATCGCTGTAAGTGCCGGTGGCCTTGAATTGCGCGACGCCGCCGATGGGTATTGTCAGCGATCCGGTGGAGGCTACAACGATCGATTTAAGCGCTGCCGGAACGGCTACCGTAGTCTGTCCGCTCACACCGCTGCTATCAGTGGCGATGATGTCAGCACTGCCGGCCGCAACCGCAGTCGCAAGGCCAGAGGCGGAAACCGTTGCCGCGGATGTGTTGTCCGAAGTCCAGGTTACTGTCGTCGTCAGATCCTTGGTGCTCGTGTCGCTGTAAGTCCCGGTGGCTTTGAACTGCTGCGTGCCGCCGATGGCGATTGTCGGCGATGCCGGCGTTACCGCGATCGATTGTAGGGTTGGCGCCGGAACGGTGATCGTTGCCTGGCCGTGGACGCCGCCGCTGGCCGTCGCAATGATGTTTGCGCTGCCGGCCGCAACTGCGGTCGCCAATCCAGAAGCAGAGACCGTTGCCGCCGACAGGTTGTCCGAAGCCCACGTCACCGTCGCCGTCAGATCCTTTGTGCTCGAATCGCTATAGGTCCCGGTGGCTTTGAACTGCTGCGTGCCGCCGATGGAGACCGTCGGCGCAGCAGGCGTTACCGCGATCGATTGGAGAGTGGCCGCGGGCACCGTGACCGTGGCCTGCCCGGTGACGCCGCTTTTGGCAAAGATGGTTGCGCCTCCTGCGGCCACGGCCGTTGCCATTCCCGAGGCAGAGACGGTCGCGACTCCGCTGTCGCTTGAAGACCAGACCGCCGTCGCCGTCAAGTCGCTGCTGCTGCCATCGCTATAAGCGCCCATTGCTTTGAACTGCTGCGTACCGGCAATGACAACCGTGGGCGTTGCCGGCGTGACGGCGATCGCTTGAAGAGTGGGTGCGCTGGAGGATGAGCTTCCGGAGCATCCGGCAACGATTGATACTGCACCGAGCAAAGATAACGACAGCGCGATCGAGACAGCCCTGGCCTTCATGTCACACTCCAAGGGAAAAAGATCCCATCGAGTGTGTTATCGCCCGCAACGGGACGAATATGAGGCATATAGCAGCCATTTTTGTGGAAAGGCGACTTTTGCGGAAAAGCGCCGTGGGCGATATTGGCGGCCAATTGGTAGTGCTGCAGTTTCCGGATGAACTGTCGCTCCGGAGCAACGGACTATTTCCCACAAGCCGACATTCCGGAACGAATTTGTTCTCCACAAGCGCATTGGCGGCCATGGGCAAGTGATTCAGAACGCACGACACTCGAACTCGGGTTCGTCTACGACTCGAGGTTTGGAAGTGCTCAGGCGACTATTCCGCGCGCAGAATCTCCACCGGATCGATCCGCAGCGCCCGCAAAACTGCGGGCACAGTCGCCACCGCCGCCACTGCCAGAATCACCGCGAAGGGAATCGCCAGCATGGTCGCATCCGAAGCCTTCACCTGAAAGAATAATGACTCCATATACCGCGCCGAGGCCAGCCCGAGCCCCACTCCCGCCACCAGTCCCGCCACCACCATGGTGAA
>JBARBP010000066.1:0-2095 GCA_049793195.1 Occallatibacter sp. | reverse complement strand
GCACAACAAAAGAACGCCTTGACCCGGTCTGGATTTGGAAGAGCGGAAAGCTGCCCGCCCAAAAAGCAGGCGGCCTCTACAAAACCAGCACCGAACAAGGCACGGCGGTTTTGTAGCTGCTGTTCCGTCCCGTGCATTTCGGGACGGAACAGGCACTTTCATTGTGAGACTGAGTCGCCGTCTGAAGAAGGTTCGTGTGCCGGCGCTAATAGCGCCGGCTCCTACCGAGCTCTGGCTTTCAGCCAGGCTATGACATCGCTCGCATTCCGGTCCGGGGGGAAAACCGGATAGAAGACGTGCTAGATCTTCCCGTCAAGGATCACAAGAGCCAGGCGCTTGAGCAAAGTCATCCCACTCGTCTGAAACGTCGGCAAGCGCAAGGCTCCGGTCAGTGTGAGATGTTCGTCGGAAAGAATCGGAAACGGCAAGTGCAGCCGGTCCGCAACCTCGCGTTGGTAGGCAGTATCCTGGGTCGATAGGCCGAAGAGACGATTTACGCCAAGGGCTTTCAATTCCGCGAAGTGGTCCCGGAAGGCGCACGACTGCGGCGTGCATCCTCGAGCACCGGGGATCAAATCCCATCCCGCGGGATTTTCGATCCCTGGAATTCCTGTCCGGGGATACGCATAGACCACGACGCGCCCAGGCAGGGAGGATAGGTCAACGGTTGTTCCATCTGTGTCAGGCAAAGGCACGGAAGGCATGCGCATATCTACGAGATGCGACGCGGCTCCGTCATCTTCCGGCTTTGGTATTGCTGACCAATCGGGGGTTTCGATGCTGCTGCTCATGATCGATCCAGTGGCACAGGCTTCAGCCTGTGGGCAATTGTTTAGGCTAGACTGATTTTGCTTGTAGCAAAACACACAGGCTGAGGCCTGTGCCACTACACCCCATCACAGCATCTGCCTCAGGACATACGGCAGGATTCCGCCGTGCCGGTAATAGTTCACTTCCTCGGGCGTGTCGGCGCGCGCGACCGTTTGGAACACAGTCTCTTTTCCGCTTTTGTCGCGGGCGTGAACTTCGACGGCCATTCCCGGCTCGAGTTTTGAAATGCCTTCGATCGTGAACTCCTCGAACCCGGTAAGGCCGAGCGATTGCGCCGTATCCCCCGCGCGATATTGCAGCGGGAGCACGCCCATGCCAAGCAAATTGCTGCGATGGATGCGCTCGAAACTTTCCGCGATCACAGCGCGCACGCCGAGCAGCAGAGTGCCTTTCGCCGCCCAGTCGCGCGAAGATCCCGAGCCGTATTCCTTGCCGCCGAGCACGAGTAAAGGCACGCCTTCCTTCTGGTATTTCATCGACGCGTCGTAAATGGACATTTTCTCGCCGTCGGGCTGGTGCACGGTCCATCCGCCCTCAGTGCCCGGAGCAAGCTGGTTGCGCAAGCGAATGTTCGCAAACGTGCCGCGCATCATCACTTCGTGATTGCCGCGGCGCGCGCCGTAGGAGTTGAAGTCCACCGGTTTGACGCCCTGCTCGATGAGCCACTTTCCGGCCGGGCTGTCGATGCCGATCGAGCCGGCGGGCGAAATGTGATCGGTCGTGATGCTGTTGCCCAGCATCGCGAGCACGCGCGCGCTGTGAATGTCGGTCAGCGGCGCCGGGCTTTTCGTAATTTTTTCAAAGAACGGTGGGTTCTTGATGTACGTGGACCGCCTATCCCAGGCGTAAATATCGCCCACGGGCACCTTCAGTCCCTGCCAGCGGGAATCGCCTGTGAAAACTTCGCCATACTCCTTGTGGTACATCGCGGTCGTAACGTTCGCGCGTACGGTCGATTCGATCTCCTGCGGCGAGGGCCAGATATCACGCAAGAATACCGGCTTGCCGGCCTTGTCGTTGCCGAGCGCCTCGCTGGCCATGTCAAAATCCATGCGGCCCGCGAGCGCGTAAGCGACTACCAGCGGCGGCGACGCCAAATAGTTCGCGCGCACCAGCGGATGGATGCGCCCTTCGAAGTTCCGGTTCCCGCTGAGGACCGAAACGGCAACGAGGCTATTATCTTTGATGGCCGCGCCGATGTGCTCTTCGAGCGGGCCGCTGTTGCCGATGCAAGTCGTGCAGCCGTAACCGACGAGTTGGAATC
>JBARBP010000065.1:0-35500 GCA_049793195.1 Occallatibacter sp. | reverse complement strand
GGAGAACGATCGAAGTTCGGATGCGCACTCGCGTGGCAGCTCAGGCACTTCTCGTCCACTTCCTTCATTGAATGCTTCGCGGGATTGAAGATCTTCGTAATGTCGCCGCCGCCATCCACGTGCGCCTTGCCCGCCCCGTGGCAGTTCTCGCACGTGATCCCATTGCTCCCGTGCATCTCGGCCATCTTGGTGTGCGGGTTATCGGCGAATTTCTTGCCAATTTCGTCATGGCAGGTAACGCAGGTCTCGCTGCCCACAAAATCCGATGAAACGGCGGCCTTACCTTGGGTGTCGGCCGTATTCCCCTTCGGAGCCGCGGCGCCCATCGCGGAGACGCACAGCAGGCTCGCGCCCAGCATCAACATCAAAAAAGCTCGCAGTCCCGGAATCTTCCCCGATACCGCACCGATCGAAATTCGCGCTACAGGCCTATCTTTATGCATGAAAAATACCGCCTTGTTTGCTCTCATCGCATCCCCCCTGAATTGTTGTTCCATCGTTTCGATCGTCGAGCTCGCCAATTCCTTCTGGAAGACCCTGCTCGCCATCAGTTTCGTTGGACCTCATCTTCACGGAAGCTGCGCTTGTGCGGAGCATCACTACATGCCGTGAAGATTACGGTTTTGTTATGTACCTGAGCGGTGATGTCCATCACACACGATAAGGCCTTTCGTTTCAGCCGAAATCTACTGTGATGTTCCGAAGAACTTCGAATGGAAATCGCCCAATTCCAGTCAATTTGCCGATACAACTTGGAGTGCAGACTGTCTTTATACCCCTTTGCAATCGGATTCTGGTTGATTCCAAAGGGAAATCCATGTCCGTCGTCCGAAAAGCTATCACGCTTCAGGTCCTCCCAACTGTCCTGGATTGATCACTTCTCGTCGGTGACGCTGTGGTCCGTTTACAGTTTCGGTTCCCCCCGGACTCAGCCAGGCTTGCGATATAGATCACGGCCTCATCCCTGGCTGCAGAAAATTGTTCCGATTCTGCGTCACAGCCTCGCGTGGGTTGGCTTCGACCTCAAGCTCGGATAGACGTGAGGCCCATCACATCCATTTCCGAGCCTGATGCGGCAGACTTCGTGTAGAGCACAAGCCTCTTTTCCGTGGGCCCGAAGAAGTCTTCGCGGTAACTGTCGTCCTTGCAATATGCTGCGGCGCCAGGAGACGGCGGATGCAAAGGGTTGCGGCGGAACTGGACGGAGCAAGACCATGGCGGACACTCAGATTTCGATAGAACCACATGCCCGGCAGCGACACGTAACCAGGCAGGTTCCAGCGGGTTGCGCGGCTTGTTCCAACCGCCGCCCCGGCTGGTTCTGTTCCTTGGGCAGCGCCGTCCTAGCTGATCTCGAACTTGCAACCAGCACCATCTCTCTGCCTGCCCAGGCGTCCCTCTTCACGCAGGGAGAAGATGCCCGCTGCCTCTATCTCATCTGTGGGGGCTACCTCAAGCTCACCACCGGCCGCATGGATGAGAAGCAGATGATCGTCCGAGTTGCCGGGCCCGGCTCCATGCTTGGCCTCTACGCGGTTCTCTCTCACGGCCTCTATGAGGTTTCAGCCGAATCGTTGACCACCGCCCAATTGCGTCCCGTCGAGCGCGAGCGGTTCCTCAACTTCCTGCGCAGCCATAAGGAGGCGCAAATGCGCGCCGTCCAGTGCATCTGCCAGGAATACCGCTTTGCCCTGCAAGACGCCTGCCGCATCGCTCTTTCTGAGACCGTGGCCGCCCGTTTGGGACGGCTCCTCCTTGAATTGGCAAATCAAATCGGCGAACACCTCGACGTCGGCGAGTTCCGCTTCCCGTTGCTGCTCACGCACGAGGAAATGGCCTCCATGACTTGCACCACGCGCGAAACGGTCACTCGCACCCTCGGTCAATTCCGCAAAGACGGATGGATCTCGATCGAAGATTCCTTGGTGACCCTCCACAATCCTGACAGGCTGCAAGCGCTGGTCTAGGGCTATCCCTCCCCCACTCCCCTTGGCCTGCTTTCCGAGTCAAACCACTGTCATTCCGGGGCGTTATCATAGTATTTGGGAGTAAATGCCGCACATGATCCGTTTTTCCGCTTGTCTTTCTGCTCCTCTTTTCCTCTGCTGCGTAGCAATCGCTCAATCGCCCGCTGCCGCTCCATCTTCGACCCCGGCCCAACCCTCTGTTACCTCCACTCAAAGCCCCGAGGTAATTCAGTTTCAGAAGATTGAGGACTCCTGGGCAGACGCTATCAATCGGCACGACCAATACGGCCTGGAACTGGTGCTGTCGCCCCTGTTTGTGGATGTTGCGGCAAGCGGAGACATAACGACCCGCAACCAGCAGTTGGTCCAGGTGATGACTGGTGAGGACAAAACTCTCTATCTCACGCAGAAGGTGATCACCGTGCGCATGTTGGGTGACATCGCTGTTGCCAATGGCACATACACGCTGCACCATAGGGTCAACACCGCCCAGGTGGATGAAAAGGGTGTCTTCACTCACGTCTTTGAAAGGCTCCGCGGCGGCTGGGTCTGCGTCAACTCCCAGCGAACCGCTGTGCGCGAAGATTCGAATGCTAAGCCAAAGAAATCCTCTACCGCGTCAGAGCCATTCCACATCCCGCTCTTCTCCAGAAGCGACAAGAGCAATCAGTAGAACCGTATTCGACTTTTCACGCTCTTGAATGCCTGAAATTCAGACTTCGATAATTTCGCCTCTGGGCGACGCAGGGATTGTGCGCCGATGTGCAAACCAACTTAGCACATATACCATGGATTAACTCCGAGTCATGTCCCAACCCACAGCAACATCCCCAATCCCGGAATCAATCTTGGCGCCCGAACTTGCACCGAAGGCCACCACCGCGGTCTTCCGTATCCTCGTCGCAATCAGCGTCTGCCATCTGCTCAACGACATGGTGCAGTCCCTGCTGCCATCCATTTATCCCATCATTAAGAGTTCCTTTCATCTGAACTTTGGGCAGATCGGATTGCTTTCGCTCACCTACCAGGTGGTCGCCAGTCTGATGCAGCCGTTCATCGGCCTTTTTACCGACCGCCGGCCCATGCCATACGCGCTGGCCGTGGGAATGTGCTTTACACTGGCCGGCATCGTGATGCTATCGATGGCGCCTACATTTCCTTTGCTGCTTTTGGCCGCCGCGTTCGTGGGCACGGGCTCCGCTATATTCCATCCCGAGTCCTCGCGCATCGCGCGCATCGCCTCCGGCGGCCAGCATGGTTTCGCGCAGTCGTTCTTCCAGGTAGGTGGTAACACCGGCAGCGCCATCGGCCCGCTGCTCGCCGCATTCATCGTCCTGCCTCAAGGACAGCGTGGAGTGGCATGGTTCGCTATCGCGGCTGCTATCGGAGTTCTCATCCTCTACTTCGTCGGCCGATGGCGTTCTCATCATCTGGCGCGCGCTACTCCAAGCCACACGCGCACCGAGCAATCATCCCCGCTGCCGCGCCGTACCGTCGTTCGAGCCATCGCTGTGCTCGCTGCACTCGTCTTTTCGAAGTACTTCTATCTCGCCAGTCTCTCCAGCTACTTCACCTTCTATCTCATCACTAGATTTCATGTCTCAATCCGCAGCTCGCAACTCCACCTCTTTGTCTTCTTGGGAGCAGCCGCAGCCGGAACCTTTCTCGGCGGACCCATCGGCGACCGCATCGGACCCAAGTACGTCATCTGGGGTTCCATTCTTGGCGTTCTTCCCTTCACGCTCTTACTCCCGCACGTCGGCCTTTTCTGGACCGGCATTCTTTCGGCTGTTATCGGGTTTGTCATCGCCTCTGCGTTCTCGGCGATCCTGGTCTATGCGCAGGAACTGGTGCCGGGACGCGTTGGTCTTGTCGCCGGCATCTTCTTTGGCCTGGCTTTTGGAATGGGTGGCATCGGTGCTGCCGTCCTGGGCCACATTGCCGACCTCACCAGCATTGTCTATGTGTATCGCCTCTGCGCCTGGCTTCCGGCCATCGGCCTGCTCACATGGTTGCTGCCCGATCTGGACAAGCGCACCCCAGGCTAACCGGCCAGCCGCCGCGCATCGCGCTTTTCGGCATCCCGCGTCTTGCTCTGCTGTGCCTTCGCGCCCTGAGTCTTTATCGAAACGTGCACCAGGCTCAAAGCCGCCGGCGTCACGCCCGGAATCCTGCTGGCTTGGCCGATGGTGATCGGCCGAACCCGCTCCAGAGTCTCCCGCATCTCGCGCGAAAGTCCGCTGATGGCGCCGTACTCCATCCACTCCGGAATCGCAACAGCCTCCGCGGCTTTCAACTTAGCAATCGATTTCTTCTGCTGTTCCAGATAGCCTGCGAACTTGATTTCAGTCTCGACAGCCCGCACCTCATTCCGCAGCACCGCCATCCCAACAGGATCGTGCTGCCCGGAATTCTCCGCCAGCGCGGCAGCCATCTCTTTCAAGAGCGGATCTTCTCCCATCGCGTCCTGCATTGCCCGCAACACCGGCTCGATGGTAACTTCGGGCCGCTTCAGCAATTGCGCCCACGTCAGCCCTGCGGTCGCCGTCTGCGCGCCGAGCCCTGCGGACTCCAGCCTTTCAGGGTCAGTCTTTCCCGAAAGCAAAAGCCGCCCGAGCGCCGCCATTCGCTCCTGCTTCCGTTCGTACTCGGCCCAAGCCTCATCGCCTATCAGTCCCAGCTTCCGCCCATAAGGCGTCAGCCTTCGGTCGGCGTTGTCGATCCGCAGATGCAAGCGAAACTCTGCCCGCGACGTGAACATCCGGTAAGGCTCGTTCGTGCCTTTCGAGATCAGGTCGTCGATCAGGATGCCCGTGTAGCCCTCGCTCCGGTCCATGGTGAACGGCCTCTCGCCCTTCAGCCACAGCGCCGCATTGATCCCCGCCATGATCCCTTGGCAGGCGGCCTCTTCATAGCCGCTTGTTCCGTTGATCTGCCCCGCAAGGTAAAGCCCTTCAAAGGCCTTCACGCGCAGGGTACGGTCCAGTTCCGTGGCGTCCACGCTGTCGTACTCAATGGCATAGCCCGGTCGCAGCATCTCTGCCTGGTCCAGCCCGGGAATCGAGTGCACAATCTGCCACTGCACTTCCATCGGCAGCGAAGTGGACATCCCGTTCACATAAACCTCGTGCGTGTTCAGCCCCTCCGGCTCCAGGAAAAACTGGTGCTGCGTCTTGTCGGGAAACTTGACGATCTTGTCTTCAATCGACGGGCAATAGCGTGGCCCGATCCCCTCGATCTGCCCCGAGTACATAGCCGACCGGTGCACATTCTCGCGGATGATGCGCAGCGTCTCTGGCGTCGTGAAGGCAATGTGGCAACTCACTTGCGGCTGCACAATCTTCTTCGTCCTGAAGCTGAACGGAGTAGGGTCCGCATCGCCCGGCTGCTCTTCAAACGTGTCCCATTTGATCGTCCGTCCATCCAGCCGTGGCGGCGTCCCGGTCTTGAGTCGGCATGTCCGAAGCCCCAGTGCGCGCAGCGCCTCGCCCAGCAACACACTTGCCGGCTCACCGCTGCGTCCCGCCGGATACCGCTCTTCCCCGCAATGAATCAGCCCATTCAGAAACGTGCCCGTAGTGATAATTGTGGCTCCAGCCAACAGCCTGCGCCCGTCTCGCAGCTTGAGCCCAAGCACGCGCCTCCGCGGCCGAACCGGCCGAGGAACTTCCGTCAAATCGTCCGGTCCCAGCTCACTAGTCCCGAGTTGCTCAGTCCCTGTTCTTTGGTTTTCTGATTCCTGATCCCTGATCCCTGATCCCTCGATCTCGTCGAAGACGAGATCGACCACTTCCGCTTGCCGAATGTGCAGCCCCGGCTGCGACTCCAGCACCTCCCGCATCTTCACGCGATAGAGTTGCTTGTCGCACTGCGCCCGCGGACTCCACACCGCTGGCCCCCGCGAAGTGTTCAGCAGCCGGAATTGAATGCCCACCGCATCGGCCACTTCGCCCATAATCCCACCCAGCGCATCCACCTCGCGCACCAGGTGTCCCTTGGCTACGCCGCCCACAGCCGGATTGCAGCTCATCTGTGCAATCAAGTCCATGTTCATGGTGATCAGCGCAGTCTTCAGCCCCATGCGCGCCGCCGCCATCGCCGCCTCGCACCCCGCGTGCCCCGCGCCCACTACCACCACATCGTATTGCTCGGTAAATGCCATCCACTCTATTCTACGGATTCTCCCGTCCCGGCAGACCAGTCGCCGACCTGAATGAGTAATCGGAGTGAGTGGACAGGGGTCTTAGCGTTACGCCGCCCGCAGCTCAAGAATGATCGCCGCCCCGCGCGGTTCCAGGTTCACAGCGGAAACCCGCCCATTGTGGTCGCGGAGAATCGTGGCGCACAGGCTCAGGCCCAGCCCCGCTGTTTCTCCACCTGCCTGCGCGTGGACGAAGGGGTCGAACGCACGCTCCGGATTCAGGAACCCCGGCCCCGAGTGAGCCACCAGAATCTGCACCAGGCTGCCTTCGCAGGTCGCCTCGAGCCGAATGGTCTTTTGCGCTTCTGGGGCAGAAGCCGGTCCCTGGCTTTCCACTGCCGTAATGGAATACTGCAGACAATGCAATACAGCCTGACGCAATTGCTGAGCAATGCACAGCACCCTGGGCAGGGCTGGAGAAACGCTCAGGCGAAACTCGATCGACCGTTCAAGAAAATCCGCTCGGTGCAGCTGCTCCATATCGGCCAGCAATTCGGTTACAGAAACCGCTGCAAGCTGATCGCTCTGCGTCCGCGAAATCCGTAACAGGCTTTCCAGAGTGGACCGCATGCGGCGGGCCTCGGTCAGGATGGACTGCACTCCCTTGCGTTCGTGGGCGTCAAGAGACACGGTCTCTTCAAGCAGCGATGCGTAACCAAGAATCACGGTCAGCGGATTGTTCAAATGGTGGGTTACGTTGGCGGCCAACTGACCCAGACCTGCAAATTTCTCCGAGTCGATGAGCTTTTCAAAAAGCATCGTCTGGCTGCGCGTAGCTTGCAGTCTCGCGGCCAGCATCTCGATGGGCAACAAATCGTCGGCACGCAGCGGGTCTTGCTCCAGGGCGCGCGAATCGCCCTGCGTTGAGCGCATTCCGGCCATCAACAGAACACCCTCCGTTCCCGCGCGGCCAATCATGGGAACTGCGAGAGCCTTGGTAAATCGAAGACGCTTCAGGTCGTCGCCGGGGCTAAGCCACGGTGTCAGATCCAAATTGAGCGTCTGGCTGCGTTCCGTCGCACACGGCGCCGAACCGGGCGACAGAAAATGCGTTGCGGGAGTCCTCAACGCCAACTGGCCCAGCGCACCCACAGTGGCCTCATCCATGCCCGCTGCCCCAGCCAGGTGAAATCGTCCCCCGCTCTCCAGAAGCAGAGCAGCCTGCGAGAACCGGCTATATTCCACTACAGTCCGGCAGATATCGGGGCCTTGGCGATCGAAATCCTCCACGCGGCGCCGGGTCAAAATCAGATTCGTATAGGCTTCAAGCTCGCGGCGCGCCCTGCGTTCGCGTCCTTGGACGACCTGGTTCAGGTTCAGCTCGTCCTCCAGGGCCAGCAGAATCATTCCCATTGCCGCCACAACCTTGCCCATCACAATTACGTGAACCAGGCGAAGGTCCAAAGCCGGATTCTGACCAATGGAGGCAATAATCTCCAGCAAGGAAAGCGACCAGGCAGTAAAGCCCATCACGCTCAGAACCACCCCTGGCGAGAGACGCGGAAAGACAAACATCAGCAGTAACGCGGTCATCAGCAGATTGCCGCACTCTGCAAAGATCAGCGCCCAGGCTGCTCCGTCCGAAAAGCAAACCCACAGTGTCAGGCTGCCCAGCACGGCGCACAACGAAACTCCAAGCCAGGCCGGCATAAAGCGTTGGGCCGCTCCCCAGAACAGCGCGACCAGGAACGAGACCGCCCCCAATCCGGGAAATATCCAAAGCAGCGGACCGCTCGGTGATCTACCCTGAAACACCCCGTAAAGCAGCACGGCCACCACCACCAGCGGGATTGTGAAGGGAATGACGTAAAGGACGCGATATCGCCACATGCGAAAACGTGAAGGCGCCAGCGATGCAAGAAAAACAGCAGAGGCGATCGGCATGGCCGAATGCCCCGCTGCAGCCATCCAGGGATGCAGAGATCCTGGGGAATTCCACGGCCACTCAATGTAGCGCAGAGTCATGGAGATCATGGCAACAACAAAGCCTAGAAACCACAACAGCGTGCGCGTATCGCGAAAACGAAAATATAAATACCCGAACGCGGGTAGAAGGAGGGCGCTGAGTACCAGCGCGGGGGCATGGTAATAATCGGGCATGAAAGCCTGAATCTCCTTCCGCACCCACCGTCTGGAACGGCTAGATCCGGGGCGGCTAGATCGCTTGACTCTTTCAGGCGGAGGTCCGTTATGATTCTCGAGAATGGCATGCGTCCGCCTGCCGCACGCTCGTCGGCCGCGCTGTAGTCCGAATTCCCGACCTTTTATTTTGAAATCTTCCGGAGGCCCTGTACATGCGTCTAAAGTTGCAGCGGGGTCGTAAGCCCGAGGCATCGTCGCCTCACCGCGCACGAACGCACGCAAACTCCATGAGGAGCATGACTATTTTGAGAAGTTATTGGTGGTTGGTTCTTCTGGCAGTCGCACTATGCGGTTTGCCTGTGGCGGCTCAGAATAGCGACAGCTTTACACCCATGCCGTTGGATGAAGGCTTCGGCCACATGGATATCTCCGCGCCTGCCGTTCCGCCGGAGCAGATTATCAAGGAGTTTGCGGCCAAAGAGAGCGAATTCCAGGACGCCCTCAACCATTACACCTATCGCCGTCTCGCCCGCGTGCAAACCCTTGACGACGACAACAAAGTCGACGGCGAATGGTACGAAGTAGACGACGTCATCTTCGACCCCACCGGCCGCCGAACGGAAAAGGTGGTCTTCGCGCCGGGCAGCACCCTGCAGCGGGTCATGATGTCGCCCTCCGATCTGCAGGACATCTCCCACGGCTACCCATTCGTTCTCACCACCGAAGATATTGCCCAGTACGACGTAAAGTACGTTGGCCGGCAAAAGGTCGACGACGTTGATTGTTACGTCTTCACCGTGAGTCCCAAGATCATCGAAAAGAAAAAGCGCTACTTCGATGGCCGCATCTGGGTCGACGCCACCGACCTGCAGATTGTGGTCACCAACGGCCGCATGGTACCCGACGACACCCGCAAGGGCAGCGAAGACCTCCATCCCCCCTTCATGACCTGGCGCCAGCAAGTTGATGGACACTACTGGTTCCCCGTTTACACAAAAGGCGAAGGCATCTTGCACTTCTCAGGTGGAAGCGGCTACATGGCCCAGGACGTGCACATTCGCGACACCGTCAAGTACACCGACTACAAGCGTTTCGGCTCCACCAGCACTATCATCTACAACGGCCAAACCGTCCCCAGCTCCGGTCAGCAATCCACCGCTCCCCCGAAGTAGTCTTCCTCGGCTGTTCTCCCTGGCCGCGCCATCAGGCCAGCCAACATAATCCGTTCTTGTTCCTGCGCTATAACCTCTGCGCGTACTGAGGTTCCCTCGTGAGGCGCCCGGTCTTCCCCCTTGTTGCCGCCTTCTTTCTTCTGTCTTCGGGCAGCGTTCTCTCGGCCCAGGATGCCGCACCCACGCACGCCCCGGATTTTCGCGCCCAGCGAAAATCGCCTCGCTCTACTTCCCGCCCATAACCAACGCGCCTTTCATGGCCATCGCCAAAACGGTGTGGGTGCAAACTCTGCCCGACAACTCCACCGTCACCCGTCAAAACGAGCGCGTCGTAGCCCGCGATATGGACAGCCGCATCTTTCAGGAGCGCCGCACCTTCATCCCTGTCCCCGACGTTGGAACGCAGCAGTCCACCGCCTATGTAAACGAGTTCACCGACCCCGTGGCCCACACTATGTATCGTTGCTTCCCGGCCGCCAAGGTCTGCGACCTCGCGAATTATTTTGAACCGATCAGCCAGCCCGCCGTCCCCGCCGGCCTGCAACCCGACGGCATCTCTTTCCTCACCCGCGAAAACCTCGGCGTCGATACCTTCGAAGGGCTCCAGGTCCAGCGCACCCGCGAGACCTTCACTTTCTTCAAGCAGAAGATCGGCAATACCAGGACAATTTGTGATTTGAAGCATAAGTTGTCATCTCTGTAGTCATAGGTTGTCATCGATGTACCTACAAAGTGGCCGTGACGAGCTATACGCCAGAAACTGCCACGTTCATCCATGCACATTGGGGCGAAATGCGCCTTGGTGGTTGAGCGACAACTGAGTAAGCAAGCGAACCTCCTAACATACCGATCAGTTCGCATATTGATCGATTGAAGGCCAAGCGCAACATCTGCCTTGACGAAGTGAGTCCTGATGTGCATACTGATTGGTATGTTGCCGGGTACAATGGATCTGTTGGTGCGTGGAAACAGACCAAGACGCAGCGGGTCTGCACCGCGCGATCCGGAGTGCACCCGGATGCGCTTGCTCCAGGCGGCATTCCGCGAAGTATACAGATCGGGCTTCCAGAGTGCCGGCCTCAATGCCATTCTGGCCACAGCCGGGGTCACGAAAGGGGCGTTGTACCACCACTTCGGCAGCAAAGAAGCCTTGGGATACGCCATCGTCGAAGAGATCATCGCTCCCGACAATCGCGGCCAGTGGTTGAGTCCTCTGGAGAACTGCGAGGACCCTATCGACACGCTGATCGGCGCTGTTCAAGCATTGTCAGTTCAGCCCGAGGCTGTCCGCGGCGGCTGTCCTTTGATCAATCTTTCGCAGGAAATGTCTCCTCTTGACGCCGGATTCCGCCAACGGCTCGCAACCATATTTCGTGACTGGCAGGACGGCGTTGCCGCGGCCTTGCAGGATGGTCAGAACCATGGAAAGGTGCGCCGCGACCTGGAACCCGCTCAAGCAGCTGGATTGTTGATTGCCATGGTCGAAGGTTACGGCATGCTTGCCAAGAATGCCCAAGATGCGAAAGTGATGGAAGCGGGGATCAGAAACATTGTGGAGTGGCTGCGGTCTTTGCGCCCGCCGAGCAAACGCAAGCGGGGCTGAACGGATCATGTATGATTAGTTTAATCATACCAACCGGTCTGTACTAAATAGAACACGGTCCGGGTACATGCAAGCACGCGACACCAGAGGCGGTGATCTTCTAAACACTCAGGACGGCCCCCAGAGGCCACTAACCCCAAGAATCTGGAACAGGAGAATGGACATGACAGGAATCGGAGTATCACGGCGGAAGGCGTGCGCACTGGCTGGAGCGGCGGGACTCCTGGTGATGGCCAGCGCGGGCGCAGAAGAAGGGTCCAGCACGGCAACCGAAGAAATCGTTCGGAAGTGGTATAAGGCGTGGGTGGAAAAGGACGAGGGTCAATTCGAGGCACTGATGACCGACAACTTCACTTTTTCGAGCGCGGCCGGCGACGACCACATCAGCCGGAGCACTTTCAAAACGCAATGCTGGGATACACAGGCCAAGCTTATCGAGCGATCCGATCTGGAGTGCGTGATCACAAGCGGCAACGAGGCGTTTGTGAAGTATCTTTGCCACACGACGAACGGTAAATCATTCCGGAACGTGGAATATCACCGGGTCAGAGATGGGAAGTTGGAGGCCCTTGAGTGCTATTTCGGTGGGGCCGGCTATCCGTCGGCAGCAAGCAAGGGGATGTGACGCGGTATTCAGTAGACCTGTTGGTACAGGATGGTCCGTGCGCCGACGCATGAGAGAAACGGGCGGGCGTCGCGGTTTCAGAGCTCCGCTCGCAGCGAACGACCCCATGCAAGGCAGGAACTATTGTCAGGCAAGAGCGAACGTGACAGGAGGGATAAAGGATGCAACCTCAAAAGGAAAAAATGATGGGCGGCCGAAGATTCCCTGTATTTGCTTTTCTTACCTTTGTATTCTTGTCTGGCTTTTCGACGCCGGGCCGGATGCAGGCGCAAGACAACTCGGCGCCGTCCACGATGGTCTCAATCGATCCCTATTTGATGGACCGCGATGCGGAGATTGCGATGGCCCGCAGCGCCGGCCCGAACTCCATTTCGAGCGGGGCCAAGGTGCTGGTTCTTGGACGGCATGGCTATGAAACGGCCGTGGAGGGGAAGAACGATTTCGTATGCCTGGTGGGACGATCCTGGGACTTACCGAAAGACAATCGGGCTTTTTGGGACCCAAAGATACACGGCCCGATCTGCCTTACCGCTGCGGCTACGCGGTCTTTTCTTCCGATCTACCTCAAGAAGACCGAACTGGCGATTGCCGGAGATTCGAAAGTCCAGATAGAGGACGCCATAGTGGACGGCATCGCGAAAGGTGTGTTGCCCACACCCGAACCCGGCTCACTGTCCTACATGTTGTCAAAGCAAGGGTATTTGAATGCCAGCGTCAAAGGCCCCTGGCTTCCCCACATTATGGTTTTTGTCCCCGAAATCGACCCTAAAGCCTTGGGATCCGGTTTGGGGGATGACGTCCCGTTGGGCGCGCACGAGGAAAAAATAGGCCGCTATACCACCATTGAGGTTCCGGTAAGCAATTGGTCGGACGGAACGCCATCGCCGCTCCATGGCGGCAGCCATTGAAGAAGAGCGCAGTCAAAGGGGGCATCGATATGAACCGGCGAGAATTCAGTCAACAGTTATGCGGCGCGGCTTTGAGCGCGGCCTTCGCCAAGATGGCAGTTGCACAGCAGCAGACTCAGGACACAAGCGGCAAGCAACATTCCATGCCGGAGAAACCGGCAGAAATCGCGATGCTGATTTATCCAGGCATGACAGCGCTCGATCTGATCGGTCCGCAGCAGGTATTTGGCTATCTCCCGGGCGTCAACGTGGAGCTTGTCGCCAAGACGAAGGACCTGGTGAGAAGCGACACTGGCATTAGCATCCGGCCGTCCAAAACCTTCGCGGATTGTGCCGATCCTGTGGACATTCTGTTTATAGGGGGCGGAGGCCAAGGCACTGTGGCGCTGATGTCGGACAGCGAAACCCTCAATTTCCTGGCGCAGCGTGGAAAGACCGCCAAGCTGGTGACCAGCGTGTGCACAGGATCCATGGTTCTCGGCGCGGCCGGCCTTCTGCGTGGCTACAAAGCGACGTCGCATTGGTCGGTGCGTGAACTGCTGCCGCAGCTTGGAGCGGAGCTTGCCGTCAACCGCGTGGTGCAAGACCGTAACCGCATCACGGCCGGCGGCATCACCGCGGGAATTGATTTCGGCCTTCGCGTCGCCGCGGAGTTGCGGGGCGAGGACTATGCGCGGTTCCTTACGCTGGCTCTGGAATATGACCCGCAGCCACCATTCGGGTTGGGCAAGCCGGAGAATGCCACGCCTGTTGTGGAAAAGATGTCGCACTCGGCGTTCGACCCGTTGCATACAGCATTTCGTGACGCGGCCCTCGAAGCTAGAAAGAAGTGGGTATCGTAGGGCGCTCCGCTCTTACTGTCACTTTATGCCCACATTTCAGACTCGCTGACAACTTATGGCTCACAACGGTCTGGCAAGGCTCCAACGACGCAGCGGTTTCAAAGGGTTTAGTGCAGAGAACTGTCATCATATGCTTCAAAACGCTGCCATCATATGCGTCAAGTCACACAATTCTCCGCGTGGTCGACTACTGGTACTCGCCCGCCCTCGACGTCAACCTCAAGGTCGTCCGCCACGACCCCCGCGACGGCGACCAGACCCTCTGGCTCACCAATATCTCCACCACCGCCGCCGACCCCGCCACATTTAAGGCCCCGCCCAGCTTTCAGGTCTACGACCGCCGCACCCCAAAGCCAATCGCGCCCTCGCAAACATCGCAGCGCTAACAAGACCAGGTGACCGGATCTCCAATCGGGGCATCATCTGGATGCCCCAGAGGCCGCCCTGAGCGTAGTCGCATGGGTCTCGTGATTGAGACCTGGGATCGCGAAGAACTCCGGGCGCCCCATCTGGGTGGCCTCTGGGCAGGGCCGGGCAGCGCGTTCTTTTTTGCGTCTAGGGTCGGAGGGGGATAGGTCGCAGCACCCTCAAGTCCCAAGATTCTTTGCAAGGGCCCACCCCCGGAACCCGCTAAAAGCCGTAATTCTTTTTGCGCAGCGCGTTCTTGTAGGCGTCGCGTGCCTTCTTGGCCGCTAGCTCCGCGTCGTGGAGCTTGAAGCCGGCATCGTCCCACAGCTCCATCTGCACCATCGAGTGGTCCGCCGTCGCGAGCGACTCTTCGCCGTGAATCGCTTCCACCCACTGATCCACCGCATCCTTGTACGATTTGAGCAACTGGTCGAAGTCTGGAGTGTCCATAAATCCGAACCTAGCCGCACCCCGCCAACGCGTCAATCGAATTGCCGCCAATTTACAGAGATTTCATGATCAGAATCTACAAAGGCTTTGTATCGGGGTATGACTTCAGTCGTATTTGGGCGTAAACAGATCCTCCGGTCGTCTCTCGCGCGAAACATGCCGTTCAAAGCTTGACCACATTTCGCAACCGCAGCACCTCTTGATGTATTCGATCCGCCTGTGTACTTCCGAAGCCGAGGATGAATCCATGGCGGGGCGTCTCGCTTAGATAGGTAGTAGAAAGCGGCCACAGCCAGAGCCTTTCTTTGGCTGCTCTTGTCGCAATTTCAACGTCGTTAAAACCTTGAGGAAGCGTGACCGTCATATGCATCCCGGCCTCCGCTCCCTGCACCTCCAGACGATCGCCGAAGACTTCCCGGACGCTGTCGACCAGTTTGGCCCGGCGTTCGTTGTAGAGCGCGCGCATTTTTCTGATGTGCCGCGCAAAGTGTCCGTCCCGCATGAAATCCGTAAGCACTTCCTGATAAAGGTAAGGCGGAAAGATATCCATCGCAAAGCGGACGAACATAAATCGCTCCACAAGATCCGCGGGAATCACAAGATAACCAAGCCGCAATGAAGCAAACAGAACTTTGCTGAATGTCCCGATATAGATTACGCGTGCATTTGCATCAAGCCCCTGCAAAGACGGAATCGGCATGCTCCCATAGCGGTACTCGCTATCGTAGTCATCCTCGATAATCCAGGCCCCGGAGTTCTGGGCCCAGTTCAGCATTTGCAGACGCCGCGAAGCGGTCATGATGACCCCAAGCGGGTATTGATGCGATGGCGTCACAAATGCCGCTCGCGCTTTGCGGCACAGCTTGATGCCTGCGGTCACATTCATACCCTCGCTGTCGACGGGCACGGGAATCAGCCGGCACCCTGCTCCAGTCAGAACAGACCGGGTGAGCTGGTAGGCAGGCTCCTCAACCCAGACAGGGTCGCCGGGGGCAAGTAGCGCCCGTGCTGTGATATCCAGAGCCTGCTGCGATCCTGAAACAATCATGATCTGGTTTGGATCGCATTGGACCGATCGCGAGGTGCGGAGATACTCGCAGATTGCGTCACGGCAATTCTCCAAACCGAGCGGATTGATCTGGTGAATTGCGTTCATGTGCGGGCTTCTGCTGTGATGCGCAACCAGCCTCGACCAGACTTCGAACGGAAACTGATCAAGCGCGGGTTGGTGAACACCGAAGGCTCCCAAGCCATTCCGCCACGGAAACCGCTCAAAGTGCGGAAGCAGTGGCGCGGGGCGCGCGGTTTGCCGGGAGTTAGTCGCACTGTCGGCAGGGTGTTTAGTCTGTACCTGGCGGTCGGGCAGAGAACGAGAGATAGATGTTCCTGAGCCGATGCGGCTTTCAAAATATCCCTCTGCCAGAAGTTGGGCATAGGCTTCTAGAACTGGAAATCGGGATATCCCAAGCTCGGTCGCGAGTTCTCGGCTGGATGGAATCTTCTGTCCGCGGCGCAAATCCCCGCGAAGGATCGCGGCCCGGAAGCCATTGTAAATCTGCCTGGGCAATGACAGGCCGGCTTTCCTGTCGATCGGGATCACCGGCGGAATTGCTGCGGAAACCTTGCTCACTCCAGGATCATAGTGGCTATGTCTCGAGCCCAACAAGTGGGTATGGCTTCTCGCCACATTCTGAGAGATAGTGGATAGGTGTCATCTCTTCGCGCTTGCCGCGATCAAAGTTCGCCTGAATGCTTATCCGCGCAAATCTCTCCGCGAAGCCTTCACCGGCAGAGTGCAACGCGGGCTCGAAGCACCCCGGGCCCGAACCACCCCGGAACTTGCGCAATGGATCGAACGCAAGAAGCTGGGCCAAAAGGAACCCTATGAAAATGACCTCAATGCCAAAGAGTTTTTTCGGAGCATGCGCGCGCATCCTGAAACCGTCGGGCGCCTTGATCGTGCTTGTTTTCGTCCTCGGTGTACAGCGCGAATATGCTGCCGAGCCATCGGGCAAAAGCCCGGTGCTCATCGAACTGTTCACTTCCGAGGGTTGCTCAAGCTGTCCCCCCGCCGATGCTTTGCTCGAGAAAATCGACGCGTCCCCGCCCATTGACGGTACGCAGCTCGTCGTCCTTAGCGAGCACGTGGACTACTGGGATCATGATGGCTGGAAAGACCCCTATTCCTCTCACCTGTTGACTGAGCGGCAGAGCCAGTATGTTCGCTCGTTCGGGCTCGGCTCCGCCTACACGCCGCAAATGGTCCTCGACGGGTCCACGGAATTGGTCCTCAGTGCGCCTCAGCAGTTTGCTTCGAGTATCGAGAAGGCTGCGCAAGCGCCAAAGGTTTCCGTCCAGATTGACTCCGCAAGTATCCAGGCCGGCCAGCCCGATATGCTGCAGGGAAGCATTCAAGTCAATAGCGAGCTTCAAAAACGAGGCGGCGATATCTATGTGGCCACTGCTCTTGACCACGCGAACTCTCAGGTTCTGCATGGTGAAAACGGTGGCCGCCTCCTGACTTACGTTGCCGTTGTGCAGGACATCGCAAAGGTCGGCCGGCTCGAGAAGGGAAAGAGCTTCAACGGGAACTTTCAGGTAAAACTCAAGCCGGGCGCCGATCCCGCGAATCTACGGATCGTAGTCTTTGTCCAGGAGCCGGGCGTAGGCAAAATTCTAGGGGTGGCCATGGAGAAAGGCCTTCACTGAAATCCGTCCAGGATCTTTCAGCCCTGACTCTGAATGGCGGACGTTTGTGACCGCGAGAGCATCTGGACTATCGCAAGACAAATCAGTAACGGTAAACGCCCAATTGCCGCCGATTTGCAAAGATTTCACGATTGGAATCTACAAACGCTTTGTATTAGGGCATGACCTTAGGACGCGCGGTAAACTCTCTTGAGCTTCGGTGAAGGGTACGGGCTTTAGCCCGTACGTGATCCCTGCAAAATGGAAAAAACTGGTATGGGTGGGTTTTAACCCACCCATCTAGCCGGCGCTTTGGTCTTCAACAAGGAGCAAACAAAAGAGTCGCAGCCATCGAAGGGGCGGCGGGTCTATGTTTTTGCGCCTTGGATGGGACAGGCCACAGCACCCCCAATTCCAAGGTCCCTTGCAAGGGCGCACCCCAGGCCCGTCTAAAAGCCGTGAGTCTTTTTGCCGCCGATCTACAAAGATTTCACGATTGGAATCTGCAAAAGCTTTGTATCAGGGCATGACTTTAGTCAGGCCAATCCCCGCCAAATTTTTTAGAAAGTAAACCCGCGCGGCGGAGCCGCGCGCCAACCAGCCCCGCCGCAAATCCAATCCCAACCCTCTGCCCTAGGCCCCCATCCATACCATAAGCCGACTAGTCAGGGCTAATCTGCCGTGGATGATTGCATTGGCGATTTGCACTAGAGATTTTTGGCGCAAATACAGAAGCGCTTCATGCTGCGTGGGTGTTTTCGGAAACTTGATCTAAATTCACAAGAACAAGTCCTGGCTCGTTTCGAGTCTAGTCTGGTCGGCGATTCCCGACCACGACGACTTCCGCGACGAGTTCAGCCGCATGCCCGTCAGCGTCCGCGTCCTCGACCCGACCTTCTCCGGATAGATGCCGCAACCGCGGATAACTTTTCTACGGAACTGCCCTTGCTCTCCCCGCGCATAAGGATGTAGAGTGTCTACATCATTATGGCCAACTCAAAATCCGCCTACCAAAATCGCATCGAACTCCTCCAGGGCACCCTCGACATGCTCGTCCTGAAAACCCTCCAGTGGGGCGAGCAGCACGGCTACGGCATCAGCCAGGCTATCCGCACCACATCCTTGGACGTCCTCCAGGTCGAGACCGGCTCGCTCTACCCCGCGCTCCACCGCCTCGAACGCCAGAAGTGGGTCTCCTCGGAATGGAGAAAAAGCGACGCCAACCAGCGCGCCAAGTTCTACCACATCACCGCCCTCGGCAAAAAGCAGCTCGCCTCTGATTACGCCCGCTGGGGCAAAATGGTCGCCACCATTGAATCCATCATGACCGCAACTAAATCAGCCACCGAGGCCGCATCATGAATCCAATTCAAATCCTCCGCCGCAAGTCCGATCTCACCGAAGAATTAAACTCGCACCTCCGCATGGCCATCGCCGACCGCATCTCCCGAGGCGAGTCCCCGGAAGCCGCCCGCGCCAACGCCCTCCGCGAATTCGGCAACCTTCCCCTCGTCGCCGACGTCACCCGTGAGCGCTGGGGCTGGCTCCGCTTCGAAGGTCTCCTGCAGGATCTCCGCTACGCCCTCCGCACCCTCGCCCACGACCGCGGATTCAGTATCGTTGCCATCCTCATCCTCGCCCTCGGCATCGGCGCCAACATCGTCGTCTTCAGCG
This sequence comes from Occallatibacter sp., assembly GCA_049793195.1. GTDB lineage: Bacteria > Acidobacteriota > Terriglobia > Terriglobales > Acidobacteriaceae > Telmatobacter. The sequence goes on along the minus strand of JBARBP010000065.1, from coordinate 16,880 downwards.
TCGTCGACACCCTGCTTCTCCGCCCGTTGCCATTTCCGCAGTCACAGCAACTTGTCTGGCTCGCAGGCAACCACGGCATCGGCGCAATCGCCGACACCACCTACAAAGTCGACTCTTTTGACGCCTATCAGCAGCACAACAAGTCCTTCCAGAACATCACTTCATACGTCCCCTTTTTAACCATTTCTGAGGGCAAACTCACCGGCGTCGGTGAGCCGAAACCGGTACAGGGTCTCTGGGTCGCTGGCGATTTTTTCAAGACGCTCGGCGTTCAGCCCTACCTCGGCCGCCAGTTCTTACAGAATGAATCCGTAAATTACGACTCCGGTGGCAACCCTGCAGCCATACTCAGTTACGGCTTCTGGAAGCAGCAGTTCCACTCAGACCCGCAGCTCATCGGCAAGTCCATCACCATCAGCAACCGCTCCTACCCCGTCGTCGGCGTCCTCCCCGCCACCTTCGACTTCGGCTCTGTCTTCGCGCCGGGCGTCAAGGTGGACTACTTCATCCCCATCAGCTTGAACAGCCTCAAAGACGCGGGACACGCGTTCGCCCTCGTAGGCCGCCTCAAGCCCGGCGTCTCCGTTGCCCAGGCACAGTTGGAAGCCAACATCCTCTTTCCCCAGCTCCGCGACTCGCTCCATCTCGATGGAGTCAGCGACTTCCAAACCGTCACCACCGGACTCAAGGACCACGTCAGCGGCCAGCTTCGCCGTTCCCTCATTGTTCTCTGGTGCGCCGTCGGATTAATCCTCCTCGTCGTCTGCGTCAATCTCTCCAACCTTCTCCTCTCCCGCGCCGCCGCCCGTACCAAAGAATTCGCGCTCCGTGTAGCACTCGGCGCCGGCCGCGCCAGACTCGTCCGCCAGCTTCTCACAGAATCGCTCGTCCTCTCCGCTGCCGGAGCCCTCCTCGGCCTCGCCTTCGCCTACGCCGCCATCCAGTACCTTGCCCATCAGGGGTCCATCGCGCTCCCGCTCCTCAGCACCATCCGCATCGACGCAACCGCTCTCGCGTGGGCCCTCCTTCTAGCTCTCATCGTCGGCCTGCTCTTCGGCATCGCTCCCGGTCTAAAAATTGCCTCCGGCAACCTGCAGGACTCCCTCAAAGCCTCCGGCCCAAACGCCTCCGGCGGCAAAAAACAGGAGCGCCTGCGCTCCGCTCTCGTTATCTCTGAACTCGCTCTAGCCTGCGTCCTCCTCGCGGGCGCCGGCCTGCTGCTTCGCAGCTTTCTTCATGTCATGGACGTAGACCTCGGCTTCCAGCCTGCCCACGCCTCCGCCATCCGGGTCGACTACAACGATGACGGCAGCGCGCTGAAACGTTCTGCCGTGCTTCAGGAAATGTTGCGCCGCATCACGGCCATTCCCGGCATCGAAACCGCCGGCATCACCGACAATCTTCCCCTGGAAACTCTCCGCAGTTGGGACCTGAACGGAAAAGGTGTGTCGCACCCGGCCGGCTCCAATCAGGGCGCCTCCGTCGAAATCGTTACGCCCGATTATCTCCGCGCCATGGGGATGCATCTGGTTGAAGGCCGCGACTTCAACTGGAGCGACACGCCGTCCTCCACCCAGGTCATCATCATCAACCAGGCCGCCGCAAAGCGCGAATGGCCCGGCCAGGACCCCATCGGCAAGCTCGCCATCAACTTCGGTAGCGATAACCACGACGTTCAGGTAGTCGGTGTCGTCTCCAATGTCCATGAAAGTAGCCTTGAGGAAAATCCCAGCCCTGCAATCTTCGCCCCTATCACGCAGAATGATCCCATCGGGGCGAACCTCGTCATTCGCTCCGCGCTCCCGCTCGGCGTCCTCTCGCCTTCAGTCATGTCCGCGCTGCGCTCCATCAACCCCGGCCAGCCCGCCGCCGAGTTCCGCCCCATCCAGACCATCGTCGACCATTCCACCTCGCCCCGCCGCTTCTTCGCCATCCTCGTTGCCATCTTCGCCGCTCTCGGGCTCATCCTCGCTTCGCTCGGCATCTATGGAGTGATCTCCTACTCCGTCACCCGCCAAACGCAGGAGATCGGAATCCGCATGGCCCTCGGAGCTACCCGCGAACGCGTCCAGCTCGACGTCATTACCAAAACTCTCCGCATGGCGTTGATCGGCATCGCGCTCGGCACCATCGCCTCTTTCGCCGTCGCCCGAACCATCAGCTCCATGCTCTTCGGTACCGCACCCACAGATCCGGTCACCTTTGCCGTCATGGCCCTGCTCCTCACCGCCGTGGCCATAGTCGCCGGCTACATCCCCGCCCGTCGCGCCTCCCAAACCAACCCCATCTCCGCCCTACGCACCAGCTAGGAATTCTTCGCATGCCACACATCCATCTATATGCAGACTCGCCATGCAGACTCGCCGTGAATGGTGGCCAAGGTGCTTGGTTATGCGCCAATCATGGGCAATACATGGCTGGATCAAAAAAAGCTCGGGAGAACAGTCAGGTCATACCCACGAGTTGTGCGAAGACCAAGCCTCTGATGGCGATAACACGGCAATGCTCCCATCCAACATGGGTTATCCCCACGCCGGACGGGTCGGTCCTGAAAAACGCCGATGGAGTCATCCAAGTCTCCAACTCCGCGCCAAATCACCCGCAATCCGCAGGAAATCAGAAATCCATCCTTTTGCAACCCCAATCCTGGCAACGCCGCTTTCAAAGGTACGCCAATCCCACCGGCAATCGGTAAGGACCCGCAGCAACCCGCCCGCCGGCAGCAAAAGACCGATCCTCGCCCTTCCACAACCCCCACCCTCGCAACGCCACCGCTCCTGGTCGTCTGATCCCTGACCCCTGACCCCTGACCCCTGTTTTGCAGATAATTACCATCTCTTGGCGCATAATCATTCCAGCATCACCGTTAAGCCCCGGACCGTTCAGAGCCAATCCACAGCGAGCAGAAACCGGCCCGCCGGCTGCGATCACTGACCACCGACCACCGACCACCGACCACTGACCACTGTCCACCGTCCACTGACCACTGTTCACTGTCCCCTGTCCCCTGTCCCTAACCCCTTTGCTATGTCGAGCTTGCGTAAAAGTCCTTTGCTGAGAGTATTTTAGGGTACCTCTCGATAAGTCCATGCGGCAGAGGAACTTGGCCAGAGGGGGAGGGGGGGGTACCCCCCTGTGAAACTGTGGTGCCCCAGTTCATCCGGAGGTGAGTGCCCCCTGAGGGAATGTGCTTTTTAAGCTGATACACTACTGGAAACCCGCACCGCACCTCAAACAGGCTATAATCTGCAGTTGTCACGCTGGGTCAATAATCCTCAAGTGCGCTGCTAAGCCACAATAGGGATCGTCTGCGCCACAACAGCCTCCCAGCCTGAAGGCAGGGCAGCAGAGGATGATCACTAAGCACCCAGTGGCGCCCCAATGTGATCGCCCGCAATGCTGTGAAATAGTGCTGGTCAAAAGCCCGCAAGCACGGTCTGAGCGCGGTCCAGGTCTTCCGGGATGCCAATGTCGAGAAAGAGACCCTCGACCTTGTACGCCGCAGGCGTAAGCCGCGCGACTTCCGGGACCAGAAAGTCCGTTTCGAACGAGAACTTTTCCGGCAGATTCCGCGGCCATTGCATTTCGCTTGGAAGCACATAACAGCCGGCGTTGATCCACCCGGGACCGGAGCCGCCCTTCTCCGTGTAGCCGGTCACGCGATTTCCGTCGATCAGCACTCCGCCATACCGTGCGATGTCTGGCTGGAGCGTCACCGCCATAGTGATGCCGGCATGTCCGCTCGAATGGATTTGCAGCATTTCGGCATAGTTGGCTTCAAGAAAAGTATCTCCATTCAGCACCAGGACATTTTCTTCTTTCGCTTCATGCAGCGCCTTGCGGATTCCTCCTCCTGTGCCGAGCGGAACCTCCTCGATCACGTAGTCCAGATGCACGCCTCGGAACGAAGCGCCGAAGTGGTTCTGGACTACGGAATGGAGATGTCCCACGGACAACAGCGCGCGCGTGAAGCCGGCGAGCTTGAGCTGGTTCAGCAGGATCTCAAGGAACGGTCGGCCGGCAACAGGCGCCATTGCTTTGGGAATGCCGCGGAGTTTTGACGCCAGGCGCGTTCCCAGGCCGCCAGCCAGAATAATAGCTTCCATGGCGCGCTAATTCCCCGGTGCGGCCGCTTCGCCGGCGGTTTTCAAAATGTCCGAGCCAAAATAATTCCGCTCGACGATCAAGCAGAAGATGTGTTCGAGAGCCAGGTGCGCCTGCTGGATATACATGGTGACATCGGACGGAATGCAAATGAAGAAATCGCACAGCGGCGCCATCTTTCCGCCCTTGCCTCCGCTCAAGCCGATAGTCGTAATCCCCATCGTTCTACAGAGTTCCAGGGCGCGCAGCACGTTGGGCGAATTGCCCGAGGTCGAGATTCCCATGAACACATCGCCGGTTTGTCCCAGGGCTTCAATCTGACGGGCGAACACTCGTTCGAAACCGTAATCGTTGCTTGCTGCCGTCAGAATGGACGAGTTCGTCGTTAGCGCGACTGCGCGCATAGCCGGACGATCGTCGGAAAGGCGGACAGCGAACTCCGCCACCAGGTGCTGTGCATCCGCGGCGCTCCCGCCGTTGCCGGCAGCCATCAATTTACCGCCCGCCTTCAACGCGGAAACTGTTTGCTCGGCCGCCAGTTGCAGAGTGGCGTGGAGGGCGGAATCTGAAGCGACCGCCTGCAGAACAGCGATTCCCTCCGTCAACATCTCCTGAATAAGATCGCTCATGGAACCCTCCACGCCTGCACTCCTCCGGCCGTGAAGTGACACCCGTAAGCGATGCCGCCTTCATGATTTGCGCGCAGTGCCGCCACCACTTCATCCTTGTGAATCGGATCGGTGAGGAAGATCATGAATCCGCCGCCTCCTGCTCCGGAGATGCGGGCGCAATACGCGCCGGCGTCGAGAGCGCAGGCATACAGCCTCTCGATGTGCTCGTTCGTAATCTGGCTGGCCATGCGCTTCTTCGACTCCCAACTGCTGCGCAGGACCCGGTGGAGCCCTTGAAAATCTCCACGAAGCAAGCACTCCTTCATGCGAAACGCCTCTTCCTTGATTGAGTGCATGGCCTCGAGAGCGAGCGAGTTCTTGTCGCGCACATTGCGCGACTGCTCGTCGATGATATCCGCTGAAATGCGCGACTTTCCCGTGTAATAGAGGAGCAGCGAAGCCTCAAGCTCGGAGACAACCCAGTCTTTGATGCGCAGCGGATTGACGAGCACCTGGCCGTTGCGGCCAAACTCCATAAAGTTGAAGCCTCCGAAAGCAGCCGCATACTGATCCTGCTTGCCGCCCTGGAGTCCTGCCTCCACGCGCTCAATCACGAAGGCCGTATGAGCCAGTTCGTAATCGCCGAGCGGAAGACTCAGCCATTCCACATAGGCAGCCAGCATTGCTACAACAAGCGTGGACGATGAGCCAAGGCCTGAGCCCGCTGGCACGTCCACGCGGGTGCTCATGCGCAGCTTGAGAGCTTTGCCATCGTTAAAGTTGCGGACTATGTGATTGTAGACGGTCTTGAAAAGATCCAAGCGGCCATCGTTCTCAAGCAAGGGTTGTGCGGTATAGGCGGCGTTCTCATGCAGATCGGCAGAGACAAACTCGACCGTATTGGTCTCCAGGGGCTCAAGCGCGGCGTAGGCGTAGTAATCGATGGTCGCGTTAAGGATGGCGCCGCCGAATTCATCACAATAGGGAGAGACATCTGTCCCGCCCCCTGCGAGTCCAAGACGTAAAGGCGCTCTGGAACGAATCAACATAGAAAAAGTGGATACTTCAAAGCCAATGGTAAAGCCTGTAGACGGGCAACAGGAGCCAGCATCTCCGGGACGGAAGCTATTGAGGCAACCGCGGCGCTTAAACTAGTTAAGTAGGTGAGAAATTCAAATGACAAAAGGGGGAGCGAGTTGCGCTCCCCCTTTTGCTGCATGCTTGTGCATTATCTAGCATTAATGCGGTAAGACCAGCAGGCCACTCGCCAGCAACTTCTCGGTCAGCCGGTCGAGAGCCTGGGAGAACTTATAAGACACAGATCGCACGCTCATGCCAAGCAGCATCGCTGCTTCGGCCTGAGTGTATTCCTGGAGAACAATCCGGCTCAGCAACTGGCGGTCCAGTGATCCGAGCTGGTCTAAACACTTTTCCAGATCGAGGACGAAGATCACTGCGTCCTCGAAGGTGCGGACTGTGCGGCTTGAAGCCCACCCCCGCGCAACCGGATCGCCGAGAATCGACGGCGCCCTGCCCACTTGCATTGAGGCATACAGATAGCGGCGCAACATGCTCTCAGTGTGCCGTCTGTAAAAGCCCAGGGAAACGACTGGTTCATCCGTCGTGTTTGCTGGCTTTTGTTCCCAGTTCCTCCGCTCTTCCTGCCAAGATAGTTGTTGACTACTGGCTCCCCAAACCGTTGCCAACTGGAGGGCTGCGCTCATTGCGCACCTCCCAGCGCTTCAGCAGCTTTCCAGATTCGCGTATGCGGCTTCCGAGCGGGGCGGCCGCGCCGCCTTCTGCTTTCTGGCAACGGAAAGTCTTTCAGTTTTACTTCACACTCCCGGCAATATACGCTGTCTTGAGTCTGGGCACGGTACCAAAGACATCCGCACCCCTCGCAAATTTTCAGTTGCACGCGCAATTCCATGACGGATTCTCCGTATTCTCGTCTTGTCCCGGCAGATTTGTGTGTATCTGCTTTTCCTCGGGGTGAAGAGAACCAGGCGAAGCAACTCAGGATTCTCACGTCCTGATGGGGGATTGCCGCCTTCGCTCTCTTGTTGCTTTGTCATGCTTATAGCGCGCAGATCCTGGAATATTCGCCTTGGGTTGCCGCACGCGCTTCAGTGGAGCGCGATGTGGCTAAGATGGGAACGGAAGAATTCCGCCGACAATTAGAGATGCCCGCGGAGGATGTTCATTGGCTAGAGAGAGACAGAATTTCGCCCTACTCGGCAAAGAGCCAAGGAGTTATTTCCCAATAGATTCCCACAACCCAATACGAGATTAAGTAACTCAAATCTAGGAATGTGTATCTCTTGCGTCAACGCCCTAACCCAGTTTTACGGTCCAGCGCTTCCCAATCACAGCAAGAGCACTGAGAATCATGGCTAACTAGCGGTAGCGCCTTTTCTCAAAGAAAGGAAGCAGTCCTCATTCCCATTGCTGGTGGCGAATTATCCACAAATGAATTTTACCCAGATGCATGAACGTCTACGCCTGGAGCTAATTCGGAGGGTACAGCGGGGAACGTTAAGTGTCTCATTATTGGCTCGTCAGACCGGCTTCGGACAGGCGCATCTCTCAAACTTTCTGCATAGGCGGCGTCAGCTGTCACTTGAAGCGATAGATCGAGTTCTGGCCTCTCAACATCTGACGGCTGCCGATCTTCTGCCGGTTATCTCCCATTCCGGAGACTCACCCGCAGACAAGGAGAGCAGTTCCGTGCCGATTGTCTCTCATCCGGTGGCGCTGTTTGAGCCGTGTATCCGCCCGTCTGCGGTGCGTTCCTTGTTCCGGTTGCCCGCCGGCGTTCTCGAGTCCCTGCACACCCGAGCTTCAAATCCTCGCCGTGCCTGGCAGAGGTTTGTTGCAGTACGTATTCCTTCCGGCGACGCACTGGCCATGGATCCGCTCGTACTGCCGGAGGCTATCGTGCTTATTGATCGCCACTACAATTCGCCGGCGCCTTATCGACCCAGCAGGCCCAACGTTTTCGCGGTCCGGCACGGCTCGCACCTTATGGTTCGATATGTAGAGCTTCTCTCGAACCGCCTGGTCCTGCGCCCGCACAACCTTGCCTTCCCGGTGGACGTCATCCAGCTCGAACCGGCCGACACTCCCGGAGATCTGCTCACCGGACGAATTGCGCTGATCCTGAATGAGCTCTAGGTTCACTCTCCGTGTGTCGTGTCCTGATTGTCGAAGCGGGTGTAACGCGAGTTGAAATACATGAAGACTGTGCCGGTGGGGCCGTTGCGCTGCTTGGCCAGGATGATCTCCGATTTGGCCTTTTCCTCTTCTGACAGCTCTTCTTTGTTGTGGTTGTAGTAGGCTTCGCGGTGAATGAAGGCAACAACATCGGCATCTTGCTCGATGGAGCCCGACTCTCGTAAGTCGCTCAGCATGGGGCGTTTGTCTTCGCCACGTCGCTCACTGGCACGGGAGAGCTGGGAGAGAGCAACCAGTGGAACGTCAAGCTCCTTGGCCATCGCCTTCAGGCCGCGCGAAACGGCCGAGACCTCCTGAGTGCGGTTTTCGTAGCCTTTCCTTCCACCCGAAGGGAGCGAAGCCGTCATCAGTTGCAGGTAATCAACCACGACCAGGTCGAGTCCGCCGGCATTTTGCCTCAACCGCCTGGCTTTAGCTCGCATTTCGGCCAACGAAATACCCGCAGAATCATCGATGAATATGTGCGACTCTACCAACTGGCCCAAAGCGCTTTGCAATCTGTCGTGGTCTTCACGGACCAGGAAGCCCTTCTGCAGCTTCTGCTGATCTACGCTCGCTTGCGAGGCAAGCATGCGTCGCAGCAGCGAAGCTTTGCTCATTTCCAGGCTGAAGACAGCCACCTTTGCGCCGTGCATGATGGCCGCGTTTTGCGCGATGTTAATAGCCAGCGCAGTTTTGCCCATCGATGGTCGGGCGGCGATGATGATCAGCTCGCCTTTCTGCAAACCACTGGTCATACGATCAAATTCGATAAACCCTGTGGCTACTCCGGTGACTTCGCGACTCTGTTTGTAGAGATTGTCGATTGAGCCAAAGGAATTTGCGACGATCTTGTCTAGGCTCTCCAGTCCCTGGGTAAGCCCCTTTTCACTGACTTCCAGCAGTTGAGACTCTGTGACATCCAGCACCCCGATGGCGTCTTCGCTCTGGTCGGCGGCCCGTGCAATCGCCGACGAGCAAATAAGCATGAGCTTGCGGAGAAGGCTCTTGTCTTTGACGATCCTGACGTACTCTTCGATGACTGGCCGGCGGGGCAACCCCTCGGTGAGGGACGCAAGGTAGGCGACGCCGCCGACGGACTCGACTTCCTTATAGCGGGCCAGCTCGTTGGCCAGGGTCACGATGTCGACAGCTCGCTGCGAGTCGATCAACTCGCTCATGCGCATGTAGATACGGCGGTGCGAGTCGAGAGAAAAGTCGTCTGCTTCGAGTTTTTCGGCAGCCTCGGAATGGGCCGCATTGTCGAGGAGAATGGCACCCAGAATGGTCTTTTCGGCGTCGATGTTCGCCGGCAGTCCAGTATCGAGGGTGGGGTTGGGAATCGCGGCCATGTCAAGAAGAGTGTAGTCACAAAGGGCTACGGGCGTTCTGTGGAGATGAGGGTGGGATCGGAGGAAAACAGCGCAGATGCCAAATGAGCCCCTTCCCATGTTGTACAGGTGGCGATAAGCGGTTCGCATCCGGCAAATCGCCCTTAACTTAAGTTGTAGCGGTTTTTCGACCCGCGGCCTGAGAGAATAGAGAAATGGCCCGTTAAGCCTGTTCGGCTTTGGGCAATGCCGCTCCAAGTGAGACCCGCCGTGCAACGTGTCGCATTGATCTACAACCCTGCTTCAGGACAACACTCTGCGGGCCGGAAGGCTTCCGTTCAAGAAGCCCTGGCCGTGTTCGCTGAAGCGGGCATCGTGGCCGAGGCTTTTGTGACAGATGGTGTTGGAAGCGCGACGGTCCAGGCGCAAGAGGCCATCCGCCAGGGCTGTGACACAATTCTCGCCTGCGGCGGCGACGGCACCGTGCATGAGGTCCTGCAGAGCCTTGTAGGGAGCGACGTTGCCCTAGGTGTTATTCCTCTCGGAACAGCCAATGCGTTAGCCGCCGATCTGGGCTTGACCGCTACCCCAGTGAGGGTGGCTCGTACGCTGCTGGAAGCCTCTCCAACGCGAGTCTCTGTGGGGCGTATTCACTACCACACAAGCGCCGGGAACGCGGATTCGCGTTACTTTGCTGTTGCGGCGGGAGTTGGAGCGGACGCGCTCCTGATGTCCCGGCTGGACGCACGGCTCAAGCGGCGGCTGGGATACGTGCTCTATCTGATTGAGGCCTTCCGTATCTGGGCCACGCACTCGTTTCCTTTGTTCGAAATGGCCCTTCCGGCAAGTGCGACTGCGACCGGAAGCGGCGGGCGAATAGTCGAGGTCTCGCAATTGCTGGTGGTTCGCGTGCGCTCGTTCGGTGGGGTTTTGCGGTATCTGGCTCCGGGCGCCAGCCTTCGCAACGGTAAGCTGAGCCTCCTGGCTTTCAAGACGCGCAGCCGGTTTCGTTACATGCTGTTTCTTCTCGCCGTCGTCGCCGGACGGCACACCTTCGCTCGCGAAGTTGAGTTGGTGGAGAGTCCTTCGGTGGAGTGCCATACCCGCAACGGCAGCAAGGATTCGCTTTTTGTTGAAGCGGATGGGGAGGTTCTGGGGTTGCTGCCGGTGAAGATCGAAGTAGTGCCGCACGCACTCAACCTGCTGGTGCCTCGCGGCGCTCAGCCGTGAGGTCTGTCACAAAAAAGCACCAACGATCGGTACTCGCCCACCAAGCGCCACTCACTTCTTCAGCGGCTTCCTCGCAAAGTAATACAGCGAAAACGCTAGCGCTAGGAACGCAATCACCGACACCCAATCGTGATAAAGAATCGTCTGCGGCAGGCCAATGGGATTGTCCTTATTCCAGGTGGTTTCGTAGAACTTGAATGCCACTCCGAGAAGGCCCATGATTCCACCCGCAGCGATAAGTCCCGAAGCGAAAAGCGAGCCTGCCGATACGTCGCCCTCGTCTGAGCCGCCGGCTTTCCTCACGGCCGAGTCCACGAGGTAGCGCACAACGCCGCCGGTGAAGATGGCTAGGGTTGTCCCTATCGACAGATATGCGCCCACGGCAAACGACAGCGAGCGCACGCCGAGTAGTTCCACGCCGATGACCAGGAAGACTCCCAGCATGACCAGTCCCCACGGTAGTTTTCGGCTCAAGATGCCATTGATGACCGTCGCCATTAATCGGGCCTGTGGCGCGGCGGCCTTTTCGCTGCCAATGCCCGGGATCCACTGCACTTCAATGCGGCCGGTTGCGGGTGAGTAGAGGTATTTACCGTCGGCAAGTTCCGAGGAGCCCAGGGCGTTCAGCACCAGGTACTCGCTCTTGTGATGCAGAGACGTGCTATTGTTTGCGCCTTTCACCGTGAACTGATCGATCAGTCCGTGCGGGTCTTGCTGGATGGCAACTCCGGGATGCGCAACGCTCAGGTTCCAGGCCCGCGGAGCCTCCTTGAACTCCTGCAGGCCCTGATTCATCAGGTTGAGTGTTACGCCAATGGCGATGGTGGAGACGGTGATGCCGATGAGAAACGCGAACCGTTGCTTGATGGGGGTGGCACCCAGCAAATAGCCCGTCTTGAGGTCCTGCGAGGTGTCGCCTGCCTCCGCCGAGGCGATGCAAACCACGCCGCCGATGGTGATGGCCAGCGCGCCGAACGCCGGAGCCGTCCACCCGTTGACTAGAAAGATTGCCGAGGTCGCCATCAGGGTAGCAATGGTCATACCCGAGATTGGGTTGGCTGAACTGCCAATCAGGCCGACAATGCGGGAACTGACCGTGACGAAGAGAAATCCAAAGATCACCACGAGCAGTGCCGCGCCGAGGTTGGCAAGCAGGCCCACCTGCGCGCCGGGAACCGGCTTGAAAGTGAGGAATAGAAACATAATGACGATGAGCGCGATAGACCCAACTACGGCGAAACCCATCGAGAGGTCATGCTCCGTGCGCAATGGCGCGGCGCTCTCACCCGAGCCTGTTCCGCGCATGTTCTTGAATCCGGAACGGAGCGCCCCGATGATTGTGGGAAGCGTTTTGAAGAGCGTTATGAGTCCGGCCGCGGCCACAGCGCCGGCTCCCATGGGCCGGATATAGGTTGCCCACAAATCGCTGGGGCCCATCTGCGCAATAGGCACCGTGCCCGGATAAATCGGACTGGGCAGGTTTTTGCCGAAGAAGTACAAAAGCGGCATTAGCACCAGCCATGAGAAAACGCCACCGGAAAAGATGATTCCGGCCGTCTTGGGACCGATAATGTACCCAACACCAAGGTACTCACTGGTAGCATCGGCCTTGATAGAAGCGCCCTTGAGCACGTGGTCGGGACCGAAGTCGGGCCGGTACTCTGGCGTGCCCGGCCAGGCGCCAAAGAGGTTCTCATTCTGAAATGCCGCATAGACCGCACCCAACCCCAGGCCAAAGAAGACGCGGCTGGCGGTCGAGCCTCCGCCAGCGCTTGCCTTGATGACGTCGGCGCACGCCGTGCCTTCGGGATATTGAAGAGTTTTATGCTCTTCGACGATGAGTGGGCGGCGCAGCGGCACCATGAACAACACTCCAAGGTAACCGCCAATCAGCGCCAGCATGAAGATCCTGAAGTATTCGAGATCGAAACCGAGAAAGATCAGCGCAGGCAAAGTAAAGATAACGCCCGCTGCAATTGATTGGCCCGCGTTGCCGGCGGTCTGCACAATGATGGTTTCAAGCACCGACGAGCGGCCCTTATAACGAAGCAGGCTGCTCGAGATGACTGCAATTGGAATGGACGCGGCCACCGTGAGGCCGGCTTTGAGGCCTACATAGACAGTCACGCCGCCGAAAATAATGCCGAAGACTGCACCCAGCAATATTGCGCGGAACGTGAATTCCGGGCGGGTTTCCCCAGCGGGAACGAACGGTTGAAAGTCGGGCACAGGCAGCCTCCGGATGATTGCTCATAAAACGCTATGAGAAACCCTGAAGGGCGAGTGTAGCAGCGGAAGGTGCAGCGCGTCACAGGGTGCGCTTGGAGCGGTGCTCTACGGGTTGCCGGGCGCTTGACCATATCAGCCTCCCGTTCGCGGAAACGATCTATTGCAGAAGGGCACCATTCCCCGACGTAGTGCGCCGGCCATACGAGAGTAACCGCTCGGCTACCACTAAAGTCACATGCCTCGCGCCCTTGAATTCATTGTTTTCTGTAGACACCTGCACTCTTCTTATCTCAGAATGCTAAGCATCATACGTCGGTCCAGGCCCCATCCAGTTCATTCCCGCAGTCATAAAAAAAGGAGAAAACATGATTCAAAAGCTGGGGAAGTTTGTGCTCCCGGTCATTGCGGTTCTGGGGATCGCTGCCACCGATTGCCAGGCTCAGTCCGTAAGCACGCGTCACGTGCGCGACACCGTTCGCAACGGTCAGGCGCCAGCTACAGGCCGCCTCCCCTCAAACCAGATTCTGCAACTGGACCTGGTTTTGCGACTCAGCGATCAGGCCGGACTGGATAGCTTTCTGAAGGATCTCTACGATCCAGCTAGCCCTTCATACAGGCACTTCCTCACGCCGGAGGAGTTCACCTCCAGGTTTGGCCCCTCCCAGAGTGACTACGATACTCTGGTCCGCTTTGCCAGGACATATGGTTTCGAGGTCGTCGGCGGCACGCGCGATTCAATGGACGTCCAGGTTAAAGGCTCTGTGGCAAACATTGAGGCGGCCTTCCATCTAAATATGCGCACGTACCAGCACCCCACGGAAAACCGCGCATTCTTTGGACCGGATAGCGAACCGACGCTGGACCTTCCATTCAATCTCTGGCATATCTCGGGTCTCGACAATTACTCAACACCTCACGCCATGCTCGAGGACAAGGACGTTTATGCCCAGGCCCACGGCATCGATGCTTCAAATGTGGTGTCCCATGCGACCACCGGCTCCGGGCCCTCAGCGTCTTTTCTGGGAACTGACATGCGCGCCGCCTATTACGGTGGCGCACTCACTGGCGCCGGACAAAAGGTCGGGCTCTTCGAGTATTACGGAACGGACCTTGCCGACCTGACCACCTATTACACCAATGTCCATCAGACCAACACGGTGCCCGTCACTCTGAAATCTACTGACGGAACCAGCACCGCGTGCCTGAAAAAGAGCGGCTGCGACGACACCGAGCAGACGCTCGACATGACGCAGGCCCTCGGCATGGCTCCCGGACTTTCCAGCCTTGTCATGTACGTCGGTTCCACTGATACGGCGATCATTGGGGCAATGACCACCGACAGCCCGCTCCCCGGCACTATTGGCTGTTCCTGGGGCTGGACTCCCGTAGATCCAACTTCGCTTGAACCCTACTTCAAGAAAATGGCTGCCCAGGGTCAAAATTTCTTTGTGGCTTCCGGCGACAGTTCCACATGGAAGGCGAGCACATATCCCTGGCCGGCGGAAGATCCATATGTCGTCACCGTCGGTGGCACGGACCTTGTCACCGCGAGCGCGGGCGGAGCCTGGAACTCTGAAACCGCCTGGGTCGATAGCGGTGGCGGCATCAGTCCCGACCATCTCGCGATTCCAGCCTGGCAACAGCTTGCCGGCGTGATCAACTCCACCAACAAGGGTTCCACAGCTTACCGCAACGGTCCAGACGTTTCGGCAAACGCGAACTTCTCCTTCTATGTCTGCGCGGATCAAACTACCTGCACCGCGAACTCCTATGGCGGAACCAGCTTCGCCGCACCGATGTGGGCCGCCTACATTGCGCTGGTCAACCAGCAACTGGCCGCGAGCAGTCTACCGGCCATCGGATTCATCAATCCCACAATCTACGCTCAGAACGTCTCAGGCGGCGCACTCTCTGCCGCCTACACCTCGGACTTCCACGACATTACCAGCGGCACGTCCGGCAGCTATTCTGCGGCAACAGGGTATGACCTGGTGACCGGATGGGGTAGTCCGAATACCGGCCTCTTCGGCGCACTCACCGGTTCCGTGCCAACCTCAGGCTTCACGCTCTCTGCTACGGCTGTCTCGATTGTGCAAGGTACCAGCGGAGCCTCTACCGTCACCAGCACTCCGTTCAGCGGATACACCCCAACGATCACACTTTCAGTTTCCGGCTTGCCCTCGGGAGTTACGGTCCAATACGGCGCAAATCCCTTCGGGCCCTCCGGGAGCACCACGATTACCTTCGTTGCGAGCGCAGCCGCTGCCACGGGCATAACGAACGTAACCGTGACCGGAAAAGGCGGTGATGGCACGATTCAAACCACAACTGTTAGCCTCACAGTCACCGCGGCACCGTCCAGCTTCACGATCGGGGCCAGCCCTACGTCCCTTAGCATCGCCAGAGGCTCCTCGGGCACCACAAAAATCACCACCACGGTGACCCAGGGAAGTATCGCCTCGATATCACTGTCGGCTTCCGGGCAGGGAAGAGGAACGACCATCAGCTTCAGTCCAAGCTCAATTGCCGGGAGCGGGACATCAACGCTTAAAGCCACCGTGAGCCGCACCGCGACCACTGGAACGTTCAGCATCGTGGTCAAGGGCACTGGTGGAGGAAACTCGCATACAGTGACTATCCCACTGACGGTCCACTAAACTTAATTCTCAACCGGCTCGGTACCCTCCGCCGAGCGAATGAGCCAGCCCGGACCCGCAAAGGTCCGGGCTGGTTGCGTAAGCTTTTTCTACGCCATTTCCCCCGCCTTATTTTCCGTGCCCTATTCAATGCGCTCTTGGCGAGTGTGGCCCCCGCAGCGTAAGGTAGGGCAATCCTACTTGTATGGCTTCACGGAGAGTCCTGTCGTCATGTCCAACCCGTCGCTGGCCCCTTCACCTTTCCAACGCCTCCTGTCGCTCGACATTCTTCGTGGCATCACTATTGCCTTCATGATCATGGTGAATAACAACGGAGGCCCGGCGGCGTGGGCTCAGATGCACCACGCGGATTGGAATGGATTCACGGCGACCGACCTGGTATTTCCCACCTTCCTGTTCTTGGTGGGGACTTCCCTTGTGTTCGCTTATGGGGCGCGGCTGGCCAAGGGAGCGACACGAGCTCAGTTGGCGTGGCACACGGTAAAGCGTGCCTGCATCCTGTTTTTGCTTGGGATCGTCGTCAACAGCTTTCCGTACTTCCACCTCGTGCACATGCGGTTTTACGGTGTCCTGCAGCGGATCGCAATCTGCTATCTCCTGGTTGGGCTGTTCTACCTGTGGGACAAGCGGATTTGGACCAAGATAGCGTTGCTCGTCGTAATACTGGTAGGTTATTGGGTGCTGTTGCGCTGCGTTCCAGTGCCGGGAGCGGGAATGCCAGGGCGCGATATTCCCTTCCTCGATAAGGACCTGAACATCGTTGCCTGGCTCGACCGGCAACTGATGCCCAATCACTTGTATGAGGACTTCACATCCCACAATCTCCGCGACCCCGAAGGGCTCTTAAGCGATATTCCGGCCATCGGCACCGCGATTCTGGGGCTGCTTGCAGGGTTATGGCTACGTTCGCAGCGGGAGTTGAAGACGAAGGCAGCGGGTCTTGCCGCGGGTGCCCTTGTCTGCCTTGCCTCTGGATATTCTTGGTCCATCTGGTTCCCGTTAAACAAGAAAATGTGGACAAGTTCTTATGTGCTCGTGGCGGCCGGGTGGTCGCTCGCGGTGTTTGCACTTGCATTCTGGGCCGTCGAAATCAAGGGTTGGGGTAAAGCTCACGGCGAAAGCAGCCCCGAAGTCTTTTTCAGAGGCGCCGCCTGGCCTTGGATCGTCTTCGGCTCAAACGCAATCGCCGCCTACTTGGTCAGCGAACTGCTGCCGGGAGTTGTGGAACTCTTTCCCTTTACCGCGGATGGGCAGAGGACGAATGCATTTGACTGGGCACGCGAGCACCTGTTTGGGCAGATTCCCAATCAAGGCTGGGCCGCGTTTGGCTACTCATTTTCGTATATGGCAATTTGCTTCATCCCGGTCTGGATACTCTATCGCAAAAGAATATTCCTGAAAGTATAAGTGGCACGCAAATTAAACCAAACTACTACCGTGGGCCATTTTTGCCCCATTCCTGATCGAATCTTCAGGGTGTCTGAATCTACAGGTCGAGGCCCTTT
>JBARBP010000064.1:0-29837 GCA_049793195.1 Occallatibacter sp. | reverse complement strand
GGTCAACGGATGCCACTTCAACGGCGGTCGGTTCGTCCACCAGGGCCTGGGCGATCTCCCGGACCAGTTCGGCTACTGAGGTTTGGACCATATCGTTTTGGGTCATGCTCTTGCCTCTGACCAGATGCTATTCGAGAAAAAACGGCAACATGAATCTGTGCGCGAATAGTATCAGCACACACCCATCGCCGTCAGCAATTCTATGCGCAGAATCTCTTGCCTGCGCACATACCTGGGAGGCACGCCGGAAAAAATCAGGCTGCGGCAGTGTCCGCAACCGGTTCGGCAGCGGGCGCCGGGTTCTTGGTCACCAGCTTCTCGACGATAGGGGAAAGCTTTGCTCCCACGCCGCGCCAGTAGGCCACGCGCTCGTGCTTCAACTCGACAGAAGCCGGGTTGGTGCGAGGGTTATAGGTGCCGACGACCTCGATCGAACGGCCATTGCGGGCGCGGTCCTTCTCGATGACCACGATACGGTAGTAGGGCTGCTTGCGGGCGCCAACGCGCGCCAAACGAATCATCACCACGGCGATACGGTTCCTTTCAAATTCCAGTGCTCTGTTGCTGTCTTTAGGGTCTTAAGGGCCGGCACGGACGCGCCAGGCCAAAATGAGAGCCGGACGGATGCGCCCAGCCGCACAAGACACAACACCTAAGTATCGCTGAAAACAGGGATCTGAGCAAGTATTGGGCCGTCACTTTGGGGTAAGTGCTTGTTGAATCTCTTCTAGCTGGCTTGCGTTGGAAGCAAAGAATCGAATGTACTCGTCGTGGCTGAAGAACGCATTCACATAGTCCGCTTCAGTCAGCACGTAACCACCCCATCCGTTGAGCATGGCTAGTTGAAGAAACGACGCCAGATCCTCGTATTCATACTCAAGGAAAAGGTGCCCAGGCGCTTCGTGAAGAAGCCGATGGTCGGCATAGCTTTGACGGAGCTTGTAATACAAATGCCAGTTTTCGGACCAGATACCCCATTCAGTAATCCAGAGTAGGGTAGGCCTTCGATAGGTCAAAGTCATCGCAATCCAATGAGCGCAGTACTGGATTCTGCCCGGCGTGGGAGGGTAGGCGACTTGCTGGACGAGTAAATCATGAACGCTGTCAGGCTTTTGGCGTTCGCGGTCGGCTAGCCAGGATTCGCATTCCAATTTTGTATAGAAGCGCACCTTTGACTTCGCTAACTGTAGGCTAACATCATTATTTTCAGTACTGTTTTGCCTTCGCACGATTATTTTGGTGCAGGGAAGAGAAAACGGAGCATAGGGCGGACGCGCCGAGCCCAACTTGCCTCATCGTGCGTCCCGCCCGCCACCCGCTCAAAATGAAGGTTTTCCCCGGCCTTCCATCCGTTAGCCTCGAGCCGCCGGTTCAACTGTTCGGCGTTTTCCAGGGTCCGCAGCCCTTCCTGGTCGCCCACATCCAGCCACAGCCGGGGCCGCTCCCAGATCTGCGGCGCGCGCTCGTTCAGGTAGCCAAGAATGCTCTTGTGATTCCACCACACGCTGGGCGAAAGCACGGCCAGCTTACCAAAATACTCGGCGTACCGCAGCCCCAGATAGAGTGACACCAGCCCGCCCAGCGACGATCCACCCACCCCCGTCTCTTCCCGCTCCGTCCGCACCCGGTATTGTCCGGTGATCCACGGCATCAGCTCTTCGGTCATCAGCCGTCCATACGTCGCTGCCTCTCCGCCTCCCATCTGCCGGTCGCGTTCATGCGTGTACTCTGCCAGTCGCCGGTCGCCGGTGTTGTAGATGCCCACAATCACCAGCGGTTCCACTTCGCCTGCCTTGATGGCATCGTCCGCATGTTCGCGTACCATCCACGTCCGCCCCGGAACGTACGAAGTCCGTCCATCGAAGAGATTCTGCCCATCCTGCAAGTAGAGAACCGGGTACGTCCGTTCAGGGTTCTGGCCATACCCAGGTGGCAGGTAGACAATCACGTCCCGCTCATCGGGCAGAAACCTGCTCTTGAACGCCCGATGAAGCCGCAAACGCGGATGCAGGCGAGCCGCGCCTTCCCCTTGCGGCGGCAGTCCCTGGGTCTCGGCGGTCCCCGATTGAGCCGCTGCGGCCTTCGCTTCGAGATTTGATCCTTGACTTCCTTTATCGTTAGTCATTTATCGGTAGTCATTCATTGCCCGAGTGAGGCGCTCAACTGAAGCAACAACCCAGGCTGTTACAGTAGCAAGAAATCGGCGGTTCTCCAATTGGCCGTCTCAGAACGCGGAGCGCGCAACCAGTGAATCGCGAGTATCACAATCGGCACTCCAGCCCCCTCGGCCGCGCGATGGAGTTGCTCGTCTTCGGCCATGCTGGCCTGCCAGTCCTGGTCTTTCCTACCTCCGGCGGTCGCTTCTACGAGTTTGAAGACCGCGGCATGATCGCGGCCCTCTCCGCCAGAATCGACGCCGGCCAATTGCAGGTCTTCTGCGTCGACTCGGTGGACAGGGAAAGCTGGTACAGCCGCAACGTGCCGCCACGCTGGCGCATTGCGCGCCACATGCAATACGAAGCCTATCTGCTCACCGAGGTCGTACCGCTCATTCGCGGAAAAAACAACGACCCGCACCTGGTCGCGCTTGGATGCAGCTTCGGCGGCTACCACGCGGCCAACATCGCCCTGCGCCATCCCGACATCTTCACCGGCATGTTGTCCATGTCTGGTGCCTTCGACATCGCCAGTTTTCTCGACGGCTACTACGATCAGGACTGCTACTTCAATCTGCCCACGCACTATCTCCCCAACCTCAGCGACCCATGGTTCTTTGACCACTACCGTCGCAACACCTATGTGCTGGCCACGGGATGGGACGACCAGTGCCTTGCCCAGAACCAGAATCTCGACCGCATCCTCAGCGAAAAAGGAATCCCGCACCAGCTCTATATATGGGATTCGTACAACGCCCACGACTGGCCCACCTGGCAGCGCATGATGCAGCAATATCTTTGAAGCGCAAATGAAGGTACGGCTGCTTTGAAGTGTGCGGCTATAGTCCCTGAGGAAATCCCCGCACATTTGTTCAAGCAAATCAGAGTTAACCTAACCGAGAGGAGCAACCCATGAGCAAACTTAATCCCTACGACAGCTTTCTTAATGGCCGACAGCCTCAAGAGATCGTGGCCTCAACTCCTGGCGCCCTCGCATCCGTCCTCGCGGTCATTGGCCCGGACAAAGTGTCCACCTCGCCCGCTCCCGGAAAATGGAGCCCCGCCGAAATCGTCTGCCACCTGGCCGATTGCGAAACCGTCTTCGCGTTTCGCCTGCGCCAGACCCTTGCCGAGGATGTGCCCACCCTTCAGCCCTTCGACCAGGACAAGTGGGCCGCAACCTATCATGGAGTCTCCGCCACATTTGCCTTTGAAGTATTTTCCGCCATGCGCTCGTGGAACCTGCATCTGATCCAGACGTCACTGCCTTTGGCGGCAGATAGACAGGTGATCCATCCCGAGCGCGGCACCATGACCTTCCAGACGATTGTTGAAACCATGGCCGGCCACGACCTGAACCACCTGGCTCAGTTGCATAAGTTGGCTGGGTCGTAACGGCGGGATTATTCCTTGCGCGTTGACTCGCGCCCGTGCGAGAATCGGCGCTATGAAGGGTAATCCGAAGGTCATCGCTCAACTGAATCGTGCGCTTCGCGAGGAGCTCACGGCAATCAACCAGTACTTTGTTCACGCCGAAATGTGCGAGAACTGGGGATACGATCGACTTTCCAAGTACATCAAAAAGCAGTCCATCGGCGAGATGAAACACGCCGAGTCGCTCATGGAGCGCATCCTGTTTCTGGATGGCACGCCGAGCATGGAGCCACTGGCCCTCTCGATCGGCGGCAACGTCAAGAACATGATCGCGGCCGACCTGAAACTCGAGATCGAAGCCGTAGCCATGTACAACGAGTCCGTCCGCATTGCCACTGAAGAAAAAGACAATGGCTCGCGCGATCTCTTTGTCGTTCTGCTCAAGGACGAGGAAGACCACGTCGACTGGCTTGAAGCGCAGATGCACCAGATTGAAGAGCTCGGATACGAGCGCTATCTGACCATGCAAACCAGCGAAGAGCAATAGCAGCGAACAGGAGCCTCTACGCGCATTCCCGTTCCGTGCCATCCCATGCATCGGCGCGGAACGGCCAACAAGTTACTTCTTCCTCTTGTCCTTCGCCACTTTCGCCGCAGCCTGTTGCGGCTGATCTCCGTGATGGTGACGGTCGTGGTGTGCCTGAGCCTTTGCGATCTGTTCCGCGGTGAGCTTCGTTGTGCTGCCGAGGTGCAGAACATCGTCTTTAATCGAATTGTTGGGATCAGTTGTTTCCATTTGTTTCTCCTGTTTCGATACAGGTCGCTTTATCTGCAAGCTGCTGCTCAAGGTCACAGACAAGTTCCTGCCGGTTGGGCGGAAAATCCTCAGCAACGCCGTCGGCGCTCTGGGGCAAAGCAGGGATGGTCCTCGAAGTCCGCCTTGGCCACCCTGGCGTGCGCAGGAGCGAAGCTGCAGCTTCTGTAGTTCGAATACTCTCCTTTGGTCGTGCGGACCGGATGCCCTGTTTTGCTCACTCTCACCGTGTGCCTCCGGAATGTAGTCCAACCGCAGTTGGTGTTAGCATCAATAAGACAGATGCAAACTAAAAAATTGAAGATCATTCCCCTGGGCGGACTGGGCGAGTTCGGCATGAACTGCCTTGCACTGCGCTGGGAAGACGACATTATCGTGATCGACGCCGGGCTCATGTTTCCGGAGTCGGAATTGCTCGGCGTGGATATCGTCGTTCCCGATATCACCTATCTCATCGAAAACAAGCAGCATGTCCGCGCTATCGTCCTTACCCATGGCCACGAAGACCACATCGGCGGCCTCCCCTGGATTCTGAGCGAGCTCAAGGTTCCCGTCTACGCCACTGAGTTCACGCTGGCCTATGTTGAAGGCAAGCTTGAAGAGCACGAGTTGCTCGACGAGATTGAGCTGATCGAAATTGCTCCCAAGGAAAAATTCACCATCGGGCCCTTCACCATCGAACCCATCCGCGTCACGCACTCTCTGGTCGATTGCGTCGCGCTGGCCGTCGAAACTCCCGTTGGCGTCGTCATTCACACCGGCGACTTCAAGATCGATCTTTCGCCGCTCGACGACAAGGCCTTCGACCTGCACACCTTTGCCGAATACGGCAAGCGCGGCGTGCTCGCGCTGCTCCAGGACTCGACAAACGTTGAGCGCTCCGGCTACACCCCCAGCGAGCGCGCGGTCATTCCGCGCCTCGACGAAATCTTTTCGCGAACCAAGAAGAAACTCTTCTTCACTTGCTTCTCGTCTTCCATCTATCGCATACGCATTGCGATGGAGCTGGCGCGATCCCACGGCCGCAAGGTCGCCGTCGTCGGTCGCTCCATGATGGAGAGCACTGAGATTGCGCAGGACCTGGGCTACATCGACATTCCGCCGGGCCTTGTGATTCAGCCCGGACAAATGCGCGACTACGCACCGGAGCAGTTGATGATCCTCATCAGCGGCACCCAAGGTGAGCCCATGAGCGCGCTCAGCCGTGCCGCCGTCGACAACCACAAGCACGCCAGGATCGAACCCGGCGACACGGTGGTGCTCAGTTCAAGAATTATTCCCGGCAATGAGAAAAGCATCTTCCGTGTCATCGACCATCTCTATCGCCGCGATGCCAACGTAATTTGCGACGACGGAGCCAGCGGCCTGATTCACGTCAGCGGCCACGGATGCCAGGAAGAGATGCGCCTGCTCATCAACCTTGTGCGGCCCAAGTTCTTCATCCCCGTGCATGGCGACTATCGCAACCTCCGGAAACACGCGCAGGTTGCCATGGAGACAGGCGCTGTCGAGCACGCAATCGTGATTGAAGACGGCGACGTGCTCGAACTCGACAAGAGCGACGCCCGCAAAAAAGACAAGGTAACCGCCGGCCGCATTCTCATCGACTCCGGTTCCACCATCGATGTGGTCGAAGACCTGGTGATTCGCGACCGCCGCATTCTGTCTGAAGACGGAATCGTGCTTGCCGTTCTCGCCATCAACAAGCGCACGGGCAAGGTAGAGCAGCAGCCTGAAGTCGTGATGCGCGGTTTTGGTGGTGCGGATATTACGGACCAGGCGCGCGAGTTGGTACTCAAGACACTCGACGGCCTAAGCACCGAACAGAAAGCCGACTACGGCATGGTCAAGGAGAAGGTCCGCGCAGAACTCAAGCGCCTGATCCAGAAAACGACCGGCCGCCGCCCCATGATCATGCCCGTAATTCTGGAACTTTAAGGCCTGTTAACAGGCCCTAGGCGGCACCGGCAATCGGGCCGGGGCCGAACGGGACCGCGACCAGTGGGTCGAGCCGAGGCTGGTCCTTCTTGCGCCGCCCGGCGATCGGGGAATTCAAACCTTCCCTGACCAGAGGCAGAGATCGCTTGCCAATGAAGACCTCGCCAAGGTCAATCCGCGCATTCCCTTCCAGGTCCAGAAAGCCGGCTTTACTTTCCCTGCACAACGCCCTCGACTCCTCTGAACAACTAGGAACAATCAAAACCGGCGTCGCATCTCTTGAAAACTGAGCGGCGTCGCCTTGAAATTCTTCGAGAGCCATGCGTACATGTTCGGGCCGGCCGCTGGCCCTCACTTTGCACACCAGCGTATGGCTTTTGCCGTGCACGTCCACGTGTGCCAGAATATCCACTCTGAGATCGGGCCTCGGTGAGTCAACGTCCATGCCCTTGAGCTTGATTTGAGACACCTGATGCAGCACCACCTTCAGAGCCTCGGCAGCGCGACCCCTCGCCGCTTGCATTGAATCCGCAACTCTCATGGGAACCTCTTATCCTCGACCGTTTGTTTCGGCAACCGCCTCACGCCCCGTTGCCATTCCGCGAGATGGATGCCAGCCTGAATGAGTTCTTGCCCGATGGAATCATCGCCAGGGGAATCGGAGTGCTGCAAGGCCGGTCGCGCATCAGTTTCGCCTGTAGCCAGTCGCACAAGCGCCGATCGTGAATCTCCGGCTGTCCGTCCCAGAAGCGAGGCGGCAGCCCGCACTCAATCCGTAGATGATCCAGTTGCAGTTCGACCGCCTCGGTGCGTTTTGAAAAATAGCGCCGGACGTTCTTCACTCCCACGTACAATCCAGAAACCTTGAGTCCTTCATATTGAGTTTTAACTACCATGGCCTACCTCTGATCATTTTCGAAGACCTAAGAGGTCAGTTAGGGGGATTTCTGTTAAGCCACGTACCGCCTGTTGAAAGGCGTGGCATAGACTTTCAAATGCAATTTACGATCCGATGCGTCGCTGCGTGAGGCCCCGGCCAAAAGGGCAACTGAATTTACGATCGTCTGGTGATTGGACGGAATTGCCATTCATCCGTTTTGCTCTATAGGTTCCTCATCCAGTGAGCTCGGTCCATCAAAAGTGCACCAAAAGACACAGCAATAGCCCCGCGTCGCCTGGGCGATTTCGTGATGCACAAGTATGTCGTTCGTGCCGGGGGAAGCAAGGTAGGCCAGGAGATTTCGGACATGCGCTTCAGCGGTAAACCTGACCGCCTGCGTCAGTTCCCGAGGTGTCTGTGAGGATATTGCCCCTCTTTTCCTCAGGTGTCAAGACGCTCTTTTGTGAATATTCAGCGGACCCCAGTCCTTCCCCACTCCTAATGATGCGGAAACGTCCGCAAAGGTTTGCAAACGAGCGGAATAAATCCGCTGAATCTGCAGCAAGTTGCCAAGTAGCGCCCCGGAATCCGACAATCCTGTCGGGACCCATCTCGATACTATTCCTGAGGCTGATTTCCCGAGGCCAACCTATGGAACGCAGACAGTTTATCGTGGTCGCATCCACTTCCGTTCTTGCGCAGTCGCTGCCCTCGCCGCGCCTCCAGGCAGCAACCAAACCGCTCGAGCCCATGGCGTTGGGGCTCCTCATTTCACCCTTCGGCGCGCCGGAAGAGCGCCTAAAGCGCGTGCGCGATCTCGGTTTCTCCAACTGTTTTCTGTCGCTCGACGGCTACATTGGCCACTTCTCGTCGCAGCTGGCCGCGCAGTTTCGCGCCCTGTTGGACAAGTACGAACTCGTCGCAACCACCGTCGAGGTCGTCGGTCCCCCGCCTCTTGTCTGGGACTTCCTGCGCGGCCCCGCGACCATCGGCCTGGTGCCGCAGGCCACGCGCGCGGCCCGCACCGATGCCCTCCGGCAGGCCTCGGACTTCGCCAGACTCCTCGGCATCTCCCAGGTGCAAACCCATTGCGGCTTCATCCCTGAAGATCCCGCCGACCCCAAATATCCCGGCGCTGTCGAGGCCATCCGCGCCGTGGCCAAGCACTGCCAGGATAATGGCCAGCAATTCCTCATGGAGACCGGGCAGGAGACGCCCACCACCATGTCTCGGATGCTGCGCGACGCGGCTATGCCCAACCTCGTCGTCGGCCTCGACACTGCCAACCTGATCCTCTACGGCAAGGCCAACCCCGTCGATGCGGTCGACATTCTTGGACCCCACATCCGCAGCGTTCATGCCAAGGACGGCCGCTGGCCCACCGACCCCAGCAAGCTGGGCGAGGAGGTGCTGATCGGCTCAGGTCTCGTCGACTTCAAGAAAGTATTCTCCAAATTGCACAGCATCGGCTACACCGGCGCCATCACCATCGAGCGCGAAACCTCGGGCCCTCAGCAAGTCGAGGATGTGCGCAACGAGAAGATCTACCTCGAAAAAATCCTGCGAGAAGTCCTTGCCTGAGAATCAACGCTGCATTAGCCCCTCAGCCTCCGAGCCTCACAACGAAAGGCACGCCATGCAACGCAGAGAGTTTATTCAGACCACCGCCGGAATCGCCTCCGGATTCCTTCTCCTCAAGCCCAAGGCAGCCTTCGGCTACCAGGCCAACTCGGCCGTCCGCATGGCGCTGCTCGGCTGCGGAAACCGCGGCACGCACGTCGCCACTTCGTTTTCGCAGAACACGGTGGCCCAGGTGGTCGCGCTCGCTGATCTCTTTCCCAACCAGCTCGAAGCCGGCCATGCGCACTTCAATCAAGTCAACGCCGCTCTTGGCCGCGCCGCCATCGATAGCAGCCTTCTCTTCCGCGGCCCGCACGCCTTCGAGCAACTCGCCGCCTCGCCCGCCGTCGACATGATCCAGATCTCCACGCCGCCCTTCTTCCACGTCGAACATCTCCAAACAGCCGTTGCCGCCGGCAAACACGTCTACTGCGAGAAGCCGATGGGCATCGACATCAAGCAGGCAAAACAGGCCCTCGCCATCGCCAGGCGCGTGAGCCCCACGCAAAGTGTCGACGTGGGCTTCCAATGCCGCAACGCCCCGCCCATCGCCGCCATCGCCGAAAAGATCAAGGCCGGAGCTCTCGGCAAAATCGCCTCCGTGACTGCTTACTACTACGCCCCCGCCTCGAAAGAAAAACTCTCTCCCGGCGCCGGCCATGACGAATACCGTCTCCGCAACTGGCTTTGGGATCGCGCTCTCTCCGGAGACATCCTCGTCGAGCAAAACATCCACATCGTCGATCTCTGCAACTGGATTCTCGGTGCGCGTCCGCTCACGGCAATCGCCACCGGAGGCCGCGACATCCTCACCCACGCCGGCGATTGCTGGGACAACTACCAGGTCGACTACCTCTATCCCAACGACGTCCGCGTCTCCTTCGCCTCCACGCAGTTCGGCGACTATGAAATGTTCGAAGCCGGCCTGCACCTCTTCGGTTCTGAAGGCGCAGCCACCATCCCATACGCTGGCTCGGTCGAGATCGTCGGGTCGCAGAAATGGGCCTGGCAGGATGCCGCGGCCTCCACAGCTACCGGCAAGTTTTCAGCAAGCGGCAACTTCCAGGACAATCTCGCCTTCGCCGACCGCGACAAGGAGCGCACCTTCATCGACAGCATCGTCAACGGCCCGGTTCACAACCAGATTGCGGCCGGTGTTGAAGCCGCGCTCAGCTGCATGATGGGCCGCATGGCCGGCCTCCGTCATCGCGAGGTCACGTGGGAAGAGCTTCAGGCTCACGGCGAAACCTACAAACTCGGCATGGACCTGGCGCAGTTCTCCTGAGTCGGACTGCGGTTCTGTCGACATCAAGGGGAATTCGGGATCGGGGGAACTCGAACCGATTGGCCTTAACCAAGGCGCAGGCGCGCCGCAGTGTTTCTGCAGCCGCCTGCACGGTAGAGTTTGCCGCAACCGGGGATGGAAGCGGCGGGGAACGCCTCAGCCGTACTACTCTCGTTTACTGATCCTTGTTTTCGTCTTCTTTCCTCTCCAGCAGGTCACCAATCTCTTTGCCGCCTTCAAAGCCAACCACTGCGGCAATGCCTTCGGTCACGATCCCGGCATTCGGATCGAGCTTCTTTGCGCCTTCAACTGCGGCCGCCGCGCCGCCCAACTCTTCAAGCAATCCCATGATTTTTCTCCTTTGCATTTGTTGAAAGGACGAATCCGCCAGCGATCCGGCCTTTCAAATTTGATCTGTTGAATTTAACCGCACCCAAAAACTTTGGCAAGGTCGATGAAGCGCTGTCAGTGGAAAACCCTGGGCCAGCGCCTGTCCTCAACAATTGCCGTGCGCCTCCATCCTTGCGCGGCCCTTGGCGCAAAGGTGGGATTGCATGAACCTCAACCTCCGGATGAATCTGTCAGCAGGAGCGAAGGTCGCCACGGCGACCGCAGTCGAGAGAACTGCGCTTGCCCTTCCATTGCGCGAAGATTCATTTCAGGGAGCCAACCCTGAGCCTACAATGGAAGAATCGTCCAACTCTCCTGCCTGCTTCCTGGCAGAAACTGCCCGGGGGCGCGCAGATCGAATGGCGTAGGCTGCGTCGATTGGGGTGCTTACATGGAGTGGAGAAGTCTCACACTGGTGCTGGCGTCAACGATTCACGCTGCCGGCACAGGCTGTGCTGTTGGGGGCACAATTGAAGAATCTCGTTCGTGGTCTTATCTCTCGCCCTTCGCTTCAACCGTTATGGGAAAGGCTGCTGAAACTTTGCCATGCAGGGCTCAATACGGGTGGTGGTCAATGGCTTGGGAACAGCGGAGAGATTGAAGCGCTTCAAATTATCAAGCGCCAGTTAGCGGTCACCGGTGTATTTACGCTTTTCGATGTTGGCGCAAATGACGGCTCCTACCTTGAAATGGCACATGGGGTCATCGGGCCACAACTGCGCGCGTTTGCGTTCGAACCGCAACTTGCAAGCTACCAATCGCTCGAAAGAAAGTTTGCTTCACATGAGTGGGTGACCATAAATAGACTTGCTTTAGGGAAGGAAGACGCTCGGTCCGTTCTATATTCGCGGTCCGAGGGCGACACGATGGCGAGCTTTCTTCGGGGTTCAATTGTGAGCGGGAACATCGCAGAAACAGTCACTGTCACCACACTTGACCAATTCTGTATCGATGCACACATCTCACGCATCGATTTTTTGAAGATCGATACGGAAGGCTTCGAATTTGAGGTTCTGCTCGGCGCCGCAGAGACGCTGAGTGCGCGCAAGATCTCCGCGATCCAATTTGAATTCGGCGAATTTTATCCTCAAACAAATCATCATTTCCTCGATTTTTGGGATTTGCTCTCATCAAACTACGTCGTCTACAGGATCCTGCGCCACGGGCTCGGTGAGTTAAGTCGATACTCGCCGGACCTGGAAATTTACAAGGCCGGCAATTATCTGTGCCTTCGGCGATAGCTTCTATCGGCTGCCCGACACCGAACAGAGATGCCAACTTTTGGATCTTGAGTCAACTGAAGAGTCTCCCGCCTCCCGAAGGGAGGCCAAGAGGCGCTGCTGTATAAAAGAGTTTTCCAATTCCAACCCCGGAGTCAGCCCTGCCTACGGGTATTCGTCGATCTTGAGCGATAGTGCTCCTTATCGAAGTTGACTCTCCTCTGTTCAACTACCCCCATAGGTAACTTCGGTGTCAGCAGACTGTTCCCAGATGATCACTCGCAGGGGCGTGAGTCGTCGCTGCATCGCGATTGGCGTCCTACGCCATCAACCCAATTCTCACCCCGCTGCTATTGCAGAGAATTACCCCCTCCCGGCGCACAATGGAAATAGAAAGGATGAGCGACCCGGCCGGACCCCGATCCCGACGAAAGAAATCGCGCAAACCACGCCCGAATTCGAGTTCGATTGATGTGTTTGGCTGCAGTTTTTCTGATAATTTCAGGCCAGTTTCAGCTCCAAAAACATGGCGCATGATATTGAAAGAAAAGGCCTCAGACACCGAAACTCCGCTTTTGTGCTGATGTTCAACTTCGATCGGAAATCAAATGCTTCGGAAGTTGTCAAATAATTCATTTGGAAACACTTATGGAGAGGATGACCCGGACCCCTCCCCCCCCCTGCAAATTCGCGTCTTTTCGGCTGTGAAACTGTGAAGCCTCTTAACGCAAACAGAATCATTAATTTAAGCACTACAAACTGGATGGCTCACCGTTTCCGTGAAAACGTGAAACGGTGACGCCCATTGCTAACCAACAGAAAATTAAGCTACTTAGCGGAAGAAATAACGAAACATCAGCTTCCAGGCAGAGAAATTGCGATCTTGTGCAGCCGCCAGCCCTACTGGAACCGCTTCGACGGCTCATCCGAAAAGATCTGCCCGTCGCGGATATGAACCACGCGATGCGCAAACTCCGCGATATCCGGCTCGTGTGTCACCAGCACGATCGTGTTGCCGCTGGCGTGCAGGGTGTCGAAGAGAGCCATAATCTCAAGCCCGGTCTTGGAGTCGAGATTGCCCGTCGGCTCGTCCGCCAGGATGATCGAGGGATGGTTCACCAGGGCTCGCGCAACGGCCACGCGCTGGCGTTGTCCGCCGGAGAGTTCGTTGGGCTTGTGATTCATGCGCGATTCCAGGCCAACATCTTTCAGGGCTTCTTTGGCGCGCGCAATCCGCGCGGCGGCCGGCGTTCCGTTGTAGATCAGCGGAAGCTCCACGTTATGCAAACTCGTGGCTCTCGCCAGCAGGTTGAAGGTCTGAAACACAAAGCCGATTTCCTTGTTGCGGATGCGCGCCAACTGGTCGTCATCCAGTTCGCTCACCAACTGGCCGTTCAGCCAGTAGTTTCCCTGAGACGGAGTATCGAGGCAGCCGATCAGGTTCATCAGCGTGGACTTTCCCGAGCCGGAAGGGCCCATGATTGCGACGTATTCGTTGCGCTTGATGCGGAGCGAGACGCCGCGCAGGGCCTGGACTTGCTGCTCGGATCCCATATCGTAGGTGCGCCAAAGATTTTCCACCACAATGATGTCGCTTGAGGGTGGAGCAACGGGTTGCGCCAGTTCGTCGGTGATTAAGCTGCTCATTGCCATCTAAATCTTATCCTTTGTCCCAGCATTCGCTTGCCGGTTCTGGAATTGCCTTGCCGGTTCCGTCTGGCAGATAGACTGTCACCTTCCGCGGCTTCACCTTCCCGCCGCCAGACTGACTTTCCGTTAACTGCTGCCTCCGGACGGAAGTACTACTTTGACGGTGTCGCGCTTCAACAGCGAGCCGCCTTTCAGATCGCGCAGCGTTTTGTACGGGCCGGTGACCACTTCCTGTCCCTGGTTCAGGCCGGAGAGAACCTCGATATTTGTCGCGCCCGTGATGCCAGTGGTTACCGGGACGAACCTAGACCGCAATCTGCCTTTCTTGTCCTTGTCGACGACGAACACGCCCTGAACCGGGTTGGATTTGACCTGAACTGAGGAAGTTGCCGCCTGCACACCTCCCTTGCTCTTGGTGGAGTCGGAGGCCGGATCGTGCATGGTTAGAGCTTGAATGGGAAGAGAGAGCACGTTCGGCTTGCGCGCCGTGGTGATTTTTGCAGTGCACGAAAGGCCGGGGCGCAGCCCGTCAATTGGACCATCCAGAGTAACCACGACCTTGAAGTCCTTCGCTTCCTCGGTTCCCGTTGTGGATTGCGAAGTGGCTATGCCGGTCGAACGCAGCAACGCCTGATCTCCAACCAGCGTAACGTGGCCCTTGAAGACTTTTCCAGGCAGGGCATCGACAGTGACTTCGGCAGGTTGGCCCAGTTGGATGTTCACGATGTCCGTCTCGTCCACCTTGACCTCGGCGGTGACGACGCTCATGTCCGCGATGGTCATCAGCGTGGAGCCTTCGGCATTCTGAATGCCGACCACGACGGTTTCGCCCTCGCGTAGCGGCATGTTGGTAACGATGCCGTCGAAAGGCGCGATAGCGATGGTTTTGTTGAGCAAGTCCTGGTTGGCGCGCAAGGTAGCGACCTGGGTTTGCAGATGCCCGCGTTGCGAGTCGGTCTGGGCCTTGGCCTGGTTGAGCTGAGCCACGGCCTGGGCCACCGATGCCACGTCCAGGTCATAAGCAGCCTTCTTGGCGTCAAAATCCTGCTTCGCCAGGATGCCGTCTTTGTAAAGAGCCTGTGCGCGATCCCAGTCCAGCTTTTTCTGCTCGAGGTCGGCATTTGCGTGCTCGAGATTGGCGTCGGCAGTCTTCTCAGCGGCAATGTAGGAGACAATGTCGGTCTTCGCGGCGGCGATGGCGGCCACCTGGCCTGAGACAGTGGCCTCCTGCTGCACACTTTCAACGGTGGCTACCGTCTGGCCCTTTTTAACCAGATCACCCTCTTTGACATAGAAATGGGTGATGCGGCCAAACGACGTGGCCCCGACGTTGACATAGGTCTTGGGCTTGATCTGGCCGGTGCCGCTAACCACCGTTGACAGGTCTTCGCGCGCAAGCGTAGCCGTCAGGACCTTGGTGTAGCCAGACTGCTGCTTGATGACCATGAATGCAACGAGCCCGCCAGCAACCACTACGGCAAGAATTATTAAGAGAATCTTCTTCATGAAGGATGAGTGCTCCGCGTTTCTCTCCATCCAGTGTACGCAATCGCTTTGCGTGCAGTTCCAGGGAACCGACAGACACTTTCCCCGTGCTTCGCGGACGGATGGGTTTCAGAGGAAAGCAGCCAGGGGCAAAGGACTATGAGAGTGACGATTATTTTGCTAGACGGTCTCGCGGGCCGCCGAATTGCATTGCTTCCTCTTTACCGATGATTTTAACGCCTTTGGATGTGTCTCCTGGGTAACTTTTGGGTCAGTTACCCGTCAAATGTGCGTGCTACTGCGGAAGAAGTGTTGCTCTGCCCTACTCGGAACCGTAAAATAAGGGATCGCAGGAGTTTTCAAGGTAATGACGCTCAACGGTCGTAGTTTTGTCTTTGTCCTGATTGGTTGCGGCTTGGTCCTCATCCCCGCACCTGGTATCAAATCCCTGAAGGCGGCGACGCCCCCGGTACAGCCCCAGGCCCAGCAGCAGACTGGAACCGACGCCGGACAGGACCAGGAAGTTGACCCGCTGAAGCGCCAACGGTCTGACAAAGAACGATATAACTCCCAGAAGGCCCTCCGTCAGGAGTTGAAAGGGACATATAAAACCTGGTTGAACCAGGAAGTCCCGTACATTATCACCGACGAAGAACGCAAAGCCTTCATGAGCTTGAGCAACGACGAGGAGCGCGACGCTTTCATTGAGAACTTCTGGCTGCGCCGCAACCCAAACCCCGATTCACCCGAAAACGAGTACCGAGAGGAACACTACAGGCGCATTGCCTATGCCAACGAACATTTTGCGGCGGGCAAACCTGGGTGGAAGACCGACCGTGGACACATCTACATAGCCTTTGGAAAGCCCGACGATATTGAGTCCCATCCCTCGGGCGGCAACTACGAGCGGCCCATGGAAGAGGGGGGAGGCAGCACCTCCACTTTCCCGTTCGAGGTGTGGCATTACCGTTACCTGGAGGGGATCGGGGAGAACATCGACGTCGAGTTTGTGGACTCCTGCATGTGTGGCGACTATCACTTCACGATCGACCGCAGCGAGAAGGATGCACTGCTGCACGTGCCCGGCGCCGGACTTACTCAATACGAGGAAATGAATCACAAAGACAAGACCGACCGGTTCAAAGGCAACGGAATTGAGAGTATGGGTAGTGGTCCAATGGGAGATGCGCAACAGAGCAAGGAGTTCGACCGCATCGAGCTGGCTGCCAAGCTTTTTGCTCCTCCGCCGATCAAGTTCAAGGATCTGGACGCCTTTGTCTCCGAGCACAAGCTGTTGACGGGCCCGGTATTCCCCTTCGATGTGCGGACCGACTTTGTGAAGGTGACCGAAGGCATGGACCTGGTCCCAATCACTTTGCAGATCAAGAACCGCGATATCACCTTCCAGACAAAGGAGGGGGTATCAAAAGGGTTGGTCAACATTCTCGGCAAGGTGACCACCATTACCGGCAAGACAGTGCAGACGTTTGAAGATACGGTTGAGGTCGATCAGCCATCGGAACTGCTGGAAAAGACGCTGGATCGCCAATCGGTCTACTGGAAGGCTCTCCCACTGATGCCCGGTCTCTATCGTCTGGATATCGCCATTAAGGACGTGTACAACCAGGATCACATCGGATACTTCGGTCGCGGTATTGATGTGCCGGTCTACCACGATGAGAAGCTTGGCGCGTCGTCGTTGATTCTGGCCGACGAGATGCATGCGGTCTCCTCTCGACAGATCGGCAGCGGAAACTTCATCATAGGTGGCGATTTCGTGCGCCCGCGGGTGGCAGCGACCACGGTTCCGGCCACGCCGGTGAAGTTCAAACGCAATCAGGATCTGAATTTCTGGATGCAGTTTTACAACTTGGGCATCGATGATGCGACCAAAAGTAACTCGGCCACGGTTACCTACGAGATCACTGATGCCGCCTCCGGGACAGTGATCTTGCAGAAACAACTGGAGTCAAAGGACCTGGGGGCGCACAGCGACCAGTTGACGGTGGAGAAAAGTCTGCCCATCGCTGGCCTGCCGCCAGGCAAATATAAGGTGACGGTGAAAATAAATGACGCAATTTCGAAACAAGAGATTGCGCAATCGGCACCATTTGTCGTGGAATAGTAGTTATTCCTGCGCAGACGAATGCTGGACTTGAGATTCGGCAGCGCGCGTGGGTTCGCCTTGCCATAAAATTGCCAGGGATGCTGCCGGGTCACATACGAGTGATGAAGCGCAAAACCCATTTCGCCGTCCAATTCGCCGGATTCGCGATGCTGATCGCTTTAGGAGTTGCTCCTGTCTGCGGAGCAACATTAGCGTCGGTTTCGGGATTGGTGCGCGATTCGTCCGGTGTGCCGCAGATCGGCGCCCAGGTGCAGTTGCTGCGCCCGGACCTGAGCATTGTGGCCAGCGTCTATACCAACAGTCAGGGACGTTTCAAAATTTCATCGGTGTTTCCGGGCCGGTACGCGCTCAAAGCCATGGGCATGTCGTATCTGCCATCTTTGCGAGAGGATGTCCGGGTCCGCACCGGCACGATTGTAAATCTGACACTCAACACTCTGTACGAAGCTGTCCAGTGGCTTCCGGCTGAGCCGCGCACGGCTAACTCCCAAAAAGATGACTGGGCATGGACTTTGCGATCGGCCGCTAACCGGCCATTATTGCGCTGGCTGGAAGACGGACCGCTCGTGGTTGTCACTGACGGCTCAGGAGCGGCGCCCAAGCTGAAGGCCAGATTGATGGCTACCGGACAGGCGGGCACCTTTGGCGAGACCGGTCAGCGCTTTTCCGCAATAGTCGAAGACACACCCTCCAACAGCCGCGAATTGCTGGCACGCGTGGACTTCGCGCCAGACAGCGATGCTGGAATGGAATCCATGCTCGGTTTCCGCCAGGATCTGGGGTTTGCAGGGTCGGTGCAATCGGTAGCGGCAGTCGCCATTCATCCCGAGATCGATGGCTCCGCGGGTGAAGAGGGACTCAATGAGGCAGCAGTCCGGACTTGGGAAACCATGCATCTGGGCGATGAGTTCGATGTAGAGGTGGGCTCCACTGAAGTCCTGGGCCGTTTCGACGGGCAACCTTCCAACACGGTGGTCGCGGCGCTGCCGAATGCATCCATCGCCTGGCGCGCTGGCAACTCGTCGATAGACTACCGAGTTGCGACCTTTCAAGCGGGCTCGATGCAAAATGATGACACCCAGGTCGGGGCTTGGCTGCCCCGGTTCTCGCTCCGGAATGGTCAGCTGGTTATCGAGCGTGGACTGCACCAGGAGATTGGCTGGGAGAGGAAGACCGATGTATCTGGATTGTCGGTCCGAGTCTTTGCGGACGAAACTCTGAACCCTGTGATCGAGGCCATGGCACACTTTGCCGGTGGCAGCTCGGGTGCGACCCCAGTTGATGCGCTTCTCGACAGTTCGAGCGGCTTGCTCCATGCATCCGGTCCAAACTTCTCCAGCAATGGGGTTGTAGCCAGCGCGGAGCGCCGTTTGCCCTGCGGAAACAGTGTGCGCCTCAGCTATGCCAACGGCAATGCGCTCGTAATGCCGGCTCTGTCTCGACCGGTGGAAATGGCCGCGGTGCTTGGCGCAGCCCATCCCCGTCGAACACAGACGTATTCCATCTCGCTTTCCGGAACCCTGGAGGGTACTGGAACCCGCTGGCGGGCGAGTTACCGCTGGCAGCCCGAGGACACCATCACCCAAGTCGCTCCATTTGCGCAGAATGCAGCTGAGCCATACTTGAACCTTCGGCTTCGCCAACCCATCCGCTTGAGCCGCGATGGGGCGGGTGGCCTGGAGGCGTTGCTCGACGTGGGGAACATGCTTGCCGAAGGCTATCGCCCCATTATTCTGAGCGATGGTTCTCTCCTGGTCTTTGCCCAGGGTCAGCGCAGCATCCGCGGCGGGTTGGCTTTCACCTTCTGACCGATCAACCTCAATGCCCGGTAGCCAGCCTGTACAATTCTTCCCATCGCACTCTCATACGTTTTGATGGACCGCTGAAAGGACGCGGCTGCGACGAATTTTGTCTCTCAGGCCTGCGGGACAGAATGACTGCTCGGAAGCGTAAAGTGAAAATGAAATCGGTTGCCCTCTTTTGATCGCGGGGCCGGAGAAAGCAGATGAACTCGCTCATGATAAGCCGTCGCAGTGTTCTGAAAACGAGCCTTGCCGCAACAGCGTTGACTTCGTTGTCTGGGTTGTTGAAGGGCGAAGAAGTGAGCGCTAAGAAGAAAATCAGGCAGTCGGTCTGCCGTTGGTGCTTTCAAAAGACTCCGTTGGAAGAGTTATGCGCCTCGGCCGCGCAGATCGGCCTCGTGGGTATTGACCTGCTTCAGCCGGAGGAGTTTGAGGTTCCACGCCGTCACGGTCTCACCTGCACCATGGGGTATGTAGACGCCGGAACGATCCCCGACGCCATGAATCGGACCGAACATCATGGAGCGATCGAAGCGGCGCTGCGCACCAATATTCCCCTCGCGGCAAAAGCAGGGGTGCCCAATGTAATTACCTTCTCCGGAAACCGGCGCGGCATGGCGGATGAAGAAGGCGCGCGCAACACCATCATCGGACTGAACCGCGTAAAGAAAATCGCCGAGGACAACGGTGTAACCATTTGTCTCGAGTTACTCAACAGCAAGATAAACCATCCGGATTACATGGCGGACCACACGGCATGGGGCGTGCGCGTGATAGAAGCAGTGAATTCACCAAATGTAAAACTGCTCTACTACATTTATCACATGCAGATCATGGAGGGGGACCTGATCGCCACGATTCAAAAAAACATCGCGTGGATCGGGCACTTTCACACCGGAGGCGTGCCTGGACGGCACGAGCTTGATGACACGCAAGAGGTACAATGGGATGGCGTGATACGGGCCATCGCGGCGGCAGATTTCAACGGGTATGTCGCGCATGAGTTTCTGCCCCTGCATGATCCAATGACTAGCCTACGCGCGGCTAAAGAATTGTGCGATGTGTAAGCCATACTCAATAAGTTGACACAGGCGTACTAACTAACATGAGAACTTGAGAAGATATGAAGTCATTACTCCTTTCCGAATACAACCACTTGGAAGTTACGGACCTCCCATTGCCAGTTGTCGAACGAGGTGAAGTACTTGTGCGCGTGGAAGCCTGCGGCATTTGTGGCAGTGACGTGCATGGCTACGACGGCTCCACAGGGCGGCGCATTCCGCCGATTGTGATGGGCCATGAAGCTGCCGGCACGGTTGAGGCAATCGGCGAGGGAGTGACGAAGTACGGAAAAGGCGATCGTGTCACCTTCGACTCGACTCTTTATTGCGGCGAGTGCCCATACTGCAAGCGCGGGCAAATTAACCTGTGCGACAACCGCCAGGTAATCGGCGTCTCGTGTGGCGAGTATCGCAGGCACGGCGCGTTTGCCGAGTATGTTGTAGTGCCAGAGCGAATCATGTACAGGCTGCCCGCCAACATCTCGTTCAACGAGGCAGCGATGCTTGAAGCCGTGTCGGTGGCGCTGCACGGGGTGAAGGTCTCGCCGGTTCTCGGTGGCGAAACGGTTCTGGTGATTGGCGCGGGCATGATCGGATTGCTTACCCTGCAGGCGGCACGAGCCGCAGGTTGCGCGCGCGTGTTTGTCGCGGATGTGGACGCCACACGATTGGAATTGGCCAGGCAGGTTGGCGCCGACGAAGTATTGCATTGTTCGGGTGCGAAGTTGGTTTCTGAGGTGATGCGGTTGACGGGCGGCAGCGGGGTCGACATAGCATTGGAAGCCGTTGGACGCAACGAAACGGTGGCCAGCGCAATTGATTGCACGCGCAAGGGTGGCACGGTGACTCTGATAGGGAACATCATGCCCGAGGTGACCCTGCCTCTGCAGAAAGTGGTGGTGCGTCAGTTGAGGTTGCAAGGATCCTGCGCATCTTCAGGGGAGTATCCAGAAGCCATCGAACTGATTGCCAGCGGAAAGATCCAGGTGAAGCCGCTGATCACGGCAGTTGCTTCGCTTGAAGAAGGGCCAAGCTGGTTTGAGCGTCTCCATGCGCGCGAACCGAATTTGATGAAGATTATTCTGGCACCGAGGACTTGATGAACGACAGACTCTTCGACCTCTCCGGGCAGGTCGCGATTGTGACCGGAACCAGCCGCGGGTTGGGGCAGTATTTTGCAAAGGCGCTGGCGAATGCCGGCGCGGATTTGGTGCTGACGAGCCGCACGCTCGAGTCTCTTGCGAAGTTCGAGGCAGAGATCAAGGCGCTTGGCCGGCGCGTGGTTTCGCTCGAGCTCGACGTGCGCAACCAGGAGAGCATCGAAAAAATGGCAGCCGACGCGGAGGCAGCCCTTGGGCAGATTCACATCCTGGTGAATAACGCAGGGTGCAACATACGTAAACCCGCGCTCGATGTGCAATGGGAAGACTGGAACACAATACTCGACACGAACCTGCGCGGCACATTCTTTGTGGCGCAGGCTGTGGCGAGGAGAATGATCGCCAAGGGATACGGGCGCATCGTCAATATCGGCTCGGTTACGTCGGTGGCAGGCTACGCCGGTCTTGCGCCCTATGGCGCAAGCCGCGGAGGTGTGCGGCAGTTGACTATGAGCCTGGCCGACGATTGGGGCAAACATGGAGTTACTGTCAATTGCCTGGCGCCCGGCTGGTTTCGTACCGAACAAAACAAGGTTCTCTATGAAGATCCGGAATGGGTAGATTATCTCGTCGATCGCATTCCCATGAGGCGTCCTGGACAGCCGCACGATCTGGACGGGGCAGTGGTGTTTCTTTCGTCTGAAGCCAGCCGGTATGTGACAGGGCAGACGTTGTTGGTGGATGGGGGAATCTCAACCGGAGCAGTACGGGCCACGGTAGCACCCAAGAAGTAGGGTTCAGTAGATTCTTTCAAACTTTTCCGCTCAGCGAGAAAACAAACGAGGATGAATTTAGATGATAAGTTACAGGTCTTGTGTAACTGCCCTCTTTGTCATTGCCTGCTTAGCGAGTTACAAGGTACCGGCGCAAGCGCCGGCGGTGCCGTCTCAGGACAAGCCAGCGTCTCAAGGCTCACCCTCTCCAGACACCCTAATGCAGGGGTTTCAGGATCCACCCAACGGTGCGC
Organism: Occallatibacter sp.; assembly: GCA_049793195.1. Classification (GTDB taxonomy): domain Bacteria; phylum Acidobacteriota; class Terriglobia; order Terriglobales; family Acidobacteriaceae; genus Telmatobacter. The sequence continues at coordinate 7,907 of JBARBP010000064.1, read as the reverse complement.
GTCCGCGTGTCTGGTGGCATTGGATGAACGGCAACATCGCTCCCGAGGGGATCAAGCTGGATCTGGATTGGATGCATTCCATCGGTCTGGGCGGAGTCACCATCTTCGAAGGCGCGATCGCAACGCCGCAAGTGGTCCCGCGTCGCCTCATTTATATGACTCCGGAATGGAAGCAGGCTTTCAGCTATGCGGTGACGACGGCGAAAAGCATGGGAATGGAAGTGGCAATCGCCAGTTCGCCCGGGTGGAGTGAGACAGGCGGACCATGGGTTCCCGCGCCGCAAGGAATGAAGAAGATGGTCTGGAGCGCGACCCGCATTGAAGGCGGACAGCCGTTTACCGAAGCTCTGCCTCATCCCCCCGAAGTGGACGGAACCTTTCAAAACTTTAACGTCCAGGGAACAAGCGGTTCAAACGGCAGAAGCGCCGAGTTACCTGCCTTTTATGCGGACGCCGCTGTTGTGGCGTACAGGATTCCCGATGGAGACAAGACCCAGGCGGAGTTAAATCCGCAAGTAACTTCGAGCGGTGGCACTCCGAATGTGCCCGAGTTATCCGATGGGGACGTGAACACGGTTGCGCTCGAATTAACGGCAGGTCAGGCAAGGAGCGAGTCGTGGGTTCTGTTCGACTATGGACATGCGCAGACGATTCAAGCCGTCACGCTGGCTTCGCTCGACGATATGACCTCCGTTTTCGACTACGACAGCAAAAATGTACCTCCGCGGATTGAAGTCAGCGATGACGGTGAGAACTTCCGCAAGATTGCGGATATTCCGTTCAGCAGCGTGCCTGAGCGCACTGCGGCATTTGATGCGGTCACTGCGCGCTACTTCAGGATAGTGCTTACGACGCCGGCCTCTGCCAAGCCAGTTACCGATCATCGGATTACCGAGTTGGTCTTGAGCAGTGGGGCGCGCGTGAATGAATTCGAGAAGCGCGCGGGCTATGCAAACGCCCGTGACTTCTATGAAATCCACGACCCGAGTGTTGCGCCGGAGTTCATTGTACCGAAGGAAGATGTTATCGATCTTACCGGCAAGATGAAACCGGACGGAACTCTTGACTGGACTCCGCCCGCGGGTAAGTGGATGGTTCTTCGGATTGGCTACTCACTTACGGGACACGAGAACGGCCCGGCACCGGTCGAGGCTACGGGCCTGGAAGTCGATAAGCTTAACAGCGAGTATGTGAAGAACTATCTTGACGGCTATCTCAAGATGTATTCCGATACCGTGGGCGAGGACAAAATGGGCAAGGATGGAATCTCTTTCCTATTGACGGACAGCATCGAAGTAGGTCCGCAAAACTGGACCGATAACATGCTGGACGAATTTCAGAAGCGGCGCGGCTACGATGCGCACCCATGGTTGCCGGCGCTAACAGGAGTAATCGTAAAGAGCACGGAGGATACAGATAGATTCCTCTGGGACTTCCGCCGTACCATTGGTCAACTTATCGCGGAAAACCACTACGGCGAGATATCCGACGACTTACATGAGCATGGCCTGAGTTACTACGGCGAGGCACTTGAATTTCATCGCCCATCGCTGGGTGACGACATGGAGATGCGCAGTAAAACAGATGTGCCCATGGGGGCAATGTGGACGTGGGCAGGAAGCCCGGGGCCGAATACGGATTACATCGCGGATCTGCGTGGCGCCGCATCGGTTGCGCATATCTATGGGCAGAATTTGGTGGGCGCGGAATCCATGACCTCGCCGGGGCCGGCGTGGTCTTTTTCGCCCAATAATCTCAAGAAGGTTGCCGACCTGGAGTTTACGCTGGGCGTGAACCGGTTCGAAATCCATGAGTCGTCCCATCAGCCGCTGGCCGACATGACGCCGGGGTTGACGTTGGGTCCGTATGGGTTGTGGTTCAATCGCAACGAGACCTGGGCGAGCGATGCAGGGCCATGGGTCACTTATCTCGCGCGGTGTTCGTACCTGCTGCAGCAAGGTCACTACTTCGGCGATGTGGCTTACTTCTACGGAGAGGAAGGGCCGCTCACCGCTGTGTTTGGCTGGAAGGGACAGCAGGATGCGCCCGACGGCTATGGGTTCGACTTCGTCAACAGCGATGTGATATTGCATCAACTGTCGTTCCAGGATGGAAGGCTTGTAACTCCGGGAGGAACGAGTTATCGCATCCTTTATCTGGGTGGAAGAAGCCAGCGCATGACGCTGCCGGTATTGCAGCAGCTCAAGAGCCTGGTGGAGCAGGGCGCGGTGATCGTAGGGAACAAGCCTACGGACTCACCAAGCCTTTCTGACGATGAAGACGAATTCCACCGCGTTGCGGATCAGCTATGGGGCACAAGTGCGACAGAGAAGCAAGGATTGGTAAAAGAGTTATTGGAGAAGGTAACTTCGCAACCGAGCGCCTATCGCAGATTCGGAAAAGGAAGAGTCTACTCGGGCATGACGGCGAATGAGGTCCTTAAAGATCTCGATGTCAGCGAGGACTTCGAGTACACCAAGCCTGAAGCCGATACAGTGCTCATGTTCCTTCATCGCCGGCTGGACGATGGCGACATCTATTTTGTGGACAATCGCAACGACCGCGCAGAGAGCGTAGATGCGACGTTCCGCGTGGAAGGCAAGACGCCGGAGTTATGGGATGCGGCGACAGGCGCGTCGACGCCGGTTTCGTATCGGATCGCGGATGGACGAACAACGATTCCACTTCGGCTCGACCCTTATGGAACGGTTTTTGTTGTGTTTCGCGGTACGGCGACGGCTGCATCGTTCGAGTTACCGCAGGCCCGGGAAACGGAAGTCCCTGGTCTTGACGACGCGCTCAACGCGAATTGGAGCGTGAGCTTCCAGCCCAACAGGGGCGCGCCGGAGATGGTTGCGTTTGATCGACTCACTTCGTGGAGCGATAACTCCATCGATGGCGTGAAGTACTTTTCAGGAACAGCGACTTATTCGAAGACGGTGCAAATTCCGGAGAACACGCTGACGCCGGGAGCGCATTATTGGCTCGATCTCGGCGACGTTCGTGACTTAGCCGAGGTGGCAGTGAATGGCAAGTACCTGGGCATCCAGTGGAAGACGCCCTTCAAGGTGGACGTTACCGGAATCCTGAAGCCGGGAAGCAATCAGATTGTGATCGAAGTAACGAACCTGTGGGTGAATCGCCTGATCGGCGACCAGCAGTCCTACGCAGTGAAGAAGTACACGTTCACGGATTTCGCCCCGTACAAGGCTGACTCGCCTCTGCTGCCGTCAGGGCTGCTCGGGCCGGTGCGGCTAATTTCAGTGGCGGGGCAGTAGTCCGCGCCGAACCCGCGAGTGACCGGGGCAGGGGGCGGTGTGCATCCCTGTGGAAATCCTGCCCCCCCTCCCCCATCTAGTCCGGACTTTTGGGCCAAGTTACTCTGCCGCTTGGACTTATCGGTGGGGGGTGTGTCCCAAAATCCTCTAGGCATTCGAGTTAAGTCCTAAAATCGTCTCAGCTAAGGAGTTATGCCTTGATTTCAGGCCTTTTTTCAGGCAAGGTCCACTCACCAAAGGAGTTGCGGGCGTTTTCCGAGCTCTCAGCGCCAGCTCTCAGCTTTGAAATGCGACCTTGAGGCCGAATCCGCGTTGGTTGAGCACAGGATGAATTACGTCTATGGAATGATTGTGCGCCAAGGGCCGATAATTTTATGCAAAAGCGCGGCAGGAAAAATCTGAAGGCCCTAGAGCCAGTTATGAACTTTCGCGTGGGCGACGCTGGGAGCCAGTTTTTCCGAGTTCAAGGAGTGAGGAGCGACGCAGACCGGGTGTCTGTTAGCGACGAGCGACGACGAAATCGGGAAAATTGGCCCCAGCCCTGCGGGTTGCGGCGAAAATCGGGCAATACTTCGTTGTCGTCCTAGCCTTGGAATCACCAAAGTCTTCGTCCTCCGCCTCGTCTGGCCCGATTTTCACTCACAACGCCGCCCTCGGGAAAGTTCATAACAGGCTCTTGCGGGCGCATTCCTTATCGGGAATGTGCCCTCTGGTTTTGGTGGAGAGCTATTGAACTGTGAACGCAATCGGTGCGGAGGTTGCGGTAATCGAGCCCGACGTACCTGTGACGGTAATGGTGTAACTGCCCGCGGCGGTGCCGGGGATGAAAACGTTGCAGGTTGATTTCGAACCGCCGCCGCAGGCCAGCAGGCCACCGGCTAGAGCGACGAAAAGCAGCAGCATGCCGAGCATTGCCCGGCCTCTGTGCCGTCGGGGCACAATGCCGAAGAGCAACAGGCACGCAAGGACCGCGCCGCCACGTGTATACCAGGGAGTTCCGCGCGGCATTTCATTCTCCACTGCGCAGGAATTTTGGCTTGCTGTGGTAGAGATGGTCAATGTGGCTGTGCCGGCGCTGGTATTTGCGATGCTCACCGGACTTGTAGCGCCGAAGCCAAGAGTCGGCACGTCCTGAGCGTTGGAAGGGCCGGTGGTGATGACAGCCGTTAATGTCACCGGACCGGTGAAGCCGTTCGAGGGTTGCACGGTGATGGTGGACGTATTGCCGCTTGTCGCACCTGCCGTCAGGCTGGTGACTGCCGTGCCTGAGAGAGTGAAGCCAGGCAGAACGGCTGCTACGGCCAGCGTGACCGAAGATGTCGCGGTGTTGTAGGCCGAGGTGTTTGTAGGGGTGAATGTAGTGGAAAGAGTTGTGTTTCCGATGGCGGACATGACAGTTCCCGCCGGGGGATTGTAGAGAAACGTCCCTGGAACGCTGGCCGTCGCGTTCAACTGCGTGGCACTCAATGCCGTTCCAACAACGACCGCAGCCGGAGTATTCCAGGTGATGGTGGGCGTCGTCTTGCTACCCGGGGAAGTCGTGAAGGCTTGAATGCTCCCGAAGTTAATGCCCGCGCTGCTCTGAGCCTCGAGCTGGAAGTAGTACGTCGTACCCGCGGTGAGTCCAGAGATGTTGGCGCTGACTGGGGCCGCCGACGTTCCGGAGCCGATGTCCTGCGATGGAGTTTGGCTTGCCCCACTCAGGGTGCTGCTGGCGCCGTAGAGGAACCACACCTTTGTGTCAGTCCCGTTGGGGTTTGCCGCGCCGGCCAGCGTAGCAGAAGTGGTTGTGATGGCGGAAGCGGCACCCGTTGTTGCTGTTGGTAACGGAGCTGCGGCAGGGTAGTTGTGAATGAACGTAGCCACGTCGAGCGAACCGAGGCCGGTTGCTTCATCGTATCCATCCCCCACCAGGTAGCCAGGCCGAAAACTCCCCCCGGTGGCGGCAGGGATGGTGTTGTCGCACATGCTCGCCGTATCGACACTGCATGCGCTCACGCCGCTTGAGGCGACGGTTACATCGTGAAAGGCCAAAGGCACTGAGGTGGCCAGTGAGTAAAGTTGCGGATTGAGGTTGCCTTGCGGTGCGCCCAGTAGCTGTCCGAGCAAAGCGGCCACTCCGGCCATGCTGGGCGCAGCGGCCGAGGTGCCAGAGAAGGCAATAAAACTGAAGCCACCGCTGGTTGTGACACAACTGCCGCTTGCAGCGGCCATGCAGGCGAAGTAGCCATCGTGATCGGAGGCGGAAAACGAAACATCGGGAGTGTAGCGGCCAGTCCCGGGTGAAGGCACTCCCGCGCCTGTTTGCCATGCGGGAGTAGCGATGACGGTACTTGCGCCTCCACCGGTGGCGGCCACGTAGGAAGAGGCTGATTCGTTCCACGCGCCCTCGGGGATATAACTGAGCGCGGAGAGGTAGCCGACGCCGTTGGTAGATGACCAGTAAGTGGAAGGGCTCGCAGTGTCGGCAAACTCGGTGCCACCTACGCATGTGGCGTAGCTTGAGGAGCAGATGTAGTTGGGGCTGTCGACAGTAGGTAAAGAGGGCGGCGCAGAGAAAGAAGTATCACAGCCGGAAGCGCCGGAGTCGCCGGACGAGACGAAGACCGAGATTCCCTCGGCGGCGGCGGTTTGGAAAAGGTTGTCCCAGAAAGCAACCCCGCCCGACCCGGCACTGGCCTCGCATGCCCCAAAGCTGATGGACATAACCTGAGCGGGAACGGGAGTGGTGTTGACCAGGTATTGTGCATCGGCGCCGATGCCGTCCTCGGTACCTGATTGGGAGGAGACCACGAGCAGGAGATTGGCGCCGGGCGCCACACTGCCGGCTCGGGTCACATCAAGCGTTGCCTCCGACTGTCCTCCAAGGGAAACGTTGCTCGTAGGCGGTGCTGTATAAGCGGGACCGGGGTCGATCCCGCCATAGGCAGTTGGCACGACCTCAGTGGGATCGGCAAATGTAGCCCCGGTCTTGCTTTTGAAGTTGTCGAAATCGGCGAAATTTGTGCGCGACCAACTGATGATGCCAATGGTCATCCCGGCGCCGGTGATACTGGCGGGGACATCGTAGATGGTGTCGAAATCACTGGGTGTCAGGAAGTGTGCCCCATTTCCACCATTCAGCTGCGGCGTTGCCGACTGCTCTGCGCTGACATGATGGTTTGGTTGCTCATTGGTGGTGTAGAGGCCGCGAATTGCGGTGATGGCGGGGGCAATCGCCGTGGGAGTCAGGGGGTCGGAGTTGACTGAAAGGCGCTTTTCACCGCGAACGCTGTAGTAATTCATCTCGGTCTGAAAGGCGTGGCCGACATTGGCTGCCGAGCCGCCGAATCCGATAAAGATACGGCTGGGCGAAACCCAATTGACATGCAGACCCTGAGACTGGAGCCACGCTGCGATGGTGGCAATGTCCTGATCGGAAAGGCCGAAGCGCGCGCCAACCTCGGCAGGCGTGAGCCAGTGGTGATAGTCGGGCGAGGTCGGATTCTGCTGGTCGGCGACAAACTGGTCGAATGCGGCTTGCTGCTGGGGCGGGCGGGAGAGTACCAAGGTTAGCTGATTGAGTGAAAGATCCGAGGGGACCGGGCCGATGCTGTTGGCGGCAACTGCCCAAAGAGGATGGTGATTGGGCAAGGCCCGCAATTGAGAAGTGTCAACAGTCTGCAGGATGCGATTTGCGACTTGCGCGGAAAGCGCGGGAACTGCAAAGCCGGCGGCGCCCAGCGCTACGAGTGCAAGAACAGAACGCACCCTGTTGAATGCAGTTATCGGACGTGAGTGAGAAGAAAAAGAAAAATTCCGCACATGCCTGATCATAAATGGGTATTCAAGTCTCTCGAATGCAATGTTTTGGAGTACAAGAAATTCTCTGCCCTTCGGGGTGACAATTCAATAGCGCAAATGGGGCAGGGCGGCGATTTGGCCGTGAAAATAGCTTGCAAAATGCAAGGGGAATCGGGAAGAATCTCAGAACGGCGTTCCCCGATGCGGGGCTGGCCAGCCCGAGACGCCGAACACCAACAGGAGGACGGGAATGAGCAGTGTACGTGTGCTGGTAGGGACGCGGAAGGGTGCGTTCGTTCTGAGCTCGGATGGCAAGCGGAAAGATTGGAATGTGAGCGGGCCGTTCTTCGCAGGATGGGAGATCTACCACATGAAGGGGTCGACGGTTGACCCGAACCGGCTGTACGCGTCGCAGTCGAGCAGCTGGTCTGGCCAGGTTGTGCAGCGCTCGGACGACGGGGGTGCGACGTGGAATGCAGTGAGTAACAAGTTCGAGTACGCGGGCGTGCCGGGAACGCACCAGTGGTACGACGGAACACCGCATCCCTGGGAGTTCAAGCGGGTGTGGCATATGGAGCCGTCGTTGACGGATGCGGATACGGTGTTTGCGGGAGTGGAAGATGCTGCGCTTTTCAAGTCAACAGACGCGGGCGCAAGCTGGGAAGAACTGAAGGGGCTTCGCGAACATGGCACGGGGCCGTAATGGCAGCCGGGCGCGGGCGGGATGTGCCTGCATACGGTGATCCTGGACCCGAGCAATGCGGAGCGGATGTATATTGCCATCTCGGCGGCGGGAGCTTTCAGAACCGACGATGGAGGCAAGTCGTGGAAGCCGATCAACAAGGG
>JBARBP010000063.1:0-4504 GCA_049793195.1 Occallatibacter sp. | reverse complement strand
TCAATCTAGCGCCGTACGAGGCGCTGCGCGCGGGAATTCTGGAGTTGGGCAGGGCATCGATCGATCGCGAGCATCGGACGCCCGAGGTGCTGACCTTGTTGTGGAGGGGGATCGCGCAGTATGCTACCGAGATGGGGCTGCGTACGTTGATCGGCTGCTCTTCATTGAATTCCAAGGACCCGGCGGAGGGTTGGCAAGTCTATAGCCAGCTTGAGCATTACAGGGTTTCAGCGGAGTTTGAGACTTTGCCGACCGCTCGTTATGCCTGTCCCAGCGAGCAAGAAGGCCATGGCGCACAGCCGCCGGCCCAGCAGGACATGCGAACTCATTCTAATTCTTCGGTAAAGATTCCAAGGCTCCTGAAGACGTACCTGGCGATAGGCGCGCGGATTGCGGCGCCGCCGGCCTGGGACCGCGAGTTCGGCACCATCGATTTCCTGACATTGCTCGATCTGAAGACGATATCGCCGGCAGCGCGGCATCGGTTTCTGGCTCCATTGACGCAATGAGCTTGCGGCGGTTTCGGCGCGCTGTGGCGCTGGGTTTCGAGATCATCCTGTGCATTTTCCGCTTCTGGCTTTTGCGGCTGAGCGGGCCTCTGACCTGGGAGCGGCGCGTGGGCTGGATGCAGCGTACGGCACAGAGGATGCTGAATAGCCTGGACATTGAATACAGTGTTGACGGGCAGGCTCCGACGCGCGGACTCGTGGTTTGCAATCACCTCAGCTATATCGACATTCTGGTTTTATCGGCTGCGATGCCGTGCTTTTTTGTCGCCAAGATCGAGATCGGCGGGTGGCCGTTTTTCGGGAGAGCGGCGCGGTGCGGAGGGACGATTTTTGTCGATCGCGGGAGCCTGGCGAGTGCGCAGTCTGTGGCCGAGCAGATGACAGAGAGGCTGAAGCTTCCGATCCCGATTCCGATGCTGCTGTTTCCCGAGGGAACGAGCACCGATGGGAGCGAGGTGATTCGTTTTCACTCGCGGCTGATCGATCCTGCGACGTCGCTGGGCGCGCCGATTACGACGGCGGCGATTCGCTATACCTTGGCGGACGGAATGCCGGAGATTGAACTTTGCTGGTATGGTGACGAGACGTTCGTGAATCACTTGTGGAAGGTGCTGGGCGTGGGTGGGTTCGAGGCAGATTTGCGGTTTGGCGAATCGCGCGTGTATCGAGACCGCCGCGTTGCGGCGGACGAGACACACGAGGAGATTGCGGCGATGCGGGAGGCGAGAGAGGCAGTGATTAGTGGGTAGTGATTAGGATCATGATAAGGGAGGCCGCTGATTGCGGCCTTTTTTTATGCGGTGGTTGCGGGTGCGGCTGTCGATCCGCGAACGATGAGGCTGGTGGAGACGAGAAATTCGCGTTTGGGGTTGGGGGCGTTGGGGTCTTCTGCCTGCTGGCGGAGGGCTTCAAAGGCGGCGCGCGCGAGATCTGAACGCGAGAGTCGAATGGTGGTCAAGGGCGGCAGGGTGAACTCGGCGAAGTCGATGTCGTCGAGGCCGATGACGGACAAGTCGTGCGGCACGCGCAGGCCTTCAATGTAGGTGGCGCGCAGGACGCCGATGGCGGTCATGTCGTTGGAGCAGACGATGGCGGTGGGGCGCGCAGCGAGGGTCTGCAACTTGTCGTATCCGGCGACTCCGCCTTTGAGCGTGTGGTCGCACTCGATGATCCACTTTTTCTGGATGATGAGTCCGGCAGCCTGCATTGCGGTGCGGAAGTCGTTTTCGCGGGTGATGGCGGAGTGGAGCTTATGGGGGCCGGCAAGGAAAGCGATCTTGCTGTGGCCGAGCTTGACCAGGTGATTGACGGCAGCATGAATACCGGTGGAGTAGTCGAGCAGGATGGTGCTGGCCTTGGGGTCTTCAAGCTTGAACTCGGCGAGCACGATGGGCACGTTTCGATTCACGAGTTGATCGAGGACCGGTTCTTCCTGGCCGAAGGTCATGACGGCGACGCCTTCAACCTTGCGCTCCAACATGCGGCGGATACAGGCGGTAAGGACGATGGGATCGCTGTTGGAGGAGCTGACGAGAATTTCGTAGCCGTGGGAGACGGCAATCTCTTCAAAGCTCTGAATGAGCTCGGGAAAGAAGGGGTTGGTGATGTTTTCAACGATGATGCCGAAGAGGCGGCTGCGGCCAGAGACGAGGGTGCGGGCGTGGGTGTTGGGGAAGTAATTCAGCTGCTTGATGGCGAGCCAGACGCGCTTGGACAGCCGTTCGCTGACCAGCGGCGAGCCGTTGATGGTGCGGGAGACGGTGGCGATGGAGACCTTGGCGACGGCCGCGACGGTTCGAATGTCGGGTGTCTTTCCGCCAGATTTGCGCGATGCTTTTCTAGACACGAACGAATCCCAATGGAGCTAACTCAGGTGTGAATCCAATGGTATTGCATAGCGGCAGGTTTGTGGGGGCGGGAAATTTTTTTGTGGGAAGGTTGGAACGATGGGGAATGAGTGTTGGAACCCATTCATCACGATGGAGCACCTAGATTGGAGTGGATGCCAGTTTGGAGGGTGCACCTGGGTGAAAGCCTTCCAAAATCTAATCTCTCTCGGCGATGAGGAGGCGGAGGTCGCGTAGGTTTTGGCCGGTGGGACCGGTGACGACGGAGTCGCCGAGTGCGGTGAACATGGGACAAGCGTTGAAGGCTGCGAGCGATTCCTTGAGGTGGAAGCCGAAGGTGTGGGCGCGGGCGACCGTGGTGGGGTCGGCGATGGCGCCGGCAGACTGGGTGTTGCCGTCGATGCCGTCGGAGCCGGCGCTGAGTACGGTGAGATGCTCGCCCTGATATTTCTCAAGCTCGAGAGCGCAGAACATGGCGAATTGCTGGTTGCGGCCTCCGGCGCCGGGAGTGCGATCCATGGTGACGGTAACTTCGCCGACCGAGATGAGGCAGAGGCGGGGATGGATGGCGCGCAGGGAGTGGAAGCGACCGAGAAGATAGCGGGCTGCATCGGCGTAATCCCAATCGTCACAACTGTTGTCGACGACGGTGTGGTATCCAGCCTTTTCGGCGAGGGCGCGGGCGCTTTCAACGAGGTCGTGGCTGGAGAGGAGAATCTCGAAGACCGAATCGCGAAATGCCGCGTCTTCGTCCGTCATTGTGGCGGCGGCGGTGACGCGACGCGCAGGAACGGTATCGGCCTTGGGCAGCTTGGGAAAGAAGGGAGGGAGCCAACTTTTGTTTCCCGGGGACTCGGGCATGTCGGTGCGCTGGAAGAAGGCGCGCACAGAGGCTGGAAACTTGGGGGCGAGGTTGTACCGGGCAATCAGCTCGCGCACCTCGGCAACGGTGGAGTGATCGGGCGAAGAGGGACCTGAGGAGAGCGCGTCAAGTGAGCGGAGCGGGACGTCGGGGAGCAGGAGGCTGATCTTGGCGGCATCAGGCGCGGCCATGGCGAGGCGTCCGCCCTTTACCGCGGAGAAGTGTTTGCGCAGGGTGTTGATCTCGTTGATAGGCGCACCCGAGGCCAGGAGAACCTGATGGAATTGCCGGGTTTCCTCGAGGGTGATTTGCGGGTCGATGGGGAGGTCGAACATGGCCGATCCGCCGCCGGAGATGAGGAAGAAGATGAGCGTGTCTTTCTTGGCTTTTTTGAGCAGTGCCAGCGCTGCGCGGGCGGCGGCGAAGGTATCTTCGTTGGGCAGCGGGTGGCCACCTTCAAAGTAACGGAAGCGCCAGTTGCGCTTATTGGGCACCTGGTTGTAGCAGCAAACACCGCGCAGGCCCTTGCGGCGCTTCATGCGGTCGAGGAGAGTTTCGAGCATAGGTCCGGCGGCCTTGCCGAGCGCGATGACGAAGATGCGCTTGTAGCCGGCGAGGTCGATGGTGGCCGGGCCGCTGCCGTCGGGCAAGAGGCGGTGGAGGATATTGCCTTCAAAGCGCAAGCGGCGATCGAAGGCGGAGCCGATGTTGCAGGCTTTGATGGCTCCGGTAAAGATTTCGGTGGCCGTGGTATGGAGCGCGTCGAGTGTAATATCGCTGGCCGGGGTCATGAGCATTGCTCCTTCAGCCATCCGGCGAGCGAGGACTGCATCGCTTCCAGGTGACCAGTAAAGAAGTGATCGGCGCCGGGGAGGAGCACCATTCTCTTGGGATCGGCAGCGGAGGCGGCTACCGCGGTCAACTGGGCGGACGGAGCGAACTGGTCATGGTCGCCGCTGAGAAAGAGCTTGGTAAGGTTGCAGGCTTGCAGGCAAGGATAGCGGTAGTTGTGTCCGTCGGCTTGTGTGGGCAGGCCGAGCGCCGCGAGAGCGCGGACATTGGGGCGGATTTGCGGGTGACAACAAGCCTGAAGGGTCATGGCAGCGCCGAAGCTGAAGCCGACGGCGACGAGAGGGCGCTTGTACTCGCTTTCAAGCCAGTCGAGAGCGGCGAGTACGTCGCCGGTTTCGGCGCGGCCGTCGTGCGTGCCCTGGCTGAGGCCGGCGCCGCGGAAGTTGAAGCGCAGGACGGGAAAGCCAAGGCCCCATTGCGGATCGTTGAGGGCC